>DASTYE010000299.1:0-13566 GCA_035765135.1 Gemmatimonadaceae bacterium | reverse complement strand
CATCAGCTCTTCGCGCCGTACTGGCGGCGCCACGAAGTCGAGCGTGACCTCGGCGACGTGATCGACGCCGAGGTCACACCGCGCCTCGCGCTCGGCGACTTCTTCTCGGCGATGGTTCAATACCGCGTACGGAGGAAGGCCACGGATCGCCACACCGGAACGTTCAACGTCACCGATGATCTCGGCGAGCCGGTGACGCTCGATGCATCGATCCTCGATCAGGAAACCGAGCAGCGCGAAGATCGCCTCTCGATCGGACTCGGCTTCTCGACGGTCGCCTCCGCCGCGCGCGGTCGCTCGCGCATTCCCCTCGAGATCGTGATGCAGTACGGCGAGTCGATTCGCGGAAGCGGAGGAAAGACGCCGAAGGTGAGCGTCGGGGTGATGAACGTGCGGGTGTGGGTGTTCTAAAGGCGGTCGAGGTAGTCGAGGTGGTCGAGGTGATCAAGGGAACTTCACCGCTCAGCGGCCCCGAGCCCCCCGCGCCCCTCGACTACCTCGACCACCTTGACCACCTTGACCACCTTTGGCCGCCGTCTGCAGCAGTTCTCTCGCGTGCGCGCGTGAGATCTCGCTCTCGGCGTCGCCGCCAAGCATGCGGGCGATTTCGCTGACGCGATCGTCGGCCGAGAGGACGGTGACGTCGGCCGCCGTCACGCCGCTGCGCGCGCCCTTCGTCACCACAATGTGATGGTGCGCGCGCGCGGCGATCTGCGGGAGATGTGTGATGGCGAAGACCTGATGGTGCTGCGCGACGCGGCGCAACGTCTCGCCCACCTGAAGACCGACGCGCCCACCGATGCCGGCGTCCACCTCGTCGAAGACGAGCGTCGGCACCTGATCGAGGCGCGCGAGGATCGTCTTGAGCGCCAGCATCACGCGCGAGAGCTCGCCGCCCGATGCCACCTTGGCGAGTGGCCTGGCCTCGTGCCCGACGTTGAGCGTCACCAGATACTGCACGTCCTCGGCACCCGTCGGCTGGATGGGGTCGCGCGGCGTCAGCTTCACGGTGAAGCGGCCGCTCTCCATGCCGAGGTCGGGTAGCACCTCGTCCACGGCGCGCGACAGGCGTTCGGCCGCTGCCGTGCGCAGCGTGGTGAGACGTCGCGCTTCCTCAGCGAGTCGCGTCCGCGCTTCTTCGCGCCGCGCCTCGAGCGCCTTCAGATCGAATCCGGCGCCGTCGACGAGGCTGAGCTCTTCGCGCGCCTCACGAGCGACGCGAAGCGCGTCCGAGATCGTCGGGCCGTACTTCTTCGTGAGGCGGAAGAGGAGGTCGCGCCGCCGCTGCACTTCGCCGAGGCGCGCCGGATCGAGGTCAATCGATTCCTCGTACTCCGACAGCTGGCGCGCCAGCTCCTCCAGCGAGTAGAACGCGCCATCCAGCAGCTCCTGAAGGCGGCTGGCTGATGGGTCGATCTTCTGGACGTGGGCGAGCATGCGCTGCACCTGGGCGACGGCGTGAAGCACGGCCTCGTCGCTTCCGTCGAGCAGGGCCACCATCCCGGCCGCCGACGACCGCAGCTCATCGGCATTCTCCAGGCGCCGCGCTTCCTCCTCGAGCGTAACGTCTTCGCCTTCGTGCAGCTTCGCCTCATCGATCTCACGAACGACATGGCGCAGGTAGTCGGCCCGTCGCTCGGCGTCGGCGCGGCGAGCGGCCAGCGTCTCGATCTCGCGTGTCGTGTCGGACAGGGAGCGGTGAGCGGACGCGACTTTCGATGCCTGCTCGGTCGCGCCGGCGAATGCGTCGAGGATCGCGCGCTGCGACTCCTCATCGAGCAACGCCTGGGCCTCGTGCTGACCGTGCAGGTTGACGAGCGCCCGCCCGATCTCCGCCAGCGCGGCCGCGGTGGTCGTCGTGTCGTTGATCCACGCGCGCGTACGGCCGGCAACGGCAATCTCACGTCGAAGAACGACCCGTCCCTCCTCGAGCTCGATGCCGCGATCGTCGAGCATGCGCGCGACCTCGGTCTCTTCGCCGACGTCGAACACTCCTTCGACGACGGCGCGATCGGCGCCGGTACGGATCAGGTCCGCGCTCGCTCGCTCTCCGAGCAAAAGGCCGAGGGCGCCGACGATGATGGACTTGCCCGCGCCCGTTTCGCCGGAGAGCACGTTGAATCCCGGAGCGAGCGGGAGCGTCAGCGACTCGATGATGGCGAAGTTGCGAATTCGCAGCTCGGTGAGCACTAGGCGCCCTCGTCGCGCTCCCGCAGCCCGCCCCAGCCGAGCTTGCGGCGGAGCACGGAGAAGAATGAGTTCTCGGGGAATCGCACGAAGATGACCGACGCCTCCGCTCGTCGCACCACGAGTGAATCTCCGGGCGCGAACATCGTCCCGACCTGTCCGTCGACCGTCACCAAAAGCTCATCCGGACCATCCTCCGCGCGCACGACCAGCTCCGAGTCGGCGGGAACGACGAGCGGGCGGATGCCGAGCGTGTGCGGTGAGATCGGCGTGGTGATGATGAGCGGCTGGGTCGGCAGGACGACCGGGCCGCCGGCGGAGAGGTTGTAGGCGGTGGAACCGGTCGGGGTCGAGATGATGACGCCATCGGCCGCGTAGACACTGACGTCCTCGCCGTCGACGATGACGCGCAGCCTCACGACTCGCGCGAACCCTCCCTTGTGGAGGACGACATCGTTGAGCGCGAGCCAGCTGCGCCGCTCCTCTCCGCGAACCGTCTCCGCGTGGGCCTCGAGCTGCATCCGGGTCTCGGCGATGTAATCACCCGTCGCCAGTCGCTCGAGCGCCCGCTCGAGGTGGTCCTGTCCGCACGCCGTCAGGAAGCCGAGGCGTCCAATGTTGATCCCGAGCACGGGAACCTCACGCCCGCCTAACAAGCGCGCGCCACGCAGCATGGTGCCGTCGCCCCCGAGCGTGATCAGCGCGTCGACGGTACTCCCATCCTCGATCAGCTCGCCCTCGCCGGCCACGTCGGCGAGCCCACGCTCGAACGCCACCGTCATGCCCAGCGAGGGCGCCCTGCGCGCGATGGTGCGCAGGATCGCGGGAAGGCCCTCGTAGCGCCGGTTGCCGACGACGCCGAGCCGTGTCACCCGGTGAGCGCCTCGCTCTCGAGCTGCGCGCGAACGCGACGCGCGATGCCTGCCGCATCGAGCCCCACGGCGGCGAGTTGCGCCTTGCGCGGGGCCTGCTCGATCAGACAGTCGGGAACGCCGTGCGTACCGACGCGGACAGTGTGATCGAGCTGCTCGATGACCCGCGTCATCAATGCGCCGAAGCCGTTGACGACGGTTCCCTCTTCCACGACGAGGATCTGCTTGTGGTCGGCGAGGACGCCCGCGAGCGTGAGCGCATCGTATGGCTTGAGGAAGCGGCAATTGACGACGGTGACATCGATGCCGGAGGGAGCGAGGCTTTCCGCGGCTTCGAGCGATGGAAGAACCATCGTCCCCGTCGCGAGGATGGCGAAGTCGGCGCCCTTGCGAACGACGTCCCACGTTCCGTATGGGACGGGCTCGATGTCCGCCATAGGCGGGACGGTGTCGGGCGCCGCGTCGCGTGGATAGCGAATCGCGAACGGTCCGTCGTGCGAGACGGCGGTACGCAGGAGGGCGAGCATTTCTCGGCCGTTCATTGGGGCGGCCACCGTCATGCCAGGCACGGCGAGCATGTAGGCGATGTCGTACAGCCCCATGTGCGTCGGGCCATCTTCGCCAACGAGCCCTGCGCGGTCCATGCAGAACGTGACCGGGAGATGCTGAATGGCAACGTCGTGAATGACGTTGTCGTATGCGCGCTGGAGGAACGTCGAGTAAATGGCGACGACGGGGCGCACGCCACGCGTGGCCATTCCGGCGGCGAAGGTGACTGCATGCCCCTCGGCGATACCGACGTCGAAGAAGCGGTCCGGATGAGCCCGGTGAAAGAGGTTGGTTCCCGTTCCAGTGGGCATCGCCGCGGTGATCGCGACGATGTCCCCGCGCTCGCTGGCGAGCTCGGTCAATCCCTTGCCGAACACCGCCGTGTACGCCGGATTCGCCGACGCCTGCTTGATCTGTTTGCCGGTGGCGGGATCGTGCCCCGGTGGAAGCGCGTGCCATTTCTCGTCATGCGCCCCGGCGGGAAAGCCTTTTCCCTTTTGCGTGATCACGTGCACCAGTCGCGGCGTCTCGAGATCCCGCACGGCTGCGAGGGTCTCGACGAGGGCGTCGATGTCGTGCCCATCGATCGGACCGAAGTACCGGAAGCCGAGCTCCTCGAACAGCACTCCGGGCGTGAGGAACGTTTTGACTGATTCCTCCCACTTCCGGACGAAACCTCCGACGGCCGACAGCGGTCCAGGCAGCTCGTCGACGATATTGCCGATGGCGCTGCGCACGCGGTTATAGATCGGATTGCGCTGTACCGAGCCGAGGTAGCGCGAGATGGCACCGACGTTAGGCGCGATCGACATCTCGTTGTCGTTCAGCACGACGAGGATGTCCCGGTCCGAGGCGCCGGCGTTGTTCAGCCCTTCGTAGGAGAGCCCACAGGTCAGCGCGCCGTCTCCGACGACAGCGATCACCTTGAACTTCTCGCCCCGAATGTCGCGCGCGGCCGCCATGCCGAGTGCGGCCGAGATGGCGGTGGCGGCGTGGCCGGCGCCAAAGGTGTCGTATTCGCTCTCGGAGCGCTTGAGGAAGCCGGAGATGCCACCCTGTTGACGGAGCGTCTCCATCTGGCGCAGGCGCCCGGTGAGCAGCTTGTGCGGATAGCCTTGATGGCCGACGTCCCAGACGAGCTGATCCACCGGGGTGTCGAAGACATGGTGCAGCGCCACGGCGAGCTCGACGACGCCGAGCCCCGCACCAATGTGCCCCCCGGTGCGCGAGCACGAATCAATGAGCGTCTCGCGGATTTCGGCCGAGAGCGCGCGCAGCTCGTCGCGAGTGAGCGGCTTGAGGTCAGCTGTGGATTCGAGGCGAGCGAGGATCGACATGTCTCAGCGGATTCTGGTCATCTACTACAAGTTAGTCTGGTGCGCGGGGCCGTTTTGAACCGCAGAGGCCGCAAAGGGCCGCGAAGGTTTGAATTGCCGCAGATGAACGCAGAATACTCCGATGGCTCCGGCGACGGGACTGGCTACGCGTAGCTGCTAACAAAAGCTTTGGGTGCTTCACTCGCACGGAGGCGTCCACGAGTCGCCAAAGGATCTGCGTGTTCTCCGTTCATCTGCGGCACTTCAAACCTCCGCGCCCCTTTGCGGCCTTTGCGGTTCAAAAAAAAATCAGCTCCGGCGCGAAACAGAAAAGCGCGCCAGGTGCTCGAGCTCGGGCGTCAACAGCTGCACCTCGTCGAGCGCCTGACAGGCCTCGTCCGCCAGCTCGCTCGCTCGCGCGATCGCGCCGTCGACGCCTAACAGTCCGGGATACGTCACCTTGCCGAGCGCCGCGTCGCGGCCGGCAGTCTTGCCGAGCTGCTCGGACGTTGCCGTCGCATCGAGCACGTCATCGGCGATCTGGAACGCGAGGCCCACCGATTCCCCATAGCGATCGAGTGCCTCGGCGCGGAAACCGCTCGCGCCCGCGGCCGTGGCTCCGATGCGCACCGATGCGGCGATGAGCGCACCCGTCTTCGCGCGGTGGATCTGCTCGAGATCCGCGAGCGTCAACGCCTTCCCCTCTCCTTCGAGATCCAGCAGCTGTCCGCCCACCATGCCCCCCGCGCCCGACGCCCGCATCAACTGTCGAACGATGCTGCCGCATGCCTCCAGGGGCAACCCGAGTGCGCGCGCGCCGGCGAGCGCCGTACGCGCGGCGAAGGGGACCATCGTCACACCCGCGATCGTGGCGGTGGTCACGCCGTAGACGCGGTGGACCGTTGGGCGTCCTCGCCGCACGCTGTCGTTGTCCATGCACGGGAGATCGTCGTGGACGAGTGAGTACGCGTGCACGATCTCGACCGACGCGGCGAGCAGGCTCGCGTCCCCTTCCCCACCGGCGGCACGGTAGACGGCCCACACCAGCAGCGGCCGAAGCCGCTTGCCCCCGCCGAGCATGCTGTATCGCACCGCGTCGGCGATCGCGGCTGGAACACCGGTGAGCCCACGATCGCAGACCTCGGTGAGCGCCTGCTCGATTGTCCGCTGCGCGGCCGCGAGTGATGCGGGCGCTTCGTCAGCCGCCAAGCGGATCGAGCCGGAACGTCCCATCGGCCTGCTCGAGAAGCTGCTGCACACGCCCTTCGGCTTGCGCGAGCCCTTCGGAAGCGCTCCGCACCCGCGCGATGCCTTCCTCGAACAGCTCGAGCGCACGGTCGAGCGGCAGGTCGTTGCGTTCCAGCTCGGCGACGATGGCGTCGAGGCGGGTGAGGTGGGAGGCGAAGGTCATGCGTCGAGGGTGTCGGGGGTATCGAGGGTGTCGATGGTGTCGAGGGGGCGGCGGCTTTTGGTCTCGGTGCGCGCGCCCAACACACCATCTCGCAACAGCAGCTTGAAGCTCTCGCCCACTGTGAAATCGTCAACGGTCGACAGTGTTCGGCCCTCGGCGTCGCGGGCGACGGCGTAGCCGCGGGCCAGCGTCGAGAGCGGGCTCAGGACATCGAGGCGCGCCGCCAGCGTCTCCAGACGCGCGCGGTGATGCTCCGTCGTGCGGCGGGCCGCGCGCGCCATGTCACGCGTTGCGTGCTCGAGGCGGGCACGGGCGTTCGACAACGTTCGCTCGATGGCGCCCTGCAAGGCCGTCGCGTAGCCGCCTAACGCCTCGCGCATGTCCGCGAGCACGGGGATGGCCGCCTCGGCGGCCGCCGACGGTGTCGCCGCTCTCAGATCGGCGACGAGATCGCAGAGCGTAACGTCGATCTCGTGACCGACCGCCGAGATCGTCGGGATCGGACACATCGCGAGGGCGCGAGCGACGCGCTCGTCGTTGAAGGCCCACAGGTCATCGCGCGCGCCACCGCCGCGTCCGACGATCACCGCATCGCACTCGCTCCACCGCGAGACGCGCTCGATGGCGGCGACCAGCTCCTCGGGCGCGCCGTCGCCCTGCACCTTCGCCGGGACGACGACGAGCTCCACGAGCGCGCAGCGACGCCGTGCGACGGCAATGATGTCGCGGAGTGCCGCCCCGTCGGGGCTCGTAATGAGCGCGATGCGTCGCGGATACCGCGGGAGCGGTCGCTTGCGCTCGGGCGCGAGCAGGCCGTCGGCCTGGAGACGGGCCATTGCCATCTCCATCGCCTTGCGCCACAGACCATCGCCCTCCGCCTCCATCTTCGCGACGACGAAGCGCATGTCGCCGCGCGAGGGATAGACCGTCAGGCGCCCGAACGCGAGCACCTGCATCCCCTCGTCGGGCGGAGCGGGAATGCGGAACTGCTCGCTCCGCCAGACGACGCAGCGAACCTGCGCCGACGAATCGCGAAGGCAGAAATACCAGTGGCCGTTCCGGTGCGCCTTGAAGTCGGTGACTTCGCCGCGAATCCAGAGAGGAAGGAATGCACCTTCCACGATCTCGCGCGCGAGATTGTTGAGCACGCTGACGCTGATGGCGACGTCTTCCGGCCGCGGACGCAGGCGACCCGGCGTGCGACCCGCGCGCTCGGTCGTTTCGCGCGGGGGTGAGCCCTCGCCGAACAGGTTCGGCTCGCTCACACGCGACGACGCGAGAGTGCGCCCGCGCCGCTGTGTCATGCGTGTATCCGCATTGCGGCGCGCAGCGTGTTGGAGAGCAGCATCGCGATCGTCATTGGCCCGACTCCGCCCGGCACCGGCGTGATCTTCGAGGCGATCTTGCGCACGCCCTCGAAGTCCACGTCGCCGACCAGCGAATAGCCCTTCTTCGACGACGGATCATCCACACGATTAACTCCGACGTCGATCACCACCGCGCCAGGCTTCACCATGTCGGCGGTGACCATCTTCGGGCGACCGATCGCGACGATGAGAATGTCAGCGCGCTTCGCGTGCTCGGCGAGGTCAGGCGTACGGGAGTGACACACTGTCACCGTCGCGTTGCCACCGGGCGCGTTCTGCACGAGAAGGGACGCCATCGGCTTCCCGACAATGTTGCTGCGCCCAATGATGACGCAATGCTTCCCGGCGGGATCGGCCGAGCTGCGCAGCAGGAGCTGTAACACTCCGGCGGGTGTAGCCGGCGAGAACCCATCGCGCTCACCGATGAACACCTTGCCGACGTTGATCGGGTGAAATCCGTCCACGTCCTTCTCAGGCAGGATGCGCCTGACGACGGCCTCGGCATCGATCTGCTTCGGCACCGGCATCTGCACGAGGATGCCATGGATCGTCGGGTCGGCGTTGAGCGTATCGATCTGACGGAGCAGCTCCGCCTGCGAGGTCGACGCATCGAGCCGCATCGTCACGGAATGCATCCCGGCCTCCTCGCACGCCTTTCCCTTCATGCGCACGTACACCTGGCTCGCGGGATCGTCGCCGACGAGAATCACCGCCAGCCCGGGGCGCACGCCGCGCGCGCGAAGCGTATCGACCTGCTTCCCTACCTCGGCGCGGATCGACGCCGAGATGGCGGTGCCATCGATGATCTCAGCGGGCAAAGTCCACCGCCCTCGTCTCGCGGATGACTACGACCTTGATCTGCCCCGGGTACTGAAGCTCAGTCTCGATGCGCCGAGCGATTTCCTCGGAGAGCGATGTCATGCGGACGTCGTCCACCTCGTCGGGCCTGACGACGACGCGCACTTCCCGCCCCGCCTGGATGGCGAACACTTTTTCCACGCCACGGTAGCTGCCGGCGATCTTCTCGATTCCCTCGAGGCGCTTGACGTACGTCTCGAACGCCTCACGACGCGCGCCGGGGCGCGAGCCGGAGATCGCATCGGCCGCCTGCACGAGCACCGAGATCTCGCTCTCGTGAGGCACGTCGTCGTGATGCGCGGCGATGCAGTTCACCACCAGCGGATTCTCTCCGTACTTCGTGGCCACTTCCACCCCGAGCTGCACGTGCGTGCCTTCGTGCTCGTGCGTCAGGACCTTGCCAATGTCGTGCAGCAGGGCGCCACGCCGGGCCATCGCCGCGTCGAGCGACAGCTCCTGCGCCATGATCCCGGCGAGATGGGTAACCTCCTTCGAGTGCAGCAGGATGTTCTGGCCGTAGCTCGTCCGGTAATGCATCCGTCCGACGAGCTTCACGAGCTCCGGGTGCATACCGTGAATCCCCGCTTCGTACACGGCCTGCTCGCCCATCTCCTGAATCGACTGCTCCACTTCCTTCCGCGATTTCGCGACCACCTCTTCGATGCGCCCCGGGTGGATGCGTCCGTCCGCGACGAGCTTCTGAAGCGACAGGCGGGCGACCTCGCGGCGTACGGGGTCGAAGCCGGAGACGACGACCGTGTCGGGCGTGTCGTCGATGATGACGTCGACGCCGGTCGCCAGCTCGAACGCGCGAATGTTGCGCCCTTCACGGCCGATGATCCGCCCCTTCATCTCGTCATTCGGGAGCGCGACGGACGACACGGTGATCTCGGCTGTGTGGTCGGCCGCCACCCGCTGCACGGCCAGGGCAACGATCTTCTTGGCCTCGCGCTCGGCGTTGCGGCGCGCCGTCTCACGGATCTCACGAATGCTGTTGGCGGCGTCCGCCCGCGCCTGCTCCTCCATGCGACCAATCAGCTCCGCCTTCGCCTGCTCGGCGGACATCCCCGCCAGTGCCTCCAGGCGGCGGCGCTCCTCGGAGAGCATGCGGTCGAGCTCGGCATCGCGCTCCGAGACGCTCTTCTCCTTGCGGCCGAGCTCGCTCGCGCGACGGCCGATCTCCTTGTCGCGCTGCTCGAGGATGTCGAACTTGCGGTCCAGGGCGGTCTCGCGCTCCTGAACCCGCTTCTCCGCCCGCTCGATCTCCTCGCGTCGCCGGGCGGCTTCGCCCTCCCAGGATTCGCGAAGCTTGATCGTCTCTTCCTTGCCGGACAGCACCGCCGACTTGCGGAGCGTTTCCGCTTCACGCTGCGCCTCATCGACGATCCGCCTGGCCGTTTCCTCCGCGCTTGCTCGAGCGGCGGCCTGAGCCTTCCGCTCACCCTTCCGCCCTGCCACCCTGCCAACAAAGAAAAAAGCCGCGGAGGCGAGGATGGCGAGCGCGCCCAGCGCGGCATAGATCGCGGTATCGGTCATGTATTTATGCTCCAACGCGACAGTGCTCCGTCGCGGAGTCGGGAAGAACACCGTTGGGCCGATCCAGCCCCCCTGAAGGGCACCGCTCGATCTTGCGCCGGCGAAGGGCGCGTGACGGAACGGGCTAACTACAAAGGGCGCTTGGGTCTACGCCAAACGCGGTGACCGGGGAGAAACTACGGTCCGGCCCGACAAAAGGCAACGCGCGTCAGCGCTCTACGGGAATCTCTCCGCTCGCGCGCTTCGCCGGGGGGAGGCGGCGACGAATCTCGGCGCTGAGCTGACGCATGCCTTCGGCGATTTCCTCGGCGTCGGCGCGGGCGCGGAAGAGGTCGTCGGTGATCTGGAGGGCGGCGAGGATGGCCGCCTTACGCGTCTCGGCCACGTGGCCGCCGTCCATCAGCTCGCGGATCGCCCGGTCCACGTATTCGGCGACGGCGCGGGTGTGCTCGGGGGTCGCGTCGCTGCGGATCGTGTACTCCTCGCCGACGATCGTGACGCGCACGCTGCTCTTGCGACCGTTCATCGCGCTGCTCCCTTCTCGCCCTGCTGGCGCAGGAAGCGGGTGCGCTCGAGCAATTGAGCGACGCGGTCCCTCGCGGTATCGAGACGGGCACGGAGCTCCGCGTTCTCCCGCTCGAGCGCGGCGTTGTGTTTTCCTGAGCCTTTCGCCGGCGGCCCTTCCGCCTCGAGCTCCTTCACCCGGGCCTCGGCCGTCTGGGCTCGGCGGCGCCACCCCGCCATCTCCTCGGCGAGCTGCCCGATGAGATGCGCGAGATCCCGAAACGCCGTGAGGTCAGGCCGTTCGCTGTCTGACACCAAGCTCCTCCTCGAGGGCGCGCAGCAGCTTTTCTCTCCGCCCGGAGACTTCCTTGTCGCGAAGGGTGCGCTCCGGATGGCGGAACGTCAACCGCCACGCGATGCTCCGCGTCCCCTCGGGCACGCCGGTGCCTCGAAATTCGTCGAACAGCACCAGGTGTTCGAGAAGCTCGCCAGCGTTTTGGCGGATGACGTCCTCCACCTTCGCCGCCGGCATGTCGTTCGGCACGATGAGCGCGAGATCGAACTCGGCCGCCGGCGTAACGGGAAGCGGCCGGAAGCGCGAGACCGGCGCAGGCCCGCGGGCGGCGTCCGATGTCGCGTACGCCGACTGCCCGGGCGCCGCCACATCACCGGACGGAACGACCTCGAGCGTGATCTCCACGCCATAGGCTTGCGCCGCCCATACTGGAGCGTCGAGCGCGACCCGCGTGACCTCGCCCACGCGGCGACCATCGACTTCGACACGCCAAAGGACGTCGCCCTCGTCAGGCACGAGAGAGGTCCTGCCCCGGGGGAATGCCGTCTCGATGATCAGCTCGGCGAGGCCCTTGGCGTCCCATTCGTCGAACGCCGGCGGCTTGGGATCGGTGAAGTGCGGCGGCCTGCGCGCACCCATGATGAGCGCGGCAACGCGCACCTCCTCGTGAGGCAGCCGCCGGCTCGATGGCGTAAACGCGTTGCCGATCTCGAAGATCCGGATGTTCGGCTGCATGTGGGCCAGGTTGTACTCCGCGCGCTTCGCCAGCGACTCCATGACGCTGCGGCGCAGATACGCCTCGTTCTCGGCGAGCGGATTCTGCACGCGGACGTAACCTTCCCCGCCGCTCACGAATGGCATGGGGCGAACCTCGTACAGTCCTGCACCGACGAGCGTCTGCCGCAACCGTGCGGCGAGCAGCTCGATGGGCGCATCGGGAACCGTCCCCGCGCGGAACGGGCGCAGCTCGCTCGGGAACGCGCCGTATCCGTGCAGGCGAGCGACTTCCTCGATGAGGTCGACCTCCAGCGTCATGTCCACGCGCCACGATGGCGGGATGACCTTCAGCTCCTGGTCGCCGTGCAGCATCTCGGTACCCGGCACGACGTCGACGATGCATCCAATCGAGCGAAGCAAGGCGATCGTCTCCTTCGGGCTGATCGGCACACCGAGCACCTTGGCGACGCGTGCGACACGCAATCGGAGCAGCGTCTGTTTTCGCGGCTCCGGGTAAAGATCGACGTCGTCGTCCGCCCTTCCGCCGGCGACCTGCGTGATGAGCGCGATCGCGTGCGACAACCAGAACGGCGTCCAGTCGATGTCGACACCGCGCTCGAAGCGGTGGCTGGCGTCGGTGCTCATGCCGAGGGCGCGTCGCGTCGCGCGGATCGTTTTCGGATCGAAGTTCGCGACCTCGAGGAAGATGTCCGTGGTCTCCTCGGAGACCTCGCTGTCGCGACCACCCATTACGCCGGCAATGCCTTGCGCGCGCTCCCCATCGGCGATGACTGTCATCGACGGCGTGAGAGTGCGCTCAACTCCGTCGAGCGTCACGAGCCGTTCACCCGGCCGCGCCCGCCTGACGATGACGGCCTTCCCGGCGAGCTTGGCGACGTCGAACGCGTGCATCGGCTGCCCGAAGCCATGCAGCATGTAGTTGGTCGCGTCCACGACGTTGTTGATCGGCCGGCTCCCGACCGCCGTGATGCGATCCACGAGCCACTGTGGGCTCGGCCCGACCTTCACCCCGCGGATGACGACGCCGCAGTAGCGCGGTGCGCCCGCGGCGTCCTCGAGCGCGACGCGGATGCCTCCCGTCTCCCCCGATGTAGCCCCGTGCTCACGCGGCCGGTCGGGCATCGTGCGTACGGCTCCGAGCAGCGCGGCCGCGGTCTCGCTTTCGCCGACGACCGTCGCCACCGCATCGGCGATCGCTTCCGCATCGAGACGCTCACCGGCGATGGCGGTGGGAAGCTCGTCGAGCAGCCGCCGCGTCATCACTTCCTGCTCGGGGGTGAGGTCCCCGATGAAGTCGCGCGCGCCGGTCCAGGCGAGCCGCTGAATGTCCTGGCCGAGCGCTGCCGCGACCTCGCGTGCGACGCCGAGGTGGGAGAGCAGGTCGGCCCGGTTGGGGGTGACGTCGAGCACGAGACGCGCATCGCCGACTGGCATCGCCTGGAGGAACGGCGTTCCAGGGGCAGCGTCGATGTTCAGCTCCATGATGCCCTGGTGATCCTCGCCAAGGCCGAGCTCGCGCGCGGAGCAGAGCATCCCCGCGCTCACCGCGCCACGGATCTTCCGGCGCTCGATCTTCATCCCGTTCGGCATCGTCGTGCCCACGGGGGCGAACGGGTAGATCTTCCCCGCCTGCACGTTAGGCGCTCCACAGACGACGTCGACGAGCTCGCCGGTGCCGGCGTCCACCTTGGTGACGCTCAGATGATCGGAGTCCGGATGGCGCGCGCACTCGACAACGCGACCAATGACGATCGGCTCGAGGTCGCCGCGCAGCGGCACCACCTCATCGACCGTGACCACCCGCTCCGTGAGCAGATCACGCAGCGCGCGCGCATCGAGGTCGAAGTCGATGAACGTCTTCAGCCAGGCCACCGAGATGTTCATTGCGCCAGCTGCTCCAGCAAACGAAGGTCGGAGTCGTAGAGCAGGCGGA
>DASTYE010000298.1:0-17523 GCA_035765135.1 Gemmatimonadaceae bacterium | reverse complement strand
CTCTCGCGTCGCGAGCACGAGATGATCACGACGATGGTCTCGGAGACGAATCGCTGTAAGTATTGAATAGAGTCGCACGCAGAGTTTCTGCGTAGGGTGACGCTCGACGAGGCATTGGTCGAAGCGCTGCAACGTGACTACACGACCGCGCCCATCTCCGAGCACGAGCGCGTGATGCTCGATTACGTCGTACAGTTGACGAAGGACGCGACCCGCATCACGCCCGAGCATCACAAGCGGTTGCGTGCGGTGGGCTTCGATGACCGGGGGATTCTGCAAATCACGCTGATCGCGTCGTGGTTCAACTACATCAACCGGGTGGCGGACGCATTGGGAGTGGGAAGAACTTCGAGGTAGTCGAGGTGGTCAAGGTCGTCAAGGTCGTCGAGGTGATCAACGGAACTCCCTCGGTGCGCGATGACGTTACCTCGATCACCTCGACGACCTTGACGACCTCGACGACCTTTCGACATTGAGCCCTAACGACTCCGGGAACGCCGCATGGAAAAGCCCCGCCTGAGCTTCTGGCAGATGTTCAACATGAGCTTCGGGTTCCTCGGCATTCAGTTCGGCTGGGGACTGCAGCTCGCCAACATGTCGGCGGTCTACGAGCGCCTCGGCGCGCGTCCCGACGAGGTACCGCTGCTCTGGCTCGCGGCTCCGATGACCGGCCTTCTCGTGCAGCCGATCGTCGGAGCCCTCAGCGATCGCACCTGGGGACGACTCGGACGTCGCCGGCCGTATTTCCTCGCCGGGGCGATCCTCGCCTCGGTCGCGCTGTTCATCATGCCGACCTCCACGACGCTCTGGATGGCGGCGACGCTGCTCTGGGTGCTCGACGCGTCGATCAACATCTCGATGGAGCCGTTCCGCGCGTTCGTCGCCGACAAGCTCAACGACAAGCAGCGCACCGCGGGCTTCGTAATGCAGTCCTTCTTCATCGGCATCGGCGCGAGCCTCGCCAACGCGCTCCCGCTCGCGTTCAGGTGGCTCGGCGTCGAAGGGAGCACGCCCAGCGGCATCCCGCTTTCGGTGAAGTATTCATTCCAGGTCGGAGCAGCGGTCTTTCTCGCGGCGGTCGTGTGGACGGTGGTCACGACGAACGAGTTCCCCCCGGAGGACCCAGCCGCGCTCGATCGGGCGCGGCGCGGCCGTGGTGGGCTGGGCAACCTCGCGCGTGAGATCGGCACGTCGATTCGCGACATGCCACCGACGATGCGACAGCTGGCCGTCGTGCAGGTATTCACATGGATGGGGCTGTTTTCCATGTGGCTGTTCTTCGTGCCGGCGACCGCGCGTCACGTGTTCGGCGCGACGGATCCGCAATCCGCCCTGTATACCCAGGGCATCGAATGGGGTGGAGCCGTTTTCGCGTTCTACTCGATCACCTGCTTCATCGTCGCGCTCGCGCTCCCGAAATTGGCGGCGCTCACGACCCGGAAGACGGTGCACGGCCTTGCGCTCATTTGCGGCGCCATCGGCCTGCTGTCCGTCTACCTGATCCACAGCAGGTGGCTCCTCATCCTCAGCATGGTCGGTGTCGGCATCGCGTGGGCATCCATCCTGTCGATGCCGTACGCGATTCTCTCGACCGCGCTCCCCCCGGCGCGGATGGGCGTGTACATGGGAGTGTTCAACTTCTTCATCGTCATCCCGGAGATCGTCGCCGCGCTGGCCTTTGGGCCGCTGATCCGGACGGTGTTCGGGGAGAACAACGCCAACGCGCCACTCTATGTCGTGATGATGGGGGGTGTGTTTCTGCTGGCCGCGGCCACGCTCGTCGTGTTCGTGCAGGACGTCGGCGAGCGCGACGTTCCTGAGCGCGCGGTGATCGCGGGCGATGCGCAGGAACGGTTGCTGGCACAGCCCGGAGTGCAGCCGGTCCCCAGCAGCGGATTGGTGGACGAGCCCTGAGCGCGCCTCACGAGTGAGGCACGCCCGGATCAGTGAACCCTACGCGATGTTCGCCTGAGCGACGTCCAGGTTGCCGAACGGCCAGGGTGTTACTTCCGTCGGGCCGTTCCTCGCCGAGAGTGGAAGGTGCAAACAGAACCGCGTCGCGTGCTCGGAGTCCTGCTCGAGCTGCAGACTGCCGCCCACGCGAGCCGCCAACGCTCGACAGAGCTCGAGACCGATTCCGGACCCGGCCGATCCCGCTTCCGCGCCCGGCCTCACCGAAAGCCCCGGCCCGGTGTCGGTCACCGAGACGAGCACCTCACCTGGGCCAAGCTCAGCCTCGACCCAAAGGGGCCCTGGCCGCGCATAACGAATGGCATTGTCGAGGAGGATCGCGAGCACCTGACGCAGCACCATCGCGTCGAGTCCCATCTCGAGACGCCCCACTCCGTCTGCACGCACCACGATCCGCTTTCCTGCCGCTTCGGCTTCTTCGGCGAACGCGGCGGCTTCGCGCTCGATCTCTTCCGCGACGTGTACCCACGACCGTGGCGGCGACAGGCTCGTGGAATTCGAGGGCCGCATGTCTCCCCGTGTCATCTGAAGCACCTCCTCGATCACGCGGAGGTTGCGGCCGAGTCGAAAGCGTGTGTCGCCGACCAGCTCCGCGTCGAGCGGAGTGCCCGTGGCCGCGGACCGCTCGACGTACTCGAGCACCTGGCTCGCGGCCACCAGGGGTGCCCGAAGGTCGTGCGCCATGAGCGACATCAGCAGCCGGTTCGTGTCGCGCGCCGAAAGCGCGGAGCGAAGCGCATCATCGGCACTCCGGCGGTGACGCTGCGCCACGAGCGCGATCGCCCCACTGGAGAGGATCGCGAACACCTCGAGGATTCGATTCGGCAGCCAGACCGATCGTGGTGTGACCGGATTGCGCCCTAACGTGGCCGCGAGCGCGAAGCAGGCCAGGGCGACCGCGGTCGCCACAAGAACGGGCTTCGGCCGTCCGAGCATGGAGATCACGACGATCGGAATCGTGAGCAGGAACCCGACGACGACGCCGGCCGGCGTGAGCCAGTCGAGCACCACGATGACCGCAATCAACGTGTAGCAGAGTACGACCAGCCGCCGTCTGCCGTATTTCGCCGCCGGCGACGTGGTGAGAAGGCTCGGGTTGCTGTCTGTCACAGGCCGTACCGCCGGCGTTTCTCCCACAATGTCTTCCTCGAGATTCCCAACCGCTGCGCCAGCTCGCCCAGCTCCGTTCGGGCTTCCGACAATGCCGCGGTGATGTACCGGCGCTCGACCTCCTCGAGCGTGAGCCCCTGCTCGAAGGTCAGGTCATCCGATGTCAGCACGCCATCCGTTCGTTCCGGCTGTTCGCGCGGCGGAGCGACCTCGAACGGCTCGTTTTCGTGGAAGATGAGGGCGCGCTCCACCGCGTTGCGCAGCTCGCGCGCGTTCCCGGGCCAACGGTATTCGGTGAGCTTGGCAAAGGACTGCGATGACGTGGGCGGTACGGGCCGCCGGAATTCCGCACACAGGTCGCGCGTGAAGCGCTCGGCGAGCTGCGGGATCACCGACGGCATTGAACGGAGCGGCGGCATCTCGATCGACGCGACGTCGAGCCGGTAGAGCAGGTCGTGTCGGAACTGTCGCGCGCGGACTCGCTCGCGCAGGTCCTCGTTAGTGGCGGTGATGACACGCGTGCGGACCGGGATGGGATGCACGCCTCCAACGCGACGGATCTCTCGCGATCCGAGAAACAGCAACAGCTTGGCCTGGAGCTCGAGAGACATCGCCCCGATTTCATCGAGAAAGATGGTGCCGCGATCCGCGGTCTCGATGAGCCCGCGCTTCAGCGCCTTGGCGTCGGTGAACGCGCCGCGCTCGTGTCCAAACAATTCGGTTTCGAGCAACGAGGCCGGCAGCGCCGCGCAGTTCACCTCGACGAAGGGGCCGCTATCACCGGAAAGCTCGTGAATGGCGCGAGCGAGCATGCTCTTGCCCGTCCCTGATTCCCCGGTAATGAGCACGCGCGCCATCGGCACCCGTGCTATGCGCTCGGCGAAATGCCTGACCTCGTCGAGCGCTGGGTGGTCGCCGAAGACATACAGGCCGGCGGTCGCGGAGGCGCGACGCTCGTTTCGCACGGAGAGCTCCTCACGCACCGAGCGTTCGGAAACGGCGCGCTTCACCAGCGTGAGCAGGGCGTCGACGTTCACCGGCTTCTGGAGGAGGTCGTTGGCGCCTGCCCGGATCCCTTCCACGGCGCGCTCCACCGTTGCGTGCGCGGTGATGATGATGATGGGGAGCCCGCGGTCGGTCTCGCGCACGCGCCGCACGAGCTCGATGCCGTCCATGCCAGGCATGGCGAGGTCGGTAATGAGGGCGTCGATGCCACCGCGCGCGAGGCGCGCGAGCGCCTCCTCTCCGGACCCGACGATCTCCGTTCTCGTGTCCCCCGGCAGATCCAGGTTCGCTTTCATCAGGCGCGCGAGCAGCCGGTCGTCGTCAGCGACGAGCAGCGTCAGTGGCACACGCGCGGACGTGATGGGCACGGTCTGGGACCGTGCGTGCTGAATACCGCGCTGCGCCATTCCGCCTCCAGGACCGTTCGACGTTGAGAAGTCTGAACGCGTCGGGAAGCATGGGCTGGGCCTGCGTCACTCGCCTGACTCTCGGCACCGGCGAACCGCGCGACGCGAGCTCGCATCCCGTTGTCACAGCGAACGAAAGCGCTACACACCAGTGCCGGATGACGTTTCGTTCCGTAACGCGTGTTACGATCCCGGTGTTGCGCGTACGCGACAACGGGAGGCGCCCTATCCACGCAAGTGCTTGATGCGCCGCCTGATGAATCCCATCCGCCCGTTAGGTACGGCACTTCCATATGCGCGTGCGCGACAACTGGCGATCGCGTTCGGAAGCGCGCATCGACGAACCGCTCAAGGAGGACCTCGAACGATGGCGCTGGACTTTGCTCGTGATGACACGCTCGTGGCCGTGGCTGACCACGCCTCCTGTGAGCTCGGCGGCGAGGCCGTGCTCCTCGATCTGACGACGGGCGTCTACTACGGGCTCGATCCGGTTGGCACTCACGTCTGGCGCCTGCTCCAGCAGCCGCGATCACTCCGGGAGCTGCGCGACCTCGTCATCGAGGAATTCGATGTGGACGCTGAGCGATGCGAAGCTGACCTGACCGCGTTCCTGGCCTCGCTGAGCGAACACGGACTCCTGCAGTCGAGCAGTGCGAATCGTGAATAAGTGGCGGCGTTTGTCCGCGGCACGTCGAGCCGCGCTTTTCGAGGGCCTCGCTGCCGTCGCGTTCGTGCGGCTCACCCTGCGAGTCTTTCCCTGGCGCATGTGGGAAGGAGGCGACGTCCGCTTCCCTCGCGCTCGCACGTCCGCCGGTGGTGCGCAGCCGAGCGTCGAAGACATCGCCTGGGCCGTACGCCGCGTCAGCCGCGCTGTCCCGGGGGCAACGTGCCTGACACAGGCCTTGGCCGCTCGACTTCTTCTCTCGCGGCGTGGCCATGACTCGCGGCTCGAGATCGGCGTGTCGCGGGCCGCAGCGAGTCGCTTGCGCGCGCACGCCTGGCTGGAAACGAACAACGTCGTAGTGCTCGGTGGCCGCGACGCCGCCGGCTACACACCGCTGAGCGCGACGCCGCGCTCGGCGAACCAAGGCGCCATCTCACTCATGGAGGTTCAATGAAAAACCGCGTTGTGGACAAGCCCGTTCGAAAGGCCTACGAGGCACCGAAGCTCGTGGTGTATGGGAAAGCCGTGGATCTCACGCATGGCGGCATCGGCCGCGGTCGTAGCAAGTCTCGCAGCGGCCGGGGTCGCGGAGTGAGGGCCCGCGGGTACGGTGGCTCGCGGTCGTGAGTCTGGAGCACCGCTACCTCGCGTTCGGACTGGAGATCGCCTCAGCCGTTCGATTCCCGGAGCTCCTCGAGGGCGACGGTAGCGCCGATGTCGAGATTCACCAGGCTGCACCGCTGCCGCGTCGCTCGCTTGGGCCGCGGACGACCCTCGAGACGCCGGTCGGACCTAACGAGTGGCGGCTGACCTACGGTGACGTGGGGGTCATGACCGTGCGCGACGGTCGGCGGATCGAGGTCGCACCGGTGCACGGCGCGTCGCGCCGAACCGTCCGGCTCGCGGTGCTTGGCCAGGGGATGGCCGTGCTCCTTCACCAGCGCGGCTTTCTCGTGCTCCACGCCAGCGCCGTCGAGATCGCCGGGCGAGCGGTGGCGTTCCTCGGCGACTCCGGCTCCGGAAAGTCCACCCTGGCGGCGGCCCTCCATGCGCGAGGGCATCGACTCGTGGCCGACGACGTCGTCGCCGTGAGAATTGGCCGCCAGGGTCCGGAGGTCTACGCGGGCTTTCCGCAGCTCAAGCTCTGGCCCGATGCGCTTACCGCGCTCGGATGCGACGCCACGACGCTGCGGCGCGTCGAGCCCGGACTCGACAAGCGGGCCCGTCGCATCGACGGCGGCTTCGCCGACCGGTCGGTCCTGCCGCTGGCGCAGCTTCATGTCGTGGACGAAGGTGAGGCCGTCGAGCTGACGCGACTCCGCCCGCATGACGCTCTTCTCGCCCTCGTGCGCTTCGCCTACGGCATCCAGCGCCTGGAGGGAGTCACCGGCCTTGAGCATTTCCGGGCGCGGTCGGAGATCGTGCAACGATCGCCGGTCTATCGCCTCTCACGACCGTGGGATCTCGCCGAAATGCGAACGGTCGTGGAGCGCGTCGAGCGCGAGGTCGAGGCACATGCGTAACGCTGCGAGGTCCGTCGTGCTCGGCGCCGAGGCCGAGCTACTCCTCGCATGCGCCCGAGCGCGCATGGATCCAGTTGCCGGCGCGCGTGTGCGTGAGCTGGCTGGAGCCGTGCGCGATTGGTCCGCCGTCCTCGACCTCGCTCGGCGCCACCGCCTGGTGCCACTGCTGTACACCCACCTCAAGGCCGTGGCGGAGGACATCGTCCCCCTCTTTGCCAAGGCCACGCTTCGTGAGGAGTTCACCGCGAATGCGGCGCGTAACCTCGCACTCGCTACCGAGCTACTCGCGGTGACGGAGCTCCTGGCCTCGCATGGCGTGCGCGCGCTTCCGTACAAGGGGCCAACGCTCGCGCAGTGTGTCTATGGAAGTCTCGCGAGTCGCCAGATGAAGGATGTCGATGTCCTGATCGCTCCCGAGGATGCTGAACGCGCCCTGACGCTCCTCGGAACGCGCGGGTATGTCCCGGTGACGCGGCTGTTGCCCGGGGCTCGGCACCTCGGGCTCGAGTATCAGTGCGTCCTCACGCGACCATCCGATGACACCGTCATCGAGCTGCACTGGTCAGTCGTCCCGCGCGCAATGGCCCCGCCGGTTACGCTCGACCAGCTGTGGCCGAGCAGGCTTCACACCGCGATGCTGGGAAGAACGCTGGCTGGTCCATCCCACGAGGACACGCTGGTGATCCTCGGCATCCACGGATCGAAGCATCAGTGGGCGAGGCTGGAATGGATCTGCGGCGTCGCGGAGCTGGTTCGGGCAAAACCGATCGACTGGATGAAGGTCAATGGACGCGCGGAGCAGTGGCGCGCCACCAGGATGCTGGACACGGGCCTCCTGTTGGCGACTGACCTCCTCGGTGCGCCGGTGCCCGACGCCATGCTCGATTCCGCGCGTCGCGACGCGCGAGTCGTGTCCCTGGTCGCGTCGGTGATCGAGCGCCTCTTCATCGATGAAGACGGACCGGTCGATCGCGTTCTGCGCGCGTTTCAGCTCGGTACTCAGCAGGGCGCGCGCGACCGAGCGCGGTACATCTGGTTCCGACCTCTGATCGATGGCGCTCGCAAGGGCGCTCGCTTCGCGCATTGGCTGCAGGAGCTGTCGGCTCGGTGATAGCGCCTGCCTCAGAGGCTGAGGCCGCCGGACTGACGCCGGTCCGCCGCTACCTGCGAGAGCTGACCGCCGGCTCGAGGGGGCGTGTCACGCTTACGGTCGCATTGGCACTGGCCGTCGCGGTGACCGAGGGAATCGGGCTACTGCTCCTGCTCCCGCTTCTCGAGATTGCCGGTGTCACGGTGAGCGGGGATGTCGCCGGGAATCTCGTAAGGGACGTGAGGCTGCGACTCGGCCTGATCGGTGTTCCCGCCACCGCCCTGGTCGTGCTTGGACTGTACGTGGCGGTAATGACCATGCGTGCTCTCCTGGTGCGAAGCTCGGTCCTCGCCTCCGTGCGGTTACAGGAGCGTTTTCTCCTGTCTCGACGGCAGCGTCTCTATCGCGCGATGCTCGAGTCGCGGTGGGAGTCGGTCGCCGGTCATCGTGCCGGTGCGCTCGTACACTCGCTGACCGGAGATCTCGAGGATGCCGCGGACGCGCCATCTCACCTGCTCGCGCTACTCACGGGAGGCCTGCTCGCGCTGGTGTATCTCGCGGTGGCATTCCGCCTGTCGGCGGCGGTCACGATGCTTGGCGTGCTCGGTGGCGTGGTGCTCCTTCTCGTGTTGCGCCGGCGACGCCACGCGGCTCGCCGCGCAGCGATGGACGTTCATGCGCTCACCGCGGAGCTGTTCGCCGCCGCGGCGGAGCACGTCGACGGGCTCAAGACGACCAAGGCCTATGGCGCGGAGCGCCACAGTGAGCGTCGGTTCGCGGCGGAGAGCAGCGCCGTCGCCTCCGCCAACGAGCGGTGCGAGCGGCTCTTCGCCGACGCGCGGACACTCCTCGATGCCGGCGCCGTCGTCGTCCTCGCCGTCTCGATCTATGTAGCACACGACATGATGAACCTCGGGGCCGCGGCGATTCTGGTCCTGCTCTACATCTTTGCGCGCGTCACTCCGCGGCTTGCCGGTCTTCAGAGCGCCTATCAGCAGCTCATGCTCGCGATGCCTCCCTTCGTGCGCGTCGCGAGAGCAATCGATCGCTGGGAGGCTTCGGCCGAGGGAAGCGACGCCGACGGCGCGTCACTCCGGCTGCGGCGCGCGATCGTCCTTCGCGGCGTTCGCTATCGGCATCCCGAAGCTGATGTTCTGCCCTCTCCAGTGGAAACGACGAGGTCGCCGCGGCTGCCGGCGCTCCGCGACCTCACGCTCACCATCGCCGCTGGAACGACGACGGCCATCGTCGGTGCCTCAGGAGCGGGGAAGAGCACTCTCGCCGATGTCGTGCTCGGCCTCCTCTTCGCGCAGGAAGGTCACGTCGAGGTCGATGGCATCGAGCTGACGCCAGCGCGCGCGCGGGCCTGGCGCGAACGCGTGGGGTATGTGGCCCAGGATACGTTTCTCTTCAACGATACCGTCAGGGCGAACCTGTCGTGGGGACGCCCAGACGCGACCGACGAGGACATTCGCGGAGCGCTCGCTCTCGCTGCCGCGGAGGAGTTCGTGGACGCGATGCCGGATGGCCTCGACACCGTGGTGGGTGAGCGCGGGTGTCGCCTCTCGTGCGGCGAGCGACAACGGCTGACGTTGGCGCGAGCGCTCCTGCGGCGCCCGGAGCTGCTGATGCTCGACGAGGCGACCAGCAACGTCGACGGCGAGAACGAGCGTGAGATTCAGCGAGCCGTCGAGACGCTGAGAGGCCGCATGACGATGCTCGTGATCACGCATCGTCTCGCCACCACACGCGCGGCGGACGTCATCTACGTCATGGAAAGCGGCCGTGTTGTCGAAAGCGGAAACTTCGACAGTCTGGTGCGGCGGGGCGGACGGTTCGCGGCGCTCTGCAGGGCGCAGGGCCTCACGTCCGCCGTGGATTCTCCAGCGCAGCATCTGTACCAGGCGGTGGCGGCTCGTTAGGCCGCCACACGCCCTGGTCCGTGCACTCGATCAGCCGACCGGCTCGCGACTCGCGGTCGCCGGCTCCACGGAGGCGCACTCCAGCCACACCGCGAACTTCTCGAGCCCTTCGCGCAGGCGCGTCTGCGGGTTGTACCCAAGGAGCTTGCGTGCCTTGTCGATATTGGCCCACGTCTGTGGCACATCACCCGGCTGATCGCCCAGGCGCTGCACGTTGGCCCGGACGCCGAGGACCGCCTCGAGCTCGGAGACGAGCTCGGACAGGCTCACCGCGTGATCGTTGCCGAGGTTGATGGTCTCGTACGTACTCCCTTCATAGTCCATGGCCGCGCGAATGCCCGAGACCGTGTCGTCGACGAAGGTGTAGTCGCGACGCGTCTCGCCACTTCCGAACAGCGGAATGCGCTCGCCACGCAGCATCCGCTCGGCGAACTTGCGGATCGCCAGATCGGGACGCTGCCGTGGTCCGTAGACGGTGAAGAAGCGAAGCGCGAGGAAGCGCGTCCCGTACAGGTGACTGTACGCGTGGCCGAGCAGCTCGCAGCTGACCTTCGTGCTGGCGTAGGGACTGATGGGACGCAGCACGACTTCGTCCTCACTCCACGGCACGTTGGGATTCACTCCATAGACACTGCTGGATGACGCGAAGACGAACTGACGGATATCACGCGTCCGCGCGAACTCCAGCATGTTCTGCGTGCCCGCGACGTTGACCTCCTGGTACAGCCGCGGCTGCTCGATCGACGGCCGCACTCCTGCGCGCGCGGCGAGGTGAACGATCACATCGTAATCGTCGCGCAGGCTGTCGAGCATTTGCCAGTCGCGGATATCGCCCTCGAGCAGCGTATACGCGTGATGCGAGCGGTGCCCCGCGACGTTTTGCTCCTTGAGGGTCCTGTCGTAAAAGGAGTCGAAGTTATCGAGCGTCGTTACCCGCCATCCCTCACCCAGCAGACGGTCAACGACGTGGCTTCCGATGAACCCGGCCCCTCCAGTTACCAATGCGTGCTTCATCGACTGTCTCCTTGGTCCAGATCAATCTGCGCCCTTCGTGCCCGCGAGGGGATAAGCAAAATCGAGACGCGTGAACACCGCTGGGCGCTGCCATGCGCAAGTTAGGCGCTGAGCGGGAGTTACGCCTCGCCACCTGCGTCTTCGCCGACCTGTTCGGCGGCAATGCACCGCGTTACTGTGGCGCGCCCTCCACAAAGCCGATGACACGGAGGCCAGGTGGAAACGTAAGCCGCGCGCACGGTCGAGGCCGTGCGCTGGGTCCGGCAAAGCGGCGGGGCGGGCGGCGATCACCGCGGCCCCGCAGGCTCTCGCTCGTTCAGCGGCCGACTAGGTCACACTGCGGGAACGCCTCACGGGGTCACGGACACCACGGACAGCTCCCGGTCCACGCACCCACCGGGCATTGTGCATTGGCTCTCGGGCGGGCATGACGCGTGAGCCTTGAAGGTCACCGTCGGATTGAGAGGATCGTCGAAGCGGAAATCCGACCGCTGATGGACATGGAGAATCCAGTTCGGGGCTGGACCCTGGGAGATGAGGTGCTCGTTGGTCAGCTCGCGGTGTTCAACGCCGTCCATCCCGATCTCGAAGCGGTCGCTGTGAACGTCGCTGCCTGTGTAAGCCTGGGACGGGTTCTCGATCGCCTCGCCGCGGAACGAGTCGTTGATGTGATGGTCCGTTGCGAACGATGTGGGTGAGGCGACGATCTTGATCTTGTCGTGGCGCTTTCCGAAGGCCTTGACCACGTCGCCGTTGCACGGATTGACTCCGCTGAACACCACATTGCGTTCCACGACGTTTTCCTTGAAGGTCTCGGATCCAAGGCCGGCGGACGACGTGGCGATGGATCCGCCGACCACCGTGTTTGCGACCGGCATCCCGGTGGCCGAGCTGCTCGGCCCGGTGATACTCGACGCGTCACACCGGCCGAATGCGAGGCCACCAATCGTCAGGAGTGCGGCACCGGCCATCCCAAGCCGTGGTAGCCGTCCTTCCCGGCGAAGACGGCCGAAATGCCTGCGGATGGAGTATCTCCCTCTCCGCTCGCGCGGAACTCGATCTTTCAACCGTTGGCGTACCTCGCGAAGCATGGGCGTCCCTCCCGTGTTCTGTGATCCGCGTCACGGTCGGCAACGCCCATGCCACCTGCGTCTTTCGAGCCTCGCGATTCGCCTACCGGACGACGTTCACCTTGTCGGAGCCTTGGAAGAGCGTCGTGCCTGGGGCCAGCATGCCGCCCCTCACCGTCAGCTTCTTGGTCGTCAGGGTCAGATCCCCGATGCTCGTAAGGTCGACCTTGTTCACGTAGGCGTAGAAGTCGCGGCGGCCGTCACCGGTAACGTCCGTGAGGATGAACTTGAACGTGCCGTCGGCGTTCCTCGCCAGTGGCGCTTCGGCGCCCACCCCATTGCCGACCGTCACCTTCGCCGGGTCGATCTGCGCGGCATCGAACGTCGAGGACGAGATCACCGCGAAGACGATCTGCGTCTGCGTTCCGCCTAACGCAATGGTATTCGTGCTCGAGCCCGGGATCACGTCCACCTTGACGGTGATCAGATCATCGACCGCCTTGATGCTGATCGTGACCGTCACCGGCGCCGACAGCGCCGTCCCGTCGCTCGCCCGATACGTGAACGCATCGCTGCCGTTGTAGTCGAGGGCCGGCGTGTAGACGAATGAGCCGTCCGCGTTCAGCACGAGGGTCCCGTGCGACGGTCCGGTCTCGACGATCGCTTGCAGACTCTGCCCCCCGTCGACGTCGGTGTCGTTCGCGAGTACGCCGGGAGCGGTGATGATCAGCGGGATGTCCTCATCCGTGTGGTATCGATCCGGCAAGCCGGCTGGCGCGTCGTTGATCGCGTTCACGGTGATCGAGACGGTGACCGCGCTGGAGGTCGCGTTCCCATCGCCGATGCTGTAGGTGAACGCATCGCTGCCGTTGAAATTCGGATTCGGAGCGTAGGCGAAGCTACCGTCGGCATTCAGCTGCAGCGAGCCATTCGTGGTCGTCGACAGGAGTGATACCGTCAGCGAGCCGCCATCGGCATCCGAATCGTTCGCCATCACTCCGGGTGCTGCCACCGTGAGCAGGCCATCCTCGTCGGTCGAGTACGCATCCGCGGCCGCGACTGGAATCGCGTTGATGATGAACGCATCGCTCGCGGAGCCCTGATAGTTGGCGTTGACGAGCGTCGCGACCACGGTATACGTGCCGGGCTCCGTCGGCTGCGCGACGTCCAACCCATTCAGCCGGTACACCAGCTCGATCGTGCTCTCACCGGTTGCATCGGTCGACGCGGATGCAGACTTCGGCTGCCCATCGTAGTTGTGGAACAGGTTGCTGAGCGTCACCGTCGCCGTCTTCTTCGCGACGACGATGGTGCGAACGACGTCCTCGGCCGGCTGGTAATTGGCGCTGCCACCCTGTGAGGCGGTGAGGGTGCAGCTCCCCGCCTCATTGATGGTCACCGTGTTGCCTGTTACCGAGCACGCCCCCGCAGCCGAGAAGGAAACCGGGAGGCCAGACGTCGCCGTTGCGAAGATCTCGAAAGGCGGATCTCCGAACGTCTTGTCACCAGGGCTCGGGAAGTCGATCGTCTGGCTGCCTCCGCCGACCGAGATGAGAACGGTTGTCCCCAGCACAGTGTTGAAGTTGCCTGCAGCCTCCGGGACGAAGTCCGTCGAGAGGACCTGATCCGGTCCCGCATCGAGAACGGTTCCCGCGGCCGGCGTGTAGGTGAAGGTGCCCGGCACGGGTTGACCATTGAACGAGGCGGTGGCGTTGAGCTGGGTGCCGCTGAGCGGCGTGCCGTACGCGATCGGGGCAGGGTCTGCCCACGTGATGCTCGGCGTCGCCTTCTCAATGCGGAACACGTCCGTGGCGCCGCCTGAGTAGTTCGGATCGGCGACTGTGGCGCTTACCATGTACTCACCGCCGTTGACCGGCGTCACAGCCACACCTTCGCCGTCGGTATAGACGACGGTGACGGCGAGCCCCTCCGGAACCGTCGTGACGACCGCGCTCTTCGCCTGACCGTCATACGTGGCTACGAGATCGCTCAGGGCGACGCTTGCCGTTGCCTGGGTGACCGAATGGCTCACCTGTCCGCTCGATGATATGTAGCTGCCTGCTCCCGTATAACAGGCGGTGACGGTGTGCGGACTTCCAGAAACACCGAGCGTGGTGACAGTGGTCCTGGCGCGGCCGGTGGCGTCCAGCTCGATCCCGGACGCGAGGACTTCGCCTGGAGCATCGCACGTGCCTCCAGAGATGAAGCTGACGGTGCCGACGCGGACGAACCTGGTACCATCCTCGGCCTTCGCCGTGAAGGTGACAGGCTGACCGTAAACCGACGATGCGGCGGAGCTCGACACGAGGAGGGTGACCGGGATCGTCGGCGGATGACAGGTCGCCGAGCCGGCATCGTTGAAGCGATTGCGGGCGGGAACGAACTGCCAATCGTAGCTATCCGGCTTCAGCGTGAACTTCACGACACCGTAGTCGATGCCGCGCACGTCGCTGTTCGGGTGAATGCTTCCCGTGGTCGGCTGGGGAAGCCCGAGGCTCGTTCCGCCCGTACCGGAGATGAACTGGATCACGCCAAGAGCGGCATCGACGGTGCCGTCCGCAGCCATTGGCTTGAGGCGCTCATAGTGGTGTCGATTGCCGCTCGCGACGAACTCGGCGCCGTGCTTGTACAATTCGTCCCACACCGGGCGCAGACTGCCGGCTTCAGTCGAGACGTTAGGCGTCGTCGACGAGAAGAACCGCGGGTGGTGCATGAACGCCGCGATACACGGCTTGGTGTTCATCAAGAGGTCGTTGCGAAGCCAGGCGACCTGAGGTGCCGATTCGGAGTTCGTCGGCACGTACGTGTTGTTGCTGTTGATCACGACGACGTGCCAGTTCTCGCCCACGTCGAACGAGTAGTAGGCGCCGGGCGCCTCGCCCGCCGCCGCTCCCCAGTAGCGGAAGTAGTGGTCGAGGTTGCCGTTGATGTAGTCCTTGTTGCCCGGCATCGGGCGGGTGATCGCCTTGTGGCGCCCCCACGTATCGACGTAGCAGCCGGGGTAGTTCTCCGGGGTAGCCGTCTCGTCGGGCTCGCCGAGCTGCATGACGTTACCCGGCTGGCCATTCGCGAAGATCGCATCGAGCAGCCGTGCCGTGGACTCGTCGTTGTCGTTGCCGAGCGTGCAGTTGGCGACGTCGCCCGCGCCAGCGAGGATGGGATACGGACCAAGGTCGGTCAGGGTCAGCTGCGGGACCGTAGCTTCGACGGGGACCGGCAGGGGGCTGGTCGGCTCGGAGCACTCCGTGACGGCAAGAGCGACAACGGCGTAGGCAACCGCGCGGACGACGGAACGCGACATCGAGATAACTCCTGGAGATAGCTTCGTGAGATGCCCGACAGGCACCCGGTCACTTGCCTGGGCCGTCGGACGGAAGCGCGGTGGCTGCGGATCTCTGGGTAGGCAGAGTCGCGTTGCGACTGCGCCCTCGTGGCACGGCACGCGTTCGCATCCCCGGTGCCATGAGCGGCGGACGAGTGTTTCTCAGTAACTTATTGATTCTTCTTAGCTTAGTTGAGTAGGGCCGCCCCTCGCGTGGCGGAAAGCGTCGAGCCGGCGCCACAGCCGCGGCTATCCCGCCACATGTTTTGTGGGGCCGACCCTCTCCGGGGCCCGACGCACAACACAAATGGCGCGCACCTGCGACAGCACGATCGCGCCCGAACGCGGATCGCGCTCGTAACTCGTTCTACAGTAACAGGATAAGTTGTGGCACACCGGCGCATGCTTTCTGCATTCGGGCGGTTCCGCATTCCCGGCATGCGATGTCGCATCCGCCATCACCCACTCTCCCCGTCCCACCACTCCCTGACCCGAGGGGTCTGAAATGCGCTTTACCCGGTTCGCGAATCGGTCGGCTCTCGCCGCCATGTCCCTGTTGGTGGTGTTCAGCTGCCAGGAGCCGAGTGTCACCGAGCCCCCAGTCGCCGAGCGCGCCGCCACAGACATCGTCATGCCGGCGGTCGAAGTACTCCCCGCCGCCCAGAACATCATCGTGGCCGCGAGCGACATAGCCCACTGCACCAAGACAGGCGACGAGGCCACCGTGCGCCTGATCGACAGCCTCGCTCCGGCACGGGTGTTGGCGCTCGGGGACAACGCCTACTCGGCGTTCACGTTGGCCGATTACACGAACTGCTACGGGCCGACATGGGGGCGCCATAAGGCGATCACGAGTCCGGCCGTGGGCGATCAGGACTACAAGGTCCCCGGCGCCGCCGGCTACTTCGACTATTTCGGTTCGGCCGCAGGCGATCGTGCGCTCGGCTACTACAGCTACGACGTCGGCGACTGGCACGTTGTCGTGCTCAACTCGAGTCAGTCCACCACCGCGACGTCGGCACAGGTGAACTGGCTCAAGGCCGATCTCGCGGCGTCCACGAAAGTGTGCACGATGGCGTATTGGCACATGCCGATGTTCTACTCACGCTCGACCACGTACCGCTCGAGCCTGAAGCCGGTCTGGGACGTCCTGTACGCGTCGGGTGTGGAGCTGGTGCTCAACGGGAACTACAAGTTCTACGAGCGGTTCGCCCCGCAAACGCCGGCAGGTGTTCGCGACGACCAGTACGGCATCACGGAATTCGTGGTCGGCACGGGCGGTGCCGGATCCAACGTCTTCGAGACCATTCGGGCGAACAGCGAGGCGCGCAGCACCGGAACACACGGCATCCTCAAGCTCACGCTCGATGCGGAGGCGTACAGCTGGGAATTCATCCCCGTGTCGGGGACCTACAGCGACGCAGGCTCCGGCACGTGCCATCAATCTCCCCCGCCCATCGCCAACCCAGGCGGGCCGTACGTCTCCCAGGACACGGTCCGGTTCAACGGACTGGCGTCATCGGATCCTCAGGGAGACCTCCCGCTCAGCTACGAATGGGACTTCGGTGATGGGTCGCCCCTCGGCACCGGAGCTCAGCCGATCCACGTCTATTCGGCCTTCGGCACGTACACGGCCTCCCTCGTCGTCATCGACAGCAAAGGCAACAGGAGCGCGCCGGCGACCGCCACGGTGGAGATCGTGAACCTGCCGCCGGCGGTTCGCGGCGGGCCGGATCGGCGCTTGCGCACCGATCAACCCTTCACGGTTAGCGCCGAGTTCGTGGACCACCTCACCGACGGCCCATGGTCGTATACGATTGAGTGGGGTGATGGGACCGAGAGCACGGGCGACGTCACCGACCCCAGCTCGCCCATCGCGGCAACTCACGCCTACCCCGGAACTGGGCAGTACGCGGTGACCGTGCGGGTGGTCGACAACAATGGTCGCCAGGGCTCCGACCCCCTGACCGCGGTCGTCAGCCCGCCAGGAACGCCGGAAGTCATCATGCTTGCCGGCGACATCTCGAACTGCAAGAACAACCGGGATGAGTCGACGGCAAAGCTGATGGACGGCGTCGAGGGCACGGTCTTCACGCTTGGCGACAACGCGTACCCGAATGGCCGCCTCGAGGACTACACAAAGTGCTACGACCCGACGTGGGGGCGGCACCGCGATCGAACCTTCGCGAACCTCGGGAACCACGAATACGACACGGGGAATGCCAATGGGTCGTTCGATTATTTCGCGAGCGGCGCCGGTCCGCGCGGCAAAGGCTACTACAGCGTGGACATTGGTGACTGGCACATCATCGTCCTGAACGACAACTCGACCTTCGTCCCCTTCGAGGCCGGATCGGAGCAGGACGCCTGGTTGGTCAACGACCTGGCGAACAACACCAAGAGCTGCACGCTGGCGATCTGGCAC
>DASTYE010000297.1:0-2472 GCA_035765135.1 Gemmatimonadaceae bacterium | reverse complement strand
TCGTTCGTGTGCTGACCGCTGTAGGCCGTGCGGAAGATGATGGGGCCGTCGCCGTGGATCCCATGCGTATGCGACAACAGCGACCGCAGCGTGATGGAATCCGGGTTGAGCGGCGTCTGCAGGCGCGCCGTCGGGAGATAGCGACTGAGCGGCGCATCGAGATCGAGACGTCCCTGCTCCGCGAGCAGCGCCGCGGCGAGTCCGGTGAAGGACTTGGTGGTCGAGGCGATGTAGAAGATCGTCTGCGGCGTCACTGGCGTCCGGGCCTCGACGTCCGCCCACCCAAAGCCCTTTGCGTAAATGACCTGCGTATCACGGACGACGGCGATGGACATGCCGGGGGCGAGGTCCAGGGCGAAGACCTGCGCCAGCGTCGAGTCCAACGCCGCGGAGGTGTCGGCCGCGGTAGCACCGCCGGAAGCGCTCTGGTAGGTGGCGCAGCCAACCATGACGGGAATCAGGGCGAGACGATACATGGGAGACGACGAGGCACGAGGGATGGGGAGCGGGTCTCCTCAACGGTGGTCGCTATGCGCGTGCCGGTCTTGAACGGATGAAACCTGCATAGGTCCCCGGAGTGAGCCCGGTGCCCGCCCTGAAGGAGCGGCACAGGTGACTCTGGTCGGCGAAGCCGGTCTCGAACGCCACCGAGGACAGGGGAAGCGAAGAGGACGCCAGCAGCTCGGCGGCGCGGGTGACGCGTTGGCGCTGAAGGTACGACACGACCGAGGACCCAAAAAACCGTCGAAACTGGCGCGCCAGATACACCGGATGCACCCCGGCGCTTGCCGCGAGCTGGCGTACTCGCACACCGCTGCCCGCGTCATCGATTTCCTCCCGGACGCGTCGCAGCCAGACAGGCGGGTCGCGGCGCGACTCGTCAGGCACCTCACGCAGCGTCGAGAGCACGTCGGTCACCGCACGGTCGATGAGCGCCTGATCGTCGGGAGACGCGCGCAGAATCGCCACCAGGCGGAGAAACGCGGGGACGGCCGGCCCGGAATGTGTCCACCGCCAGGTGCGAGCGCCCGGTTCCCACTCGCGAAGCTCGGCCGCGTCACGGTCGGACAGGCTGATCTGCACCGTGCGCGTGCCGCGGTCGCCGAATTGATCGGCATGCTCGGTGTCACCGGGCTTGACGACGATGCTCAACGCCCGCGCGATCTCCTGCACGCGCCCCACCGTCTCGCGCAGAGAGCCGGCAATCACGAGCGTGACAGTGGTCTCCGCGTGAGCGTGCCGCGCCTGGAGGAGCCCCGGTTCATAGGTCACCTCTCTCACGCGTGGAGAGCGGGTCCCGTGACCCTCCCCCTGGCCCTTGGCCCTTGGCCCATGACCCGGTCTCATTTGTAGCGCACTCCATGCCGAATCACGATGTCCACCCGCTGGAGCAAATCGATGTAGCGCAGCACGTCGCCTCGCACCGCGATGATGTCGGCGTACTTCCCGTCCGCGATCGTGCCGACGTCCTTCTCGACTTTCATCGCCACCGCCGGCCAGTACGTCGCCGCCCGAATCGCCGTCATTGGATCGACACCAAGGCGGTTCACCCAGACGTCGAGCTCGTTCCACGTCGCCATCGAGTGGAACTTCATTGGGATTCCCGCATCCGTCCCAATGAGCAGTACGACACCCGATTCCCGGAGTTGCGCGAACTTCCTCGCCAGCGTCGGCCGGCGGCTCGGCGTCATCTGAAAGTACGAGAGCCGCTCCGGATGCTGGATCGATCGCTTGATGTCGGCGACGATCGAGTCGGGGAGCCCTTCGTGCCACGACGGGTCGTCGAGCTTTTCCGGATTGTCGCGGACGTACTCGTAGTTGAACAACCCTTCGATGGTTGGAGTCCAGAAGAGAGGCCCAGCGTTGCCCCGCGCGGTACGCTCCCGGATCATCGCAATGATGTCCGGCGGGTACTCGGAAGCGGTGGCCAGTCCCGTGTGTTCGAAGTCATCGACGCCGGCTGCGAGCCCGCGACGGATCTCCTCGGGACGATGTGAGTGAGCGACCACTGGCAGCCCGCGCGCGTGGGCCTCGTCCACGACTGCACGCACCTCTTCCATCGTCATCTGGTCCTGATCGATGAGCTTGATGACGTTGACGCCGGCCTCGGCGAGGCGGCGGACTTTCGCGCGCGCGTCGTTAGACCCCTTCACCCCCCAGCGAAACGCCTCGGTGCCGGGATACGGCTCGTGCTGGATGAACGGGCCCGACACGTATAGCGTCGGCCCCGGGATTTTTCCGGCGTTGATCGCGTCGCGCACGCTGATGCTCGCCTCGAGGGGAGCGCCAAGGTCGCGCGCACTCGTGACACCGGCGAGAAGGAGCTGCCTGGCCGAGGCGGGCATGATCACGCTCGCGAACAGCGAGGGATACGTGCGGTCCCAGTGCGCGTAGTCGGCGTGCCCGTTGATCATGAGATGCACGTGCATGTCCCAGAGTCCCGGGAGCACGCTCATCCCTTCTGTGGAGATG
>DASTYE010000296.1:0-8175 GCA_035765135.1 Gemmatimonadaceae bacterium | reverse complement strand
TCACGTCGCGCGCGGCGACGTCATAGCCGGTGAAGCGGGGCTGGAAGCCAGCTGGAAACTCGTCGGGGTGAAGCTCGATGTAGCGGTTGACGCCGGCGGCGAATCCCTCGTAGACCTCGCGCGTGTCGGGATCGATCTGTGGATAGCGCTCGACCGCGAGCGCGTAGTCGCGTTTGGCGGAAAAATCGCTCTCCATGCTGTCACGTCCGAACCAGCGCCCCATCTCTCCCCGCGCGCGAAGCAGCGCGTTCGCGACGCGCGGTCCGTAGTCCTCGAGCTGGACGTGGGCGAGCGCGTACGCGGCCGCCCGGAGGTTTTCCGCCTTGATATGAGGGACGCCGTACGCGGTGCGGCGAACCTCGACCTGGCCCGCCAGCTAGGAGCCGCGTTAGGCTCCTGAGCTGGCGCGCTTCGACTGGCGACGGCCGCGAGCGCGGCCGCCAACAGCCATCTACGCATCTCTGTTCATGCAGGACTGCGTGACGTTCGGGTTGTTCAGCTCTGCCTGGGGAACAGGCATGTTGTACGTGAACCGTGGGCGGAACGGGTTCGGTTCCCAAACCTACGTGCGGGCCATCGCACCGCAACGCCGCTTGACGATCCGGCCCACGAGTGCCACCAGTATCGCCCTGATTCATCTTCGTGGGCATTCCGAGGGAGCCGTCCGTGGTCGATTACGACGGGAGCATGCCGACGCCGGTCGCGTCTCACGCTCCATTGCGCTATCACCCGATGTCGTTGCGGGGTTTGCGCGATCTGTACCTCAGGCCGACACGCTACTGGACCGGGGCTGACCTGAACAAACGGGCCGCCTCGGCCGTGGCGACGGTGCTTCTCGGCATCGCGCTGGCGATCGACCGAATCGACACCCAGCTGGCGAAGGCCGACGTCGGCGTGTCTGGAAGCGATGTCGGGCTCGCGCGGGGCGTCGCCGCCAGTTGGGGGGCATACTGGTCCTTGGTGCTGATTGTCGGCGCGCTAGGATCCGGACTCGTCTGGCTCATTGGCGGATGGTGGTACAACACGCGACTGCGGTGGTCAGGGGCCGTCGGCTTCGATGAGCGTGAAGGGCGCCAGGTGTATGTCTTCGCGAGCCTGGTCCACGCCCTCCCCACCGTCCTCTATTCGTTGCTCGCGATGGTCCTGTACTCCAGCTACCTCGCGGCGTGGGAGGCTGATTCGATCTGGGTGGCGGTGTTCGCCCTCTTTCCGTTCTGGGCAGTCGTCGCGAGCTACAAGGGAGTGCGCGCGAGGTTCCAGCCACGCGTGACCAGAGCGCGTGTGTGGTTCCTGGTCCTGCCGTCGCTGTTTTACGCCCTCGTGCTCGGTGGTTTCGTCGTGCTCGGGCTACGCGGAGACACGAAGCTGGACGAGCTCGCCGCCCTGGTCGAGACCGATCCGTCGGCCGCGATCAGCGGACTGCGCGACTACCTGAGGTCGAGGCCGGACGACGACCTCGCCTGGACGATCCGTGGCCATGCCCATCGTGAGATCGGGGAGCGGCAGGATGCGGTCGACGCGTATCAGCGAGCGCTCGAGATCAACCCGCGTCGCGTCGAAGCACTCACGGGATTGGGTATCGTGAGCCGGGAGGAAGGGCGCTACGACGAGTCGCTCGCCTACTACGACAGCGCGCTGGGGATCGACCCGACTGACGCCCAAACGCATTCGAGCGTGGCGGTCATCGCTCTCAAGCGCGGTGATGATGCGGATGCGCTGAGCCACGCGCTGAAGGCCTACGCGCTCGATAGCACGGATGCCGTGATCGCCGCCAACCTCGCGGTCGCGTACCACTACAACGGCATGCCAGAAATGCGCGACAGCCTGACCAACGTCGCCCGTCGCCTCGGTTACGACCGCGTGGAAGCCCTTCACGAGATCTACCGAGGGGAGAGGACCCTTCGCGAGCAGTGAGTCATGGCCGCGACGCGCAAAACTCCCTCTTTCCAAAATCCCCAGATTAACGCATTTTAAGCCCCGTTTGCCGGACGCAATGCCGCGGCCGGCCGCTGCGCTGACGCTGCCCCCGAGGTCCCGCCTGGCCTTTCTCCATAGCTCCCTCCCGGGGGCTTCCCGCATGACGCGTATTCGGCGGCCGAGCCTGACGATTCTTACCGCGGTCGCCTCGCTCTGGGCACTTCCCGCCTTGGCCCAGAGACAAGTCGAGATCACGCTCACGGCGACGCCCGCGCGCATGGCGCTCATTCCCGGCGCCACGACCGAGATCTTCACCTACAACGGGCAGTTCCCGGGACCGACCCTCGAGCTCCGTGAGGGCGATCGGGTCACGATCCATTTCCGCAACGAGCTCCCCGAGCCGACCACCGTTCACTGGCATGGCCTGCACCTCCCGTTCAAGGCCGATGGCAGCCCGTTCCATCCCGTCGGTCCCGGTGAGACGTACGACTACGTCTTCACGATCAGGCCGGGCACGGCGGGCACGTACTGGTATCACCCACATCCGCATCACCGCACCGGGTATCAGATCGCCAAGGGACTCTATGGCGCGATCGTCGTTAGGGCCGCGGACGATCCGCTGAAGTCGATCCCGGAAAAAGTCATCGTCATCTCCGACAACCGATTCACCGCCGACGGCGCGATCGATCTTCCAGCCTCGCTCTCGCCGCAGGGAACGATCGATCAGGAGAACGGCCGCGAGGGCGACGTCATCTTCGTGAACGGGAAGGTGATGCCGACGCTCACCATTCGTGCGGGCGAGGTGCAGCGGTGGCGCGTGATCAACGCGTCGGCGGCGCGCGTGTACCGATTGGCGCTTCCCGGCCACAAGCTCCTCCACGTGGGCAATGATGGCGGGCTGTTCGAGCGCCCCGTCGAGGTGGATGAGATCGTGGTGGCCAACGCCGAGCGGGTGGAGCTCCTCGTTCGAGCGACCGGCGCGCCGGGGAGCACGAGCGTCTTCCAGTCGCTGCCTTACGATCGCTACATCCCGCAGACGCGGCCGCCCCAGTGGAACGAGCCGCGCGACCTGCTGACGCTGCAGTACTCGCACGAGCCGGCGGTCGCCTCCGTGAGGATTCCGACAAAGCTGCGCACGATCCCGGTGCTCGACACGGCGCAGTCGACTGCGAAGCGCGTCATGGTCCTGACGCAGGGGATGATCAACGGCCGGATGATGGACGCCGCCCGTGTGGACGTCTCGGCGCCACTCGATGCGACGGAAATCTGGGAAGTCGAGAACCTCGTCGGGATGGATCACCCGTTTCATCTGCACGGCTTCCAGTTTCAGGTGCTCGATCGCAACGGCGTGCGCGAGCCGTTCCGGAGCTGGAAGGACGTCGTCAACGTGCCGAAGCACGGGAGCGCCCGCTTTATCGTGCGGTACGCGAGCTACTCGGGAAAGTGGATGTTCCACTGCCACATCCTCGACCACGAGGATCACGGCATGATGGGCATCCTCGAGGTCAAACCGTCTCAGCTCACCAAGCGCAATTAGTGGCTTGCTCGTCTTGGGATAGCAGGCTTGGGCCGCAGATGAACGCAGAACCACGCAGAAACGTCAACGGCAACGTCAACTGCTTATGGAGGTCAATGTGAGTTCGTCGCGCATCGCGAGCCGTTTTGCTGGCTTGCTGGTTATCCTGTCCGGTGTTGCGGTCGTGGCATTGAGCGATGGGCGCTGGACCACCGACGAAGCGTCGGCAAGCGAGATGGTAGACCCGAGCGTGATGCGCGGCCGTGCGCTCACGATGCACCATGGCTGCGGCGACTGTCACGGAGGGATGCATCCCGCCGGTGCGGGCTGGCTCGCCGGATGGCGCGACTCCACGCAGACCTTCATCATGGGTCCCTTCAAGACCTATCCGCGAAACCTGACGCCCGACAACATGACCGGCATGGGGCGGTTCAGCGAGCGGCAGATCTTCAATGCGCTGCGATACGGCTTGCGCCCCGGTGAGACGCCGGATGTCGAGATCACCTCGAACACGCCTGGGCAGGGCAATTTCCCCGTGAACCCCAAGTATCTGGCGCCCCCGATGCCATGGCCGGCGTTCCGGCACATGCCCGACCAGGAGCTGCGCGACATCGCCGCGTACCTCAAGCGCGGGCTGAAGCCGGTGAGCAATCGCGTGATGGACAGCGAGGGACCACCCGACTTCTGGCGCAGCGCCTACACGGTAGAGAAGATCGGCCCTTACCCGGCAGCGGCGTACCCCACGGCGCAGGAAGTCGCGGGACACTGACCTAACGGCGTCAACGACTGGCGCCGTGGGCGGCTCGCGAATAATGTCCGTGCTTTCGTCACCCGCATGGACATGAGCCCGCGACACCACCTCGTCTCGTCAGGCAGCCCCTACGAACCGCGCGTGGGAATCTCGCGCGCGGTTCGCGCAGGTCCCCTCATCGCCGTCTCCGGCACGGCACCGCTCGGCCCCGATGGCAAGACCGTCGCGGTTGGAGATCCCGCCGCGCAGGCACGCCGCTGCCTCGAGATCATTCAGCGCGCGCTCGAGTCCGCTGGCGCCTCGCTCGCCGACGTCGTCCGCACGCGAACCCTGCTGACGCGCATCGAAGACTGGGAAGCGGTGGCCCTCGTGCATGGCGAGTTCTTTCGCGACATTCGCCCCGCGAACACCATCATGCAGGTGACTCGATTCATCGACCCCGACTGGCTCGTAGAGCTCGAAGCCGACGCCGTGGTCGCACCCTGAGCTCGAACGCGATGAGAACATGAAGCTCTCGTACCTCGCACTGTCCGCGGTGCTGCTCTCGTGCGCACCAGGGGCTGATGACTCCCCGCGAAGAGGCGCGACAACGGAAACGCGCACCGCCACGCGGCTCAACCCCGACAGGGTTCCCGCCGAGCTTCGGCATCTGGTCCATCTCGCCGAGCGCTGGGGAATCGGCGACGACGTGGAGCGCAACGCCGCCGTCGACCGCGCCACCCCGGCCGAGCGAGCCGAGCTGGAGCAGGCGGTGACACCGGTCTCCGATCGCATCACGGCCTGGCTCGATTCCTTCGGCCAGACGGTGATGCCTGACGAGGCCGCCGCCTTCATGTACATGCAGCTCGCGCTCGAGGAGATGCGCGCGGGCCGGCGTTGATCACCCCCGCGCGAGCGACCGGGCTGCTGGCGCTCGTCATCGCGGCGGCGTGTACGTCGAATGCGGAACGCCGCGACGCGGGAACCGTCCTCTTCCTCTCCGACTTCGGCACGCGGGACGGCGCCGTCGCCGCCTGCAAGGGCGTGATGTGGGACGTCGATCCGAGCCTCCGGGTCGTGGACCTCACCCACGAGATTCCCGCATACGACATCGAGGCAGCGGCCGAGGTGATCGAGCAAGCGCTGCCGTTCTATCCGTCGGGGACAGTGGCGGTCGCTGTCGTCGATCCCGGCGTGGGCAGCGAGCGCAAGGCCATTGGCATCCTGACGACTAAGGGGCACCTGCTCGTCGGGCCGGACAACGGGATCTTCACGCTCGTCGTCCAGACCGAGGGACTCGACCGTGCAGTCGAGATCCGGAATGCGCGCTATTTCCGCGTCCCCCGAGCGTCCTCCACCTTCCACGGTCGCGACATCTTCGCCCCGATCGCCGCGCACCTCGCGTCGGGCGTACCGCTCGACTCACTCGGCCCACCGATCGTGCCCGTTAGGCTCGATGTTCAGGTCGCGAGCATGGCCGATGGCCGCATCGAAGGTGCGGTGCGCTACATCGAGGACCCCTACGGCAACGTCGTCACCAACATCCCGCCCGCGCTCCTCGACTCACTCGGCGCGCGCGTCGGCGATTCACTGACCGTGCGTATCGGCTCCACCACCCTGCGCCTGCCGTGGCGGAGCACCTTCAGCGACGTCCCACCCGGCCGCCCGCTGGCGCTCCTGCACTCGCGCGGTGTGCTGTCGTTCTCGATCAATCAAGGTGACTTCGCTCGCACGTACGGTGCCGAGCGCAAGGTTCCTGTTTCTGTTCGCAAGTGAGGACTGGCATCAAGAACCCAGGGGTGAATCACGGATGACACGGATTGGACGGTAACGGCCTGATCGCTTCCGGTGCCGTTCACTCTCCACGCGCAGGTCCAAAGCCGTTTTTTGTTGTCGCGCGAGGAGGGTTCCCTGCACCGGGAACGGATCCGGCCTCTTCCGCCCAATCCGCGTCATCCGCAGGGCCCCTCTGTTCTTGATGCCGGGTCACGCGGCCGGCTGGCATCAAGAACGGAGGGGCTATACGGATGAGGCGGATTGGGCTGATGCTCCGGATCGCTCCTGGCGCCAATCACCCTCCACGCACAAGTCCAAAGCAGTTTTTGTTGTCGCCTGCGGAGGGGGCAATGCCGCAGGAGCGAATCCGGATTTTTCAGTCCAATCCGTGTCATCCGTGATGAACCCCTGGGTTCTTGATGCCATCCAGGCCCTCCCCTAAACCCTGAGACCATGCCCGCCCGCAAACGCAAACCACGCGACCTCGAACGCACCTACACCGCTCGCCAGTTCGCCGCAAAGCTCCGCAGGTTGGCAAAGGCGATCGAGCGGCGACGACCGTTTACCATTCAGGTCGCCGGAGAAACGTTGCGGATCCCCAGCGACGCCACGTTCAACGTGGAGCACGAGCGCGCCGTCGGTGGCATAGAGGAGCTGGAGTTCCAGCTCCGATGGCGGCGGGGAACGTAGACGGTTGTCCGGACGTTCCTCGGGAGCAACCTCAACCCCTCGCGCATGCACCGCGGACTTCTTGCGCTGATACTCGCGATCACTGCCACCACATCACTCGAGGCGCAGGCTCGCGACTCCCTGACCGCGGGCTACTCGCCGACGGAATGCCCGCCGTGCGCCGAGTGGAATGCTCCGACGCCGGCCGTTCGCCTCTTCGGCAACGTGCATTACGTCGGCACGCGTGGGCTGAGCGCGATTCTCCTGACGTCGTCGGCTGGACACGTTCTGATCGACGCCGGGCTGCCGGAGTCCGCACCTCGCATCATCGCCAGCATCACCGCGCTCGGCTATCGCGTCGAGGACGTGAGGCTCATCGTCACCTCGCACACGCACTACGATCACGTCGGCGGACTCGCCGCGCTCGAGCGCGCGTCCGGCGCCGTCGTCGCCGCGCGAGCGCCCGCCGCGGCGACGATCGAGCGCGGCACTGCCGGCGCGGAGGACCCTCAGTTCCGCTCGGCGCTCGAGTTCCCGCCGGTGCCTAACGTTCGCGTCATCGATGACGGCGACACGCTGCGCGTCGGCGACATCGTCGTCACCGCCCACGCGACGCCGGGACACACGGCGGGCGGGACGAGCTGGTCGTGGCGGTCGTGTGAGAAGGGGGAATGCGTCGACTTCGTGTACGCCGACAGTCAGACACCGATCTCCGACGACGGCTACCTGTTCACACAGAACCCGGCTGCGCTTCGCGATTTCGAGCGCGGCTTCGCGACGCTGGAACGCCTGCCCTGCGAGGTGCTCCTGACTCCGCACCCGCAAGCCTCACAGCTGTGGGAGCGTCTCGAGAAGAACCGCCTGAGGGATCCCGAGGCCTGCCGGCGATACGCCACGAACGCCAGGCAGCAGCTCGCCCGGCGGATCGCCACGGAGCGCGCGGCCAGTCAATAGGAGCTTTTATCGACGGCGACGCCGACGGCGCCCGCTGCCCGACGTCGCTGCTCGGGGTGGTGGCGGCGCCGCCGCACGCTCGGCCTTTGCTTTCGCGCGTGCGCGCTCTTCGGCTTTCCGCGCGCGGATCTGGGCGATGCGCTCGCCGCGCGGCACCTCGAGCTGACCGGAGGGCTTCGCGGAATAATCGAAATCCGGGAGCGTCACGCGCAGCAGGGGCTTCCCGATCGCGCGCTCGATCGCGCGCAGATCATCCGCCTCGTCCGGCGACGCGAGTGTGAACGCCTCGCCGGTGAGCTCCGCGCGAGCGGTGCGGCCGACGCGATGGATGTAGTCTTCCGAGGCCGCGGGCACGTCGAAGTTGACGACGTGACCTAACGCCTCGACATCGATGCCGCGTGCGGCGATGTCGGTCGCGACGAGTACGCGATAGCGTCCGCTCTTGAATCCGTCGAGCGCCTCGGTGCGCTGCCCCTGCGAGCGGTTGCCATGGATGCGCGCGACGGAGATACCCTGCTTGCCGAGGAATTCCCAGAGGCGGTTGGCGCGATGCTTGGTGCGCGTGAAGACGAGCGCCTCGCGCATGATGCCGCGCCGGAGCAGCTCGAGGAGA
>DASTYE010000295.1:0-3715 GCA_035765135.1 Gemmatimonadaceae bacterium | reverse complement strand
TCGCGAAGGCGCCCCCATCGCGGCCTGCGGCTGAATGACGTCCGTCTCACCCACCAGCGTGCCGGTGGCCGAGTCCAGCCGAACCTCCACCTTGCCTCCGGCGCTATTGACGTTAGGCACGGGCGCGACGGCCGAGAAGGTTATCGCGGATACACCTGTCAGATCGAGCTGCCTGAATCCGACGAACGCGCCCGATCGCGTGCCGATCGCGATCTCGACCGGCACCTCCGGTCCGCTGTATCGCTGAATGCCGTCCGAGATCTCCCCGTGCGCGACGACGACGACCGGCGCGCGCAGCACGACCGCCTTGTCCGCCGTGGCGCTGCGCATCCCGTTCGCCCCGCGGTCGGTATACGCGCCTCGCAGGATGACGACCCCTCTCCCAGCGCTGTCCGGCCCGACGCGTGGCACGTACGCACCGCGAACCGGAAGCGATGGCGCGCGCGGCGAGGCGAGGCTGAGGATGTAGGCGACCATTGCCGACGCTTGCGCCTCGGTGAGCTGCGGATGTGCCGGCATCATCACCTGGCCCCACACACCCGATCCCCCGGAACGGATCTTCCTGACGAGACGCTGCGCCGCGGTGGCGTCGCCGCGATAGCGACGTGCCACGGCGGTGTACGCGGGACCAATCGATGTCCTGTTGAACTGATGACAGGAGAGACAGGTGCCGGTCTCGATCAGCCTTCTTCCGACATCGGGCGCGGCAGCGGCGGCGGCCGGGGGTCGCCCGCGCTCACCGGGGACGAGGCCTTCCTTCCGATACTCCGCGGTCACCACGACACGGCTCGCGGGGATCCGTCCGTTCCGAAGCGAGCCATCCTCGCGGTCGGTCACGCTCACGGCATAGCGAATGGGGACGCGTGGAAAGAAGAACGTCCGATTGCTCTCCACCAACTCGATATCGACGCTCGGCGGCTCGTTGCCCGCGACGACCTGTACCTTCGCCGAATCGCGCGCTCCCAGCGAATCGGTGACGACGAGCGACGCGACGTAGACTCCCGGCCTCGCGAAGGTGAACGTCGGATTGGTGCCGGTGAGCGTGCTGACGGCGGTCCCGTTCGCGCGAGTGATGGTCCACTGGTATTGCAGCGCGTCTTCATCCAGATCCGCGGTGCCCTCGGAGGAGAACGCGACCGTCAGCGGTGTCGCGCCGATGGGTTTGTCCACGCCAACCGCGACGATCGGCTTCCGGTTGCCGGCGGTGTACTCGATGCGGACGAGCCGGGCGTCATCGTTGCCCTGGAACCACGCGGTGCCGTATTCCAGAAGGTACAGATCACCGTTGGGCCCAAATTCCATGTCCATTGGGTTGCTGAACTTGTGGCTCGACATGAACCGCTCCATGGAGACGTAGTCCCCATCGTCATCCATGGTGACGGCGATGACCCATCCGCGCATCCACTCGTAGATGAACAGCTTGCCATCGTAGTACGCCGGAAAGGCTCGCGCCGCGTTCGCGAAATCATCGCGGTGGTAGACCGGGCCTGCCATGGCCGTGCGCCCGCCGGTGGCGACCAGCGGAAATTCGGCGGACGGGCCATACGGATACCAGATGAACGCTTTCTGCGCCGGTGGCAGCTCGCGAAGTCCGGTGTTGTTAGGCGACGTGTTCATCGGGCGCGCCGGATCGAACCTGGGGCCCGGTGTCTTGGTGGCGAAGTCGAAATCGAAGTACGCCTTGTTGTCCGCCACGAAGTACGGCCAGCCGAAGTTGCCGGCGCGACGCGCCTGGCCGATCTCGTCGTGACCGGCCGGCCCACGCTCCGCCGAATCGGCGGCCGCGTCGGGACCGACGTCACCCCAGTAGAGGAACCCGGTCCGTTTGTCGATCGCGATGCGGTACGGGTTCCGGTGACCCATCGTGTAGATCTCCGGACGGGTCTGCGGGGTGCCCGGCGGGAAGAGGTTTCCCTCCGGGATCGTGTAGGTGCCGTTAGGCTCAGGGTGGATGCGGAGCATCTTGCCGCGAAGGTCGTTCGTGTTCCCGGATGATTTCTGCGCGTCCCATGGAGCGCGTCCCGGTTGCTCATCGATCGGGGCGTATCCGGTGGCGAACGGATTGGTGTTGTCTCCCGTGGACAGGTAGAGGTTGCCGCGCGCGTCGAATGCGATCGAGCCGCCGGTGTGGCAGCACTGATCGCGCTGCACAGCAACCTCGAGCAGTACCACGCGCGACCGGAGATCGAGCGAATCGCCTTTCATCGTGTACCGGGCGAGAACGTTCTTCGGCTCCGGCCCCGCGGGCGAGTAGTAGAGATAGATCCATCCATTGCTCGCGAAGTTCGGGTCGGCGGCGAGTCCGAGCAGCCCGTCCTCGCCCTGATCGCCGCTCGTGTACTGATTGCTCACCGGAATCGTCGCGATCTTCCGGTAACGACCGGTTTTCGGGCTGTAGAGGTTGACGGGGCCCCTCCGCTCGATGAACAGCACGCGCTCGTCAGGCAGCACCGCGAGCTCCACCGGCTCGTTCAGCTTCTCGGCGAGCACGACCTTCGCGAATCGATTCTCCTCTGGACGCACGCGTTCGTAGTTCAGCGGCTCCGTCCCGATCGCGTAGCGCAGTCCGCCGAGGAGGTGCCGCAGGAAGAGTGGCTCGGAGAACGTCCCCTCCGTGTGCCCCATGTTCGTGTAGAACGCGCGCCCACCGTCGTACGGGTGGTACCAGCTCATCGGGTGACGAGCGCCGTTCGTCCCGCCCTCATAGGTGGTCTCGTCGATGACGACGAGCACGCGAATGTCGCGGTCGATCGACTTGAAGTTGTAGAACTCGTCCTCTCGCTCCCACCAGTCGGGAAACCCCTCGGTCGACGGATGGCTCTTGTCCACGATGCGAAAGGTGCCTTTGCGGACGTTCGGATTGTTGGGATGGCTCTCGAAGTACGCGCCGGCGAGTCGTCCGTACCACGGCCACTCGTACTCGGTATCGGTCGCCGAGTGGATGCCGACCCAGCCGCCACCCGCCTGAATGAAGCGCTCGAACGCATCCTGTTGTCGCGCGTCGAGGACGTCGCCCGTCGTGTTGAGAAAGACGACCGCGCGGAAACGCTCGAGGTTGCGCTCCGTGAATGCGCCGGCGTCCTCGGTTGCCTCGACCGCGAAGCCATTCTCTCGGCCGAGCTTCTGAACGGCCGCGATTCCGGCCTCGATGGAAGGGCTGTGGCGGTAGCCGGCGGTCTTCGAGAAGACGAGGACGCGCGGCTCCGGTTGTTGCGCGGCGGCGACGCCCGCGACAGTGAGAAGAAACAAGGAGAGTCCGAAATGGCGGAGCATGCGGTTGGGCCTCGTCATGGTTTTCGACGCCGGGTTCGGAAGGTCTGCCACCTTCGCACAGCCGTCAACTTGGCACGAACGCGCCCAGACGGGTATGGTCACTGTCGGGGGGACGACGACCCCGTGTACGGGTCCTCCTGATTGCACCCCGCTACCTGGGGCACGTCATTGAGCGATTCCGCCGGCCGCCCTCCCCTACGCCGACAGCGATCCCAGTGAACGTCCTCCTCATCTCCCCCGAATTCCCAGAGACGTTCTGGAGCTTCACGCACGCGCTGCGGTTCATCGGCCGCCGCGCCTCGTCACCGCCGCTGGGGCTCCTCACCGTCGCGGCCCTGCTCCCCGCCCACTGGCAGAAGCGTCTGGTCGACCTCAACGTCACCGAGCTCACCGACGCCGACCTGAAGTGGGCCGACTACGCCTTCATCGGCGGCATGATCGT
>DASTYE010000294.1:0-4357 GCA_035765135.1 Gemmatimonadaceae bacterium | reverse complement strand
TCGGTGATCGAGCTGCTGGTGCGAAGCGGGAGCGCGGGCGTGCTGACGCTGGCGTGCCCGTCGCGCGATTGCTGGAATCGCGAGGGGCCGAAGTGGCTGTACGAGCGGGTGTATCACGATCGTGAGGCCGAGCTCAAGGCGCGCGTGGACCGCGATCGGGTGAAGATCGGGTTCGCGAACGCGAGCGAGGCGAACGTGGCGCGCGCGGCGCTCGCTGACTTCAAGGCGCAGCTTGCGCGGGCGAAGCAGGCGGTGCCGGAAAGTGCCGTGGCGATCGATCTCGAGTGCGAGCCGGTGCCGGCTTCGGACGAATCGTGAAGATCGCCCTCCGCGCCGCAGGCGTCATCATCGCCTTCGGGCTGCTCCTCGCGATGACGTGGGCGTCGACGGCGCCCCTTCGCGTCACCACGAGCGACGACGCCATCGTGCGTCTGTCGTTAGGTGCGCGCCCGCAGCGCATCGAGACGTGTCGGACACAAAGTGATGAAGAGCTGGAGAAGCTGGCGCCGCAGATGCGGCAGCGAGTGATCTGCGAGGGCGTGGCGGCGCGATATCGTTTGTCGGTTCGCCGGAACGGTGAGGTGATTCACCAGCAGCTCGTGCGCGGCGGTGGATTGCGTCACGACCGCCGGCTGTACGTCTCCCGTGACCTGCATGTTCCGGCCGGCCCCGGTGTCTTCACGGTGGAGCTGGTGCGTATCGACACCGGCTCAGCGCGGGCTGAAGAGCACGAAGAGGAGGAAGAAGAAGAAGAAGAGGAGGAGGAGGCGGCGGAAGAAGAGGAGCACGAGCGGGCGATGTCGCCGGACCGCCAGCGGCGTGAGGAGGAGGAGCGCCGGCGTCGCCGGGAGGAGGATGTTCCGCCGGCGTTGCGCGTCGAGGTCGAGGCCGCGCTCCAGGCGCGGGAGGTGCTGCTCGTGACGTATGATCCCCTTAGTCGCCGGCTGGTGACGACGCGAGGAGCATCTCCAGCCGTTGGAGGAGCTCGGCCTGGGCCTGGTTGATCTTCGTCCGGGCGACGTCGATCGAAAACCACTCGGCGCGATCGACCTCGGGGTAGGTGCGCCCCTCGACCTCGAAGGTGTTGCTCGTGATGGTGGCTGGGTCGAGGTCACCCTCGAAGGCGAAGGCGACGACCGTCTTGCCTCCTTTCTGGCGGATCTCGCCGAGCGGTCGGTATTCGGTCGCGTTAGGCTGGGCGCCAAGCTCTTCCTCGAATTCGCGTTTGGCGGTGGCGAGGTGGTCTTCGCCTTCATCGACGAGGCCTTTAGGGATGGTCCAGGCGCCCTCGTCCTTGTGGGTCCAGAAGGGGCCGCCGGGGTGGGCGAGGAGGACCTCGAGATGTCCCGCGCGGCGGCGGTACATCAGGAGGCCCGCGCTCAGGTTTTTCTTCCTAGAGGACTTCGCCGCGATCCTCGTGTTGGCGAGCGCGGATGGAGGCGTCGAGCTCCTCGGCGTCGAAGCGTGCGGTCTCAGGATCCCTGGCGCTCGCTTCCTCGGCTGTGGCGGACGTCGTCGCCTGCTCGGCGTTCTGCGGCGGCTTGGTTGCGCGGCTGCGGCGTCGGTCGGGTGGGCCTTTTCGTCTTTCGTCGGCCATGGTCTGCTCCGGTGCGTTTTTGAGACTTCGGGAGCAATTGCCGCGCCCCCTGCTACGGAGGTCGCGGGAGACAGCGGCGGCGTGCCCGCCTCGCTGAACTGCGGGTTCGAAGGTGGCCCGGCCGGTCACCCTAATACAAATACTTGCATGAGGCCTTCCCTAACACCTAGCGGCACACCTAGCGGCGTCGCGGAGGAATGTTGAAGCGCCGGTACCGATCCCGTGACGCGGGCGTGACCTCTACACGTACACCGACCCGAGCGAGCATGTCAATGAGGGTCTCGCTGTTGAACTTCTCAATGTGTCGGTTGAGAAGATTGCTGGCCCGCGGTTGCGAGATACCGAAGATGTGGACGAGGGCCGTCCAATCGAGGTGATCCTCGCGGGCAATATTCAGAAGGAGGTCGAGGAGCGTCCCGCGGACGCGCATGTGTTCCATCTCCGATCCGCCGAACCGCGAGTGGCGCTTCTTCATCGGCCCACGCTGCGGTGGCAGCGCTCGGGTTGCATCATCGATCGATATCCCCCACCATCGGGGCAGTGCCGCCCAGAAGAGGAGTCATCGTGCATGCGAAAATCCTGAGGACCGCGTCGGCGCTCGCCGCTCTCGCCGCCGTCCTCGCCGAGGCGCAAACGCGACCGAACGTCGTCCTCATCATGACGGATGACGCAGGGTACGGCGACCTCGGCGCGTATGGCGCCACGGATCTCCGGACGCCGAATCTCGATGGGCTCGCGCGCGACGGCGTGCGCTTCACGGATTTCTACGCGAACGCACCCTCATGCACACCGACACGCGCCGGCCTGATCACGGGACGGTACCAGCAGCGCGCCGGCCTCGAGTACCCGTTAGGTATGCAGCGCCCGGCCGATTTCGACCGCGGCCTCCCCGTGACCGGACGGTCCCTCCCGCAGCTCATGAAGAACGCGGGCTACGCCACGGCACTGGTCGGGAAATGGCACCTGGGATGGAAGCCAGAGTTCAGCCCGATCAAGCACGGGTTCGACTACTTCTTCGGCTTCAAGAGCGGGTTCATCGACTTCTACACGCACACGTCGCCCGACTCGCCCGGCTACCAGGATCTCTTCGAGAACGATTCCGCGGTGCAGGTCGACGGCTACATGACCGACCTGATCACCGAGCGGTCCGTCCGATGGATCGAGAAGCATGCGGGTCGTCCGTTCTTCATCGATGTGGCGTACAATGCGCCCCATTGGCCGTACCAGGTGCCCGACAAGCCGTCAGTCGCGCGCGATAGCGGACGTCACCTCAGCGCATTCGACGACCCGACGAGCACGCGCGCCGACTACGTCGCCATGGTCGAGCGTGTCGATCAGGGCGTGGGACGCATCCTCGCGACGCTCGATCGACTGGGGCTGCGCCAGAACACCATCGTCATCTATACGAATGACAACGGCGGCGAGTGGCTCTCGCGCAACGCGCCCCTCTTCAATCACAAGCTGAGCACGTGGGAAGGTGGCATCCGCGTGCCCGCGATCATCCGATGGCCAGGGCGAATTCCGCCTGGCAAAGTCACCGCTCAGGTGGGGATCACCATGGATCTCACCGCCTCCATTCTCGCGGTGAGCGGCGCCGAGCTTCCCGCCGATCTGCGCCTCGAGGGGATCAATCTCTTTCCCATTCTCGAGGGACGCGCGCCGGAGGTGGAACGCACGCTCTTCTGGCGTGCGCATCCGGCGCGGCCGAATCGCGCGGTGCGGTCGGGCGACTGGAAGCTCGTGCTCGAGCCGCGTCCCATGCTGTTCAATCTCCGGAATGACATCGGGGAGCGCGAGAATCTCATCGCGAAACATCCCGACATTGCCCGCCGGCTGCGGGCGCTGCTCCGCGAGTGGGAGCAAGACGTCGCCGGCGAGGCGAAAGCCGCGCAGTAGTGGATGTCGATTTCCCGACACGCCGCTCGACGTCAGTGTGAGCACCAACCTCACCACTGAAATGGAGGCGGGGATGTCGAAGCTGCGCTTCGGGATAACGATGTCGCTCGACGGCTACGTCGCCGGGCCGAATCAGAGTGTCAAAGAGCCGCTCGGCGTCGGTGGAGAGGCGCTGCACGACTGGGTCGTCGAGCTCGAAGCGTGGCGAGCGTCCCATGGGAAGTCTGGCGGAGAGACCAACGCGAGCTCCGCCGTGTTCCAGGAATGGTACGCGAACCTCGGCGCCACCATCATGGGGCGCAACATGTTCGGGGGGCATCCCGGTCCCTGGGATGCGAAGAGCCCATGGCAGGGCTGGTGGGGCAAGAATCCACCGTTTCACCATCCAGTGTTCGTGCTCACGCACCATCCGCGCGAGCCACTGAAGCTCGAAGGCGGCACCACGTTCCACTTCGTCACCACCGGCATCGAGGACGCGCTCGATCAGGCGCGGAAAGCGGCCGGAGGCAAGGACGTACACCTGAGTGGCGGCGCGAAGGTGGCGCAGCAGTACCTCGCGGCCGGGCTCGTGGATGCGATGGAGCTCAACATGGCGCCGATCCTCCTTGGCGGCGGGGAACGTCTCTTCGAGCGCGTTGGCGACAACCTGCACGGCCTCGAGCTCGTTCGGACGGTCGCGACGCCGAAGGTGGTTCACCTCAGGTTCGAAAGGAGTTGATTCGCTCGTGCTCGCAACCCAGGTGCGGCAGAAGGACAGCGTCTACTACTTCGTCGCCTATCCCGGCGACGACCTCCTCGACAAGGTGCAGTTCATCAGCCGCTACTACGGCGAAGGGGAGCAGATCGCCCCCGAGACACCCCCGG
>DASTYE010000293.1:0-5473 GCA_035765135.1 Gemmatimonadaceae bacterium | reverse complement strand
CCGCGGCGAGGCCGGAATACGCCCGCCGTTGGACAAGGTACGGATACTGGCCGCTGGTGGTGGCGTCGAGCAGGGGACCGAGCGAGCCACCCATGGCGCGCGCCACAGCCTCGGCGTCCGCACGCGCCTCGGCGGATGCGGTGGCGAGGGCGACGCGGCGCGCGGAATCAGCGCGCGAGGACTCGAAGGCCACATCCTGGACTTGCGTGGCTCCGCGTGCGAGACCCGCGTCGATGACGGCGCCGATGCGTTCCAGGTCAGTGAGGCGCACCGTTATGGCATTACGCGCGATGTAGCCCACGTGGCGTCTCCCCGTGGGAGTGGGCTCGTAATTCGGCCCGACGTTGTAGTTGAGGGTAGAGACCTGATTTTCGCCGAAGCCGAGCACGCGGAGCGTGTCGAGTACACGGCGCTGGATGCGTGCGTTCTGCGATGCAACGGCTGCGGCCGTCGCTCCCTTGGTTTCCACCGCGAGCGTGATCGTGGCGCGGTCGGGCACCACGCGGACCTCACCGTCACCGACAGCCTCGATGTGAGGCAACTCTGGAACGGGCTGGCGGCCTGGTGCCTGGCCAAACGCGGCTGGCGGCGTGATGAGCGCAGCTGCGGCGAGGAGCATTAGAGGGAGGGCTGTCATAGGCGCTCGAGGGGATGAAAGGGAATGGGCTCATCCAGGAGGACGCGCGTCTCAGTCACCCTTGCACAGGCAGGGCCTCATGGCTGCATGACGCTGCCGTTCAACTGCGAGCGGTCTCCTCCGAGGGAACGGAGCGCTTGCTGTCGCGCGGAGCGCGACAGGCAGCAAGTGCGATGGCTTCCTATAACGTCGCGCTGGTCAGGTGCAAACGCCAGTTATGTGGCCGGGTGAATCTCCCTGGCCTTCGGCTTCCCGGCGGATATCGATGCTCACGGGACACGGTGGTCTCCCGAGCATCCGAGTCCCGCCTAGGTTACCGCCGCGACATGGATGCGAGACGACTCTCGCATTACGAGTTCATGAAGGGGCCGCGGTGCCGGTGGCCACAACGCCGCGTTCACCGACACGCGGAGCTCAGTCATTCCATCGCACCATCAGGCATTGCGCGACCGCCACGCCCCCGCGCTTTGCAGGGCGGTAGCGCGCGTGGGTTACTATCGCCGTCGCGATCGTGCGCAGATCCTCGTTGGAGGCGCGCACCACCCTGACGGAAGCCGCCTGAGCGCGTCCCGTGGGCCGCACGACAACGACGACGACGGCGACACCGTGGCGATGCGGCAGCGCAGCCAGTTGCGATTGCTCGTCGAGCGGGAGCATCTCCGCGGGCTCGTCAACCTCGGATGTCAGGTAGACGGGCGGTGCGTCTGCGCGCACCGCTGCACTCTGAAGCGCCCGGCACCAGTCGTGCGCGGTGCGGTCGCCGGCGAGGTTATCGAGCTGCCGGTGATCGACAACGGACATGGCGCGGGACTGCGACGCGGGACTCGACACACACGCGACGGTCAGAAGGATGAGCCCGGTTGGCACACACCGAGCCAACAGTACCCGTAAGATAGGCCACCTCCGTGACGTGAATGCTCGCCTAACGCCAGCGCTCGACTCCATTCGGACACCCGGAATGGCAATGCGCGGCCCGTCCGGTGTTAAGACGACTACGGGTTTACCGCCGTCAAACGGAGAGCACGGCAGCGAGTCACGACGGAGTCGAGTTGGAGGTGTACGTCGTTGTCGGCCGCGCGCTGTGTTCTGCATCACGCCCACGTCTTACCGCAAATGTTGCTTATGTGGCGCGGTCGCGATGCGGACGTATGGCACTGAGATCGAGAGGCCTGATCTCCCCGTCGCTTGCCCGAACTATTCGCTCCGTCGTGGGGGCCGGAAGCTCGCCCACTATAAGCCAGACGCAGCCAAGGGCCCAGCGGAAGCGTTCATCGCGGGCGGCCTCGCGCTCGATGACGTCGACGAGCTCGACGCCGTGAAGGCGGACGAGATCTTCGAGCGGACCCGCGCCATAGACGTCCAAGCGATCGTCAGGTGCCCGGCGCAGGATTTCGACGACCAGGTCCCACGCGAGCCCGGCGGGTCCGTGCGTGATGAGCTGCTCAACGGCGCTATAGGCGTCGCTTGCCGCCGGCGTCTCCGCGGTATCGTCGGGCACGCCGCGACCCAATGCCTCAGCAAAGCGAATGTAGCCAGCGACTAGTGCCTCGCGATCGATCTCAGGCGTATCGGTATCAGACATACGGCGGGCTTGATGGCCTTCTCGGCGGTCGTTCTCGCTGCCGCGACTGCTCGCGCCGTACCCGTGACGGAGGAGCACAAAGGCGACGATCAGCGATCGTCTAGTTGAAGGCCCCGGCTGGCGGCCGCGCGCTCAGCTGGCTGACACTCTGGAACGCCTGGCGCGAAACGCCATCCACAATCCGCGAGCGGAGAGGATCAACGTGACCCAGCCCGTTGCGCTGAGCGCGAACATCGTCCAGACGAAAAAGAAGCCCCCGGAGTTGCCGACGACAGTTCCCTTCGCATGAACGACTATCATGGCAGCGCCGAACAGTCCCCCGAACAACATGACGACGTACCCCCAGACCCGGTCGGCAGCCATCAGGGTTGCGTAGAGCCACAGGGAGAAGACGACGACGGGAATTGGATACTTGACCGATCCCTCAGCCTGGCGGATAGTGTCGTGCGTCAGGTGAAGGGTCAACAGAAGAAGCGTGAGCAAGGATACGACGGTCAGCCTAACGTCGTGCTTCATTGGGGCGCTCCGGATGGGTGCGTGCACCTATTGGTAACCCGTCCGAGAAGCACGTGCAAATCCTTTCCTTCACTCGGCCTGATCTAGCGGACCGCACGGCGGCGTCACGTCCGCCAGGTGCGAGGCAGTTGGGCGGAGCCGCGTCGAGCCGGACGGCTAGCGGACAAACCAGAGGGTCACGCCAACCTTCAGGACGAGCGACCACTCGAATTGCTGAAACGGCTGAGTCGAGCCGATCGCCACGAGCGCCGTGCGAGGAATCGGCATCGGCACGACGGTCGAGCTCACGATGATTGGGTAGGGCCGGTAGTCGTTGCCCTCCAACCAGAGGAGGCCCGCTCCCAGGCCGACAATCGCCGCCGTCCGCTGCAGCAGAGGGCGCTCAGCCGCTGTGATGACAGTGGGCTGGGCGCTCTCATCGGTCCAGGACAGAGTCAGGTAGGCGCGTGCAGCGCGGAGTGGTGGCGTTTCGGCGTGGAGCTCAGCGACCGGCTCGGTCGGGCGATTGCTGACCAACACCCCGCCACCAACGGTGACGAGCTGCGCGCGGGCGGCGACTGGTAATGTAGCGGCAAGAATCGCGAGGGTCACACCGACACGATACATGCGCGCCTGCCTAACGCCAGAGTGCCGGGGGACCAGGATCTCTACCTCGCTTGTGTCGGCGGTGAAATATAATGGCTACCTGAACATCGCGCCGGTCAGGTGCAACAGCTAGTGAACTGCGTCCGAGATTGTGAGAGCGGTAGCCTGATCGCGCCCTCGCACCCTGCGGTTAGCGGCGAATTGCCTGCTACTCACCGACGAAGGTACCGTCAGGTGCGCGAACGAAGTCGACGGCCTCCGGCCGAACCGAGCCGCGGAGACCGAGGTCATCGGCCAGGGCGACGACGCGCAAATCTCCGTGGGGTTGATCGTTCCACTGAATCTGGAGCTCGAGTTGATACTGGGTTCCGGACGGACCCACGGCGTCGCAGGCAAGAGGGCAACGGGCCATGAGATCGCGGAGCCCGTCGTAGGGAACGTCACGAAATTGGGCGAGGTATTGCTGAGCTACGCGCTTCGCCTCTTCACGAATCACGGACCCTCCGAAGCGAGATCTGCGGCGTCGGTATAACGCCGCTCAACTGCAGCCGATTGCTCAGGAGGCGCGCACAGCGCGCCTTCGCAGTCGCACGTCAAGGGTGCAACGGCGATGGATACCATAGACATCGCGCCTGTAGCGCTCACTTGTCCTGCACCAGGCGGATCACGATACCATCCAGCTGTGGCGATCGGATGATGACTTCTCGCGAGTCACTGTCCATCATTTGTCGCGTCTGAAGCACAGCTCGTGCGCGTTGCAGGGACACGACGCTCACCACTAATTCCTGGAGTGCATCCTCCTTGGCCTCAACCAATCGGATGGCCGGGCCATCGCCAACGTGCCACAAGCCTGGTTCTGAAACGGGCCATGGATCCAGGAGTCGTTCCCATGCCTTCCGAGCAGTCGGAAGGTCGGTTGTACCGATGACTACTTCCTTCACGCCCTGTACACCTAGCGACCCTCCAGACCTCGTGGCCAGCTCGCTCCGGAGGCGCACACGACGTTGCTCGGTGTTCACGTAGGCCGGAGAGTACTCAGACAGAAAAACATGCATCGTGGCATTTGCGGGTCGGTCTGCGTCGGAAAGCTCCAATAAAGTCACGTTCGTCCATAGGTTGCGGCGCGTGCCGTCCTGCAACGTCGAGTAGAACGGGCGTGGTGCGCCAAATCGAATGCTTCGGCGCCGCAGCTCGTTGAGGACCGTGTCCAACGGCCCGGGCTCGAAGGCAAAACCGACCAGCTTCGCCTCCGCAGCATTCTGGTCGGGAAATTGGATGGCTTCGACATTTACGTTGCCAAAGCCAGCACCGCCGCTAGTCACTCCCGCTCGCGTATCCATTGGCCAGGCGATTGGCAGTTGAAGCACATCCGTGAAGAATGCGAAAACCTCATGCGGGTGACCGGTTCTGATCATGATGTGATCGATGCGGCGCACGGGTGTTGTTGGCCGGTGCTTCGCGGAACAGCTGCCGGCGGCGCCGGCAAGCAGAATCAGGATCAGCCGGCGGAAGACCGTACGTGAGATAGCTCGGCGCATGGCTCGATCAGAGTTTGCGAACAGGAACGACACACGAAACAGTCTAGCCGGCGTCATACCAGCGGATGAGATCCGCTTTCGGTTCGCGCTCGAGCCACGCCCGGATGATCACCTCCGCGTGCGCGTCGTCTTTGGCGGCCAGTCCGCAATGCGGATGTGCAGGTACATTCGGGCCCGTCGGGTGATGGTGCGGTGTACCCCGACTACACTTCGCACACAAGATATTCGTCGATCGGCCCCAGTCTTCCGCCGCTCCCCCGGACTCCTCGGCGCACTGCACGAGCGCCTCGACGCTTGTCGGGTCCGTGGTCGCAAGCTCCACGATGTACTTCCTGAGCGCAGATTCGGCGAGGATCGCGAGTACGTTGAAGACAGGGTACTGTTTCCCACTCACGACGCGGTATCCCTCGGCCGCGCCATCGGTGAGCACGAGGTCGCCGTAGTTACGCCGGCTCCAGGGAAGGGGAACGCTCACGATCCGCGCCCGCGCAGGATCGAGACGCTCGGCCCAGACGACCTCGGCGTCGCCGTTAGGATCGAGGCGAACGGGCGTGAGTCCGAAGTCGAACACCGGAGGGCCGTCGTCGGGGGGCGGTTGCATGCCACACGCTTTCC
>DASTYE010000292.1:0-2231 GCA_035765135.1 Gemmatimonadaceae bacterium | reverse complement strand
GAACCCGCCCTGACGAACATCGAACGGCGCAATCGACACCTGCACCTGCTCCACAGCGTCGAACGGCACCGGCTCGGCGTTCGTCTGCCCGCCCGGCGCGGGATCGTCGAGCCCGAACGGATTGTTGAAATACGAGCCGTCCAGCGAGATGTTGTTGTACAGCCAGTTGCGCCCGCCGAAGGCCATGTTGCCATCGCTGCGCGGATCCACTCGCGTCAGGTCGCGGGTGCTCCGTTTGACCGATGGCAGCAGCGCCACTTTCTCGGGATCGATGACCGTCGCGGCGCCGGTGCGGCTGGCGTTGAGCACTGGATCCTGCTCAGCCGTCACCTCGACGCCGCGCAGCGTCACCGCCTGCGGCGTCATCTGAAAGTCGAGACGGAAGCTCTGTCCGAGGCTCAGAAACACGTTCTCTTCCGTGCGCGGCTGGTAGCCGATCATGGTCGCCGTCACGCGATACGGCCCGCCGACGCGCATGTTCGGGATTGTGTAGGCGCCCCCGGAACGCACGGTTGCGCGATATTGGGTACCGCTCGGATCGTGGACGGCGGTGATGGTGGCTCCGGCGAGCGGAGCGCCTTCGTTGCTGGTGACCAGTCCGTTGACCGCCGCCGTCGTGACACCCTGACCAAGTGCGGGCGCCGCCATCATGACGAGCGCGCACACTGGTGCCAGGAACCTCGCCCGGTACCGCGGGGTGGGCTCTTTCATAGCTTTGTCTCGGTGGAGTGAAGGATTCGCAACGAGCCACAAAGGTAGGTAGCGTGGAACGGCTCGCCTGCAGATGCGGCGATAACGCTACTGCCTAGCGGGTCGCGGTCAAGAGCACCGGACATTACGAACAGGGAGCATCTTTACATGTCGCGCACACCGCGCTCGCCGGGGCGGGAGATCCGCAAATGGTGGAGCCGGTTGTCACCGCTGCCCGGTGGCCGCTGGCTCTTTGGACGGATCCTCACGCGAATGGTCCCGTACACCGGAACCATTCGTCCTCACTTCCTCGAGATTCGTCCGGGGCTGGCTCGCGTCGCGATGCTCGACCGGCGAGCGGTGCGCAACCATCTCGCCTCCGTGCACGCGATCGCACTCACCAACCTCGCCGAGGTGACGAGTGGCGTCGCGATGATCGTCGCGCTTCCCGACGACGTCCGCGGCATTCCGGTCCGCATCTCCATCGACTTCGTGAAGAAGGCCCGAGGGGAGCTGGTCGCCGAGTGTCAGTGCGACGTGCCCAGGGTCTACGCGCCTATCGAGATCGAGCTCCACCCGGAGATTCGCGACGCGGCGGGGGACGTCGTCGCGCGGGCGACGGTGCGCTGGCGTCTCGCGCCGGTCGCGGCCCCGGCCATCGACCGCGTCGCGAGCGAAGCGAAATGAGGCGGCGCTAACGGAAAACAAACGATTGCGTTTCCCGGGCTGCGCGTGCAGAATGGACCGTCGCAGACATCATGACGATTCTCTCCCTTCTCTCCCTCCTGTTCGGTGCCGGGTTGCTGCTCCTCGCTCACCGCATGGAGGGCGATGCGCGCGCCAGTGATTCGATCATCGGAGCATTCTCTCCGCTCTCGGTGACACGGGCGGCGTGTGCCTGCCTCGTGGCGTTTGGCGGTGTCGGCATCATCCTCGCCTTCGTGCTGCCTGCCGGAGAGAATCTCGTGTCGCGCTTCGCCACCGCCGCCGGTCTCGCTGCCGCGGTGCTCGTCCTCGTGCTCACGCCTCGCCCGGCCGCGGTCGCGCCGAGTGTCAAGCCCAAAGCGGATGAGGATACGGCCAGCGATGAGGACCTCGTCGGGCTGACCGGCACCTTCGTCGCGCCAACGTCCGCCCGCGTGCCGGGACGCGTGGTCGTGCGGCGCGGTGAGCGCACCGTCGCCTTCGCCGCGCGCCCGGTGGTCGGCGTCGCCGACTCCGCGGTCTGGGATTCCGTTGTCATTGTGGACGTCTACCACGGAACCGCGCTCGTCGCGCCGGTCGAGAGAGAGGGGCCCAGGCTCTCGTAGTGCCGCCGCGTGCGCGCCTGGCAGGCATCAAGAACCCAGGGGTGGACCACGGAAGACACGGATTGGACTGTAACGGCCTGATCGCTCCTGGCGCCGATCACTCTCCACGCGCAGGTCCAAAGCAGCTCTTTTTGGCTGTCGCGCGCGGAGGGTTCAATGCCGCAGGAGCAAATCCGGCCTCTTCCGTACAATCCGTGTCATCAGTGATGAACCCCTGGGTTCTTGATGCGA
>DASTYE010000291.1:0-3648 GCA_035765135.1 Gemmatimonadaceae bacterium | reverse complement strand
CCGGACTCCGGCTCGGTGCCGAGGCTGGCATGCGGCTCACGTCCCTGAGCAATGGCGAATTCCGTCCTCTGTGGCTCGACATCCGTCCGATCGCGGAGGGTGCGCCGTCGGCAGTCGGGCTCGGGCGGTTGCGAGTGACGTGGGATGGGGGCGATCGAGTCACCGCCGTCGTCGAGGCTACGGCCCAGACGCATGGCCGAAACGATCCGCTGGTTCGCGGCCGCGCCTTTCGAGAGACGTCGGGGGTGCTCGATTTCACCGAGGCGTATGTAACCACGCGGCTCGGACGGGTGGCGGTGTCGTTCGGCCGCGCACGCGAGGCGTGGCTCGGCGAGGGCGAGGAATCGAGTGTCCTTTCAGCACATGGACCCCCGCTCGATCGCCTGCTGGTCGCGGCACGATGGTCGCGTCTGGAGATCCGCGCGATCTTCGCGTCGATCGACGATGTCGTGCTCACCGTCGAGGAGGATTCGCTGGTGGCGGGAACCCCGCCCCAGCGCCTGCATCGGATGATCGCCGGGCACGCGTTCACGATCCGGCCCACGCGTGGCTGGGAGGTGACGCTCGGCGAGACTGCCCTGTTGTCGCGTCGGGGCGGAGGCGTGGACCTCGCGTTCGCGAATCCGCTCATGCTATATCTCGTGACGGAACACGACACGAGCTACGCGGGCGGGTCGGCGACCGGGAACAACCTGACGGTCTTCGGGTTCACCAGGCTGCAGCGAGGGCGGGTCGCCGCGGAGGCGGAGATCACCGTCGACGACATCCAGATCGACGCGAAAGATCGCGCGGTGATTCCACACCAGCTCGCGTGGCGGGTCAGTGGTACCGCTGGCTTCAGGGCGCCGTGGCCGGCGAGCCTCGGCGCGGAGTATCGGCGTGCTGACAGCTACGCGTACATGCGGCGGTACTACTCGGAAGTGTACCACCAGTACGGTCGGCCGTTGGGAACGGAGCTTGGTCCCGACGCCACCCTGGTCAGAGGGTTCGCCGACCTTTGGCCAGCCGGTCGGCTGCGCTTCGCGGGGGGAATCGGACGATGGCAGCGAGGAGCGCTCCGCCTGACGCAGAGGCCCGCACAGGCGGCGTTCGGACATGCTGGCGAGCCGTATCCCTCGGTGAGCGAGGAGCGGCCCGCGGTGCAGGAGGCATGGTTAGGCGATGCGAGCGTGGAGTGGCTGGATACGCGGCTCCCCGTTCGACTATCGATCGAGCTGGCGAACGTCGACAACGTGAACAATCAGCCCGGGGAGTCCGGGAATTATCTGCGAGCCCATCTTGTTGCGAGCTATCGCTTCCGCTATCCGTAAGCCGATCGTGATCGGAGCGTTACTGTTGCCGTCGATGGTTGCGGCTCAGGACACGGTACGCACCGACGTGCCTCCGCTCGATACCAGCGCCACGCAGTTCCGGGTCGAACGGAGCGTCGGGGTGCTGCGCCCAGGGGATGCGCTGAAGATCACGGTGTGGCGCGAGAAGGAGCTGAGCGGCGAATACCTGATCGATGCGCGCGGCCTCGTGCAGATCCCGGGACTGGGCGACATCGTCGTTGCCGGGCTGACCCCGATGGAGGTGAAGGCGCGCCTCAGTGAGCAGTTGGTGCGGCGGGGCATCGTGTCACCCGAGATCGCGGTACAGCCGGTGATTCGCGTGTCGGTGCTGGGCGAGGTGCGAACGCCGGGTTTGCTCTCGGTGGAGCCGGGGACGAATCTCATCCACCTCATCACGCTAGCCGGCGGGCCAACCGAGCGCGCGAACATGCGGTCGGTGCGTATCATTCGGGCCGGGCGGCCGTACGAAGTGGATTTGCAGAGCGCGCTCGCCGGGAGCTCGGCGGGACGCGTGGTCCTGTTTTCGAACGATGTGGTGTTTCTGGACCGCAAGCGCGGGTTGACCCGCGAAAACCTGTCGTTCGGCATGAACGTGTTGACGGCGCTGCTCAGCATTATCAGCGTAGTCACGGTCGTCCAGAACCGGTGAGGGTCGCGTGGGCGAATCGTTGATCGAGCAGAGGCAGGAAGGGATGAGCGCGGGGACCGACCGCGCGCTGCCGCTGCGCAATCTGATCGCCGCGCTTCGCCATCGCTGGTGGGCGTTCGCCGTCGTGCTCGCGCTCGTCGTAGGCATCTCCACGTGGCGCACGGCGCGGAAGGTCCGGCTGTACGCGACGACCGCGACCGTTCGGATCCAGGAGAGTCAGACGACGCCCCTCGGGGTGCAGACCCCGACCGTCCGGGATTATCGCGTCGACCCGATCCAGTCCGAGCAGGAGATCATCAAGAGCAAAGCGGTTGCGGAAATGGTGGCGGACGAGCTTGGACTCCGTCTGCAGATCGTCAGCCCTCCCAAGCTTCTACGAGGGACGCTCTTCGGCGCCAGGCCGCCGCACATCGACTCGACGATTCAGTTCGCCGAATACGTTGTCCGGCTGCGGGGCGATGGGTATTCGCTCTTCTCCAACAATCGCATGGTCGCCTCCGCCCCGTATGGACAGGAAGTCCGGGGCGAGGGCGTGGCCTTCACCATTGCCGAGCGGCCGAAGATCGAGCAGGACGAGATTCGTCTGAGCGTGACCTCACTGGATGGGGCGACGGGACAGGTTCGAGGTGGCCTGACGACCCGGAGTCGGCCGCAGACGAACATCGTCGAGATTTCGTACACCGGCCCCGATCCGGTGATGGTGGCGCAGATCGCCAACAGCGTCGCTGAGAAATACGCGGAATACACCAGGGAGCAGCGCCGTCGCCTCGCCATCGAGCGGACGCGATCGACCGCCGAAGCGGTCGAGGACCAGCGCGCGGAGCTGGCCCAAAAGCAGCAGGCGCTCACCGAGTTCAAGGAGCGTGGCCGCCTCTCCAGCATCGAAGCGGAGCAGGAGGCGTTAGGCACGCAGATTCAGTCGTTCACCGCGACGCGCGATGCACTCACGATCGAGCAGCGTACGTATGCGACGATCCTCGGTAAGGTGACGCAGGCGGACACGGCCGACCAGGAGCTTCGTCAGCTGGCCGGCACCGGTGCGATTCGCGACAACGAGCACATGCAATCGCTCTTCGACCGGTGGTTCGACCTCCAGAAGCAGCGTGCCCAGCTCATCGCCCCAGGTCGGAACGAGAACTACCCCGACGTGATGGCGGTCGACCAGTTGATCCGGGCGACGAAGAACGAGCTCCAGCAGGCGAGCAACTCGTACCTTGTCGGGCTGCGCTCTCGCATCTCCTCCCTGGATGCCCGAATCAATGAGCTCCGCCGCGACATGGAGAAGTATCCCTCGCTCGGCGCGCAGGAGCAGCGACTGACCGCCGAGGTGGCGACCGCGCAGCAGCTCTACGGGACCCTGCTCGGAGAGCTTCAGCGGGCGCGGATCGCCGAGTCGAGCGAGTCCGGGTACGTCTCGGTCATCGACAACGCGATGCAGCCGTTCGCGCCCGTGTCACCGAACCGCCGGCGCATCTTCCTGACGTCGCTCATCTTCGGCGCGATTCTCGGTCTTGGGGCGGCGGTGGTGCTCGAGAATCTCGATGACTCGGTGAAATCGCCTGACGAGGTTCGAGATCAGCTCGGCCTGGCAGTGGTGGGAACGATCCCGGGGATCAAGGATTCGGATCTCCCGGGCGAGAATGGGGCCGAGGTCGCGCGGCGACTGGC
>DASTYE010000290.1:0-3543 GCA_035765135.1 Gemmatimonadaceae bacterium | reverse complement strand
CCCTGGTCGAGTCTTGCGCAAAGCCATTGACGAAGAAGACGCCGAACGCGGCGGCGAGGTGGTCGATCGCGCCGGGGAAGGGCATGTGGTCGGCGATGAGGAGCAGCGATCCGCCGGCGGCGACCCATTCGCGAATGGCGGCTATCTCTTCCGGCGAAAAAGCGGAGGGATTGGGCAGATCCCACTCCTCGCGGTTGCGCTCGTGGAGAGCGTTGGCGATAACGAGGATGCGGGCGCCGTCCAGAACGGCCTTGGTGAGCGGAGCCTTGTTAGGCCGAACGACGTAGCCGTCGCGCCGGAGCAGGCGGGCGAAGGCGAGGTAGCGGCCGTCGGCGGTGTGGAAGTTGTTATGCGCCTCGTCGATGAGGACGACGGGGCCGCGTCCCTCGGCGTAGGCGGGCCGGGCGATCGGCGGATTGAAGGTGGTGTCAGCCAGCTGCTGCGCGGCCGCCGGGGCAGCGCAGGCGAGCGCGAAGGCGATCAGAGCGTTTCGAAGTGTCGGCATCACGAGGGGTCAGCGCGGCCGTTTCCAGTCGAATACGAGATCGAGCGCCACGTCAGTGGTTAGGCGTGAACGGGACCCGCCGGTCGCGGGAATGACATATACGTCCCACGCCACCGGTGTTCCGCCCGTGAACGCGATGCGACGACCATCGGGAGACCATGCCGGATAGGCGTGCGCGGTGGCCTCCAGTGTGGGGGTACCTATCGTCGTTCTGTCGGTGCCATCCGCGTCGATGACGTACAGCGTCGCGCCGCAGCTGTACGCGATGCGCGCGCCATCCGGGGACCAGCGCGCCTCGTTGACGTTGTCAGTGCAGGCATAGTCGCCTGCTACCATCCGCTGATCCGTTCCATCGGCGTTCATGACGTACATGGTCGAGAAGTCCAGAGGCGGACGCTGGGAGAGAAACAGGATCTTCGTGCCGTCCGGTGACCAGTCGGCGGAGTAGTCGACAGACTCTCCAGTGGTGAGCGCGCGGATCTGGGAGCCGTCGGCGGTCATGATGTGGATGTGCTGCCACCCATCGGGACCACTCCGGTTGAAGGTGATGCGTGTCCCGTCTGGCGACCAACGCGGGTTCGTTGGAGGGCTGGCCTCGTTCGTCAGCCTCCGCACGTTCGACCCGTCCGCGTCCATCACGTGGATCTGGCCCTTGAGCAGAGGATCTCCTGGCACGCTGTCCCGCTCACTGACGAACACGATGCGACGCCCGTCGGGAGACCAATGGGCCTGCGAATCCCAGTAGTCGTTGTGCGTCAGCTGCCGCAGGCCAGTGCCATCGGGCCGAATGACGAACAACTCCGAGGCCCGGTTCGAGCCCTTGGAAAAGAGAATGAGGCCGCGCAGGCTGTCCGCGAGGGCCGTCGGCTCCCCGCAGGCGAGACCAGAGAGCGCGAAGACGATGACGGCCAAGCGGTGGATGCCCGCGAGCGCACGCATGGTGAACGGTGCTATGGGCGGGGTAGGGCTGGAGATGCCTGCCTGAACCCACGCTTGATCATGAGCGCCTCCACCTTCGGATCCCGCCCGCGAAACGCTCGATAGGCATCCGCCGGGTCGACCGTGTTGCCGAGGGCGAAAAGCTGCTTCAGCCACGATGCCACCACGCGATCGTAAGGACCGCTCGCCTCGGTGAACGCCCCGTACGCATCGGCCGTGATGACGTCACTCCAGAGATAGCTGTAGTACCCGGCCGAGTAGCCGTCGCCGGCGAAGACGTGCCCGAAGTGCGGCAGCCGATGGCGAAGGACGATCTCGCGCGGCATCCCCAGCTCGGCGAGCGCGGCCTTCTCGAACGCGCCGGCATCGATGCGCGTGGCGCCCGCGAGGTGGAGCTTCATGTCGACCAGCGCCGCGGCGAGATACTCCGTGGTCTCGAATCCTTCGTTGAACGTCGATGCCCGCTTGATGCGATCGACCAGCGCCTGCGGGATCGGCTGTCCCGTCTGATAGTGAAGCGCGAACCGCTGCAAGACCTCGGGCGTCGAGAGCCAATGCTCCAGCAGCTGCGATGGGAACTCGACGTAATCGCGCGGGACGGCTGTGCCGGAGAGCGAAGGGTAGTTGACGTTCGCCGCCAGCCCATGCAGCGCGTGACCGAACTCGTGGAAGAGCGTGGTCGCGTCGTCCCACGAGATGAGCACCGGCTCGCCCGGCGCGCCCTTCACGAAGTTCGAGTTGTTGGAGACGATCGTCGACGTCGGGGTCTCGAAGCGCTCCTGGCGTCGATAGGCGCTCATCCACGCGCCGGAGCGTTTGCCTTGCCGGGCGTAGGGATCGAAGTACCAGAGCCCGATGTGATGGCCGGTCCTCTTGTCGGTGACTTCCCACACGCGCACGTCGGGGTGATAGACCGGGACGTTCGACACCGGCGCGAACGCGAAGCCGAACAGCTCGCCCGCGACCCAGAACATCCCTTCGCGCAGCTTGTCGAGCTGGAGATACGGCTTCGTCTCGTTCTGATCGAGATCGTACCGCGCTTTACGGACTTTCTCGGCGTAGTAGCGATAGTCCCACGGCTCGATGGTGATGTTCGCGCCTTCCTTTCTGGCGAGCGCCTGCATGTCGGCGACCTCTTCGCGCACGCGGCCGATGGCGGCGGGCCACACCGCTTGCATGAGCTCCATCGCGCGCTCCGGCGTCTTCGCCATGGCGTTTTCGAGCCGCCAGTGCGCGTGCGTCGGATAGCCTAACAGCTTCGCCCGCTCGGCGCGGAGCTGCAGGATCTCGGTGATGATCGCGTTGTTGTCGTGCTCGCCGCCGTTGTCGCCGCGATTGATGAAGAGATTGAACGCCTTCTCGCGGAGGTCCCGCCGATCGGAGAAAGTGAGAAAAGGATCCATGGCCGAGCGGGTGTTGGTGATGACCCACTTGCCGGGAAGGCCTTTCTGCGTGGCGGCCTGGGCGGCTGCGTCCTTTACCGATTGTGGGAGCCCGGCGAGCTCGGCTTCGCTGTCGAGCGTGAGGTAGATGTCGGTCTCGTCGGCAAGGACGTTCTGGGTGAAGCGCGTGTAAAGGCCTGCGAGCCGCTGGTTGATCGCGGCGACGCGCTTCTTGGCGGTTTCGTCGAGCTTGGCACCGGCGCGAACGAAGTCGGTGTAATACAGCCAGACGAGGCGCTGCTGCTCGGGTGTGAGGGCCGTAGTCTTGTTAGGCGCGTTGTAGACGGCCTCGATGCGGCGGAAGAGCTCGGTGTTCTGCGTGATCTTGTCCTCGAACGCGGCGAGGCGCGGGGCCATCTCGCGTTCGACGGCCTGGAACTCGGGCGTGTTCATCGTCGAGGACCAGACGCGGTAGATCGTCGAGACGCGTTCGAGCACGCGGCCGGAGCGCTCGAGGGCTTCGATCGTGTTGGCGAACGTCGGCGCGTCGGGGTCGTTCGCGATCTTGTGGATCTCGGCCAGGTTGTGGTTCATCGCCGCTTCGAGCGCGGGCTCGAAGTCGGCGACGGCGACTTTGTCGAACGGAGGAACGCCGCCGTACGCGCCTGACCACGGGTGCACCAGTGGATTCTCGGGCGGCGCGCTCGGTTGGGGCAC
>DASTYE010000289.1:0-5729 GCA_035765135.1 Gemmatimonadaceae bacterium | reverse complement strand
CGACGCATCATCGATCTTGAACAGCGGGGTCCCGCGCCCGACGATGCTTCCCTCGCGCACGTAGATCTGGACGAGTCGCCCCTCGCCTTCCGGGCGAAGGTCGATGCTCTGCTGCGCCTCGATCGTGCCGGTGGCTTCGACGGCATCGATGACGGCTTCGATCTTCGCCGTCGCCACTTCCACGGGCATCGCCGGCATTCCACCACCGGCCGGTGCAGCCGCAGCGGGCCCGCCCCCCTTCTCGCCGCCAGCCGTGTCGGCGCCCGCGCTCTCGCCTTGCGCCGTCTCGACGGCGGTACCCCGTTGCGCCGACTCCGCCTCCTCCCCACCGCCGCACGCACCCACCAGCGTCGCGGCCAGCATCACTCCCAGAACCGTTCTCACTGTCGCGCCCCATCGTTGAAGAGCCGCCGTCCCAGCTGTGCCTCGAACCGTCCGAGCGCCAGCCGGGTCGCGTACCGTGACTGCACGAAGTCCGCTTCCGCCTCCGTCAACCGGATCTGCGCTTCGAGCAGGTCGAGAATCGTCGTAGCGCCGGCTCGATACCGAGTGTCCTGCACCCGGTAGTTTTCCCGCGCGACGAGCACTGCCTCTTCCGCGAGCTGCGTCGTGGCCCGCGCGGTGGTGTACCCCTCGTAGAGCTCGGTGACGTCGCGCGCCACCGCCCGCTCCACATCCGCCCGCCGCACGCGATTGAGGTCCCGCGTCACGCGAGCCGCCGATAGTGCCACCTCACGCTGACCTCCGTTCCAGAGCGGCAATGACGCGGAAAACACCAGCGCCGTACGCGAGGTCGCGTCGGGAAAGAAGCGCGTGTCGTACGTGGCCGTCGTCGCGCCTAACGTCAGACTCGGAAGATACAATCCCTTCGCCTGCTTGACCAGGGCATCGCCGGCCTCATCCGCCGCCTGCATCGCCACGGTGAGCGGCCCCGTTCGCCGCACTTCGGCCACCGCCTCCGACAGCGTCAGCGGCAGCTCCGGCGGCCGCGCCTCACCGAGTGGAGTCGCATCCACCGGACTGTCTCTCCCAATGCGGCGTCCCAGCTGCAGGCGCGACACGCGAAGCGCAGAGGTCTGGCGCAATTCCGCGACGCGCGCGCGATTGAGCTCGAGCAGCAGCTGCAGCGAGTCGGTCGAGACGGCGGCGCCGGATACGACGCGCGCCCGCGCGACGCCGAGCTGCTCCCGCGCGCGCCGCACTCGCTCGGCCGCGACTCGCGCCAGCTCCTGGTCCGCCAGCACCTGGTAATAATCGGTTTCGGCCCGAAGCTCGGCGTCGAATCGCTCCCGAAGCTCCAACGCCTCTCGTGCCCTGAGCAGCGCTCGGGTAAGACTCAGCTGCGCGAACTTCCGCCCGCCGCTGAACAGCTCATAGAACGCTTCGGCGCGTGCGTTCACCGATCGATCCTGCGGCTGGTCCGCACCGAGCACGAACGTCGGGGTCGAGTACTGGGCGAGATCGCTCACCACGCGCACCGACGGCGTTGCGATGGCATACCACGCGGCTCGGCGCGCCCACACGGCGTTCTCCACTTCACCGCGCGCCTCGACGTACCCGGGATCGAGGCGCGTGGACTGCCGCAACACCTCCGGGAGAGTCACACGCGGCAGTGAATCCGCCGCCGCGATCTGAAACGCAAGGGCAAGAGTGAAAATCACCGTGCCTTCTCCATGGCCACGACGGGCTCCACCCGCTTGCCCCCTGCCCTCGCCACCTGCCGCTCCCGAACCTTCGCCCTCGCGAGATCCAGCATCACGTACACTGCCGGCACGAGGTACAGCGTGAGGACGGTCGAGAACAACAGACCGCCAACGATCGCATAACCTAACGGGCGGCGGCTCGTCGATCCGGCGCCGAGTCCGAGTGCGATCGGCAGCGCGCCCATGATCGTCGCCACCGACGTCATGAGAATCGGCCGCAAACGCACACGTCCCGATTCGAGCACCGCCTCGATCGTCGACAAGCCGCGTGCCTTCAGCTGATTCGCGTACTCGACGAGCAGAATCGAGTTTTTCGTCACGAGCCCGATGAGGAGCACCATCGCGATCTGGCTGTAGAGGTTCAGCGTCGAACCGGCGATGAGCAGTGTCGCCAGCGCGCCCGTCACCGCCAGCGGGACGGAGAGCAGCACCGTGAAAGGATGCACGAGCGACTCGAATTGCGACGCGAGCACCATGAACACGACGATCAGCGCCAGGGCGAACGCGAAATACAGTGCGCTGCCGCTCTCCTCCAGCTCGCGCGATTCACCAGCCAGCTCGATCGTGCTGCCTGCAGGGAGCACCTCGTCGGCACCGCGGTTGAGCGAATCGAGCGCGGCTCCCAGCGTGAGCCCGGGCATCAGGCTCCCGCTGAGCGTGAACGAGCGGACGCGGTTGAAGTGGTTGAGGGACTGCGCCCCGACCGTCTCATTCACACGGGCCACCGCGCTGAGCTGAATGAGCTGCCCATCCTTGCCGCGAACGTACAACCCCGACATGTCGCTCGGTGTCGCGCGCTCCTCGGGAGCGAGCTGCACCATCACGTCGTAGAGCTTGTTGTTCTGCGTGAACGTGCTGACCCGACTGCCGCCCAGCATCGTACCGAGCGTGCCGGCAACGTCGACAATGGCGACGCCGAGGTCCTCGGCGCGGTCACGGTCGAAGGAGACGTTGAGCTCCGGCTTGTTCACCTTGAGGTCGGTGTCGATGTTGACGAGCCCGGGAATCGTCGATGCGCGTCTCACCAGCGCGTCCATGCCCTTCGTCAGCGAGTCGAAATCCGGATGCCTCACGACGAACTGCAACGGGCTTCCCCACCCGAATGCGGGAGGGTTCATTGCGAACGCCATCACGCCCGGGATGCCGAAGAACTGCCCCTGTACCTCGCCGATGATTTCCTGGACGGGGCGGTCGCGATCCGACCAATCGGTCAGACGGCTGAATACCATCCCCTGGCTCACCGGGCCCCAGCCGCCGACGATGCCGAACGAGCCCTCGATGTCCTTCGTCCGCCCCAGGATCGCTTCGACCTGGCGCTGATATCCATCGGTGTAGCCAAGTGACGAGCCTTCCGGCGCCATGACGACCGTGAAGAAAAAGCCGCGGTCCTCGGGCGGAACGAACTCGCGCTCGAGTGCGCGGAAAATGAAAACCGCCGCCACGATGACCAGCGCCGAAGCACCCACGGTGAGGCGGCGGCGCGCAACGGCGAAGGCGAGCGAGCGCCGATACCAGGAGGCAATGGTCTCGAAGGCGTGCTCGAAGACCTGAAACAGCGGCCCGTGTCGCGGTGGAACCTTGAGGATCTTCGCGCACAGCATCGGCGTGAGCGTCAGCGCCACGAAGCCCGACACCGCCACGGCGCCGGCGACGGCGATGCCGAACTCGTTGAACAGACGGCCCGTATTGCCCTTGAGGAACGCGAGCGGAGTGAAGACAGCGATCAGCGAGATCGTCGTCGCGATGACCGCGAACGCGATCTCGCGTGTCCCGTTGACGGCGGCGGTTTCAGGATCCTCGTGCAGCTCTTCCTGGTGTCGATAGGCGTTCTCGAGCACGATGATCGCGTCATCGACGACGATTCCGATTGCCAGGGTGAGCGCAAGGAGCGTGAGGTTATTGATCGAAAAACCGAGGAAGTACATGACCCCGAACGTCGCCACGATCGAGGTGGGTATGGCCAGCGCGGGGATCACCGTCGCACGCAGGTTTCGCAGGAAGACGAAGATGATGAGGACGACGAGCGCGCCGGCGATCAGCAGCGTCTCCTCCGCTTCCTGGATGGAGCGTTTGACGAACACCGATCCATCGAAGGCCGGGATGAGCTTCACGCCGGGCGGAAGCGCGGCCTGGATGGTCGGCAGCTCGGCATGGATCGCGTCCGCTACCTCGACGAGGTTCGCCTTCGATTGCCGGATGACACCAACGGCGACTGCAGGCACCTGATCGTACCGCAGCATGCTGCGCTCATCTTCCGGCCCGAGCTCGACCTTCGCGACCTCGCGAAGCCGGATCATCTGCCCGCCCTGGTTCGAGACCACGAGATCGGCGAACTCGTCAGGCGTCTTCAGCTCGCCGAGCGAGCGCACGGTGAACTCGCGTCGCTCGCTCTCGATGCGTCCGGCCGGGACCTCGACGTTGCGGCTGCGAATCGCCGCGCTCACATCCTGCACGGTGAGGCCGCGCGCCGCGAGCTCCCCGGGAGATACCCACACCCGCATCGACAATCGACGCTCGCCGAAGACCTGAGCGCGCCCCACGCCGGCGACCGTCTGTAACCGCGGCTTCACGAGCCGATCCCCGATGTCGGAGAGCTGGAGCAGGTTGTATGTGTCCGACGTGAGCGCGAGCCAGAAGAACGGCTGCGCATCAGCGTCCTCCTTCGCGATAACCGGCTCCTCGATGTCGTCAGGCAGGCGGTCGCGAACCCGCGACACCTTGTCGCGAACGTCCTGGGCGACGGTCTCGATGTCACGATCGAGCGTGAACTCGAGCGTGATGCTGCTGAATTGCTCGGCACTCGAGCTCGTGAGCGTGCGCAGCCCGGGAAGGGTGCTCAGCTCCTCCTCGAGAATGTCGGTGACCGCCGACTCCATGACACGCGGGTTCGCGCCACGAAGAAAGGTCTGAACCGAGATGACCGGCGGATCGACATCCGGATACTCGCGCACCGACAGGTTGACGTAGCCGAGTACGCCGAACAGCACGAGCGCCACGGCCAGCATGCTCGTGAGGACGGGACGGCGGATGGAGAGATCGGAGAGGACCATACGCGGGGAGGATCGGTGTCCGAATGCGGAATGCGGAATCCGGATGGGCTGCGATGAAACTACGGAGAGCGCGATGAACCGGGTTCATCGGCGTTCCGACGTCCGCATCCCGCATTGTTCTTCCGTCGACACTCTCGTGCAACTTTTCGCGTAAAGCAACTGTCCAACGCTTGTCGATGGGCGGTCCCTGCAATTTCCTTACAAATCAGCCCGATATGTACCAGTCGCGTATCGCGATATGCTGCTTCACCATAGCCGCATTGACCGCGGCCGCCGAGGCGCAGGTTCCCACCCCCGCGCAGCTCTCGCATCCGGGGCCGGCCGCGCGTGCTGCGCAGACGTCCCCCGGCACCATAACGATCGACGGCCGTCTGGACGAAGCAGTCTGGGCGACGGCCGAGCCGGTCACCAGCTTCACGCAGTTCGACCCGAAGGAGGGCGAGCCGGCGACTCAGCGCACCGACGTTCGCATTCTCATCGACGGTGAGGCGATCTACTTCGGAGCGCGCATGTTCGAGAGCGACCCGGCGAAGTTGCGTCCCCGCCTCGCTCGGCGCGATGAGGCGGTCGATGGCGACGTCATCGGCATCACCCTCGATTCCCGGCACGACCATCTGAGCGGGTACTACTTCCGCGTCACCGCCGGCGGAGCGGTCCGCGATGCGGTCGCGACGCAGGGAGGGGATGACGTCTCGCTCGATCTCACCTGGGACGCGGTGTGGGAGTCGAAAACATCCATCGATCCCGAGGGATGGATCGCGGAGATTCGCATCCCGCTCTCGCAGATTCCCTACAACCGCGTGCGCGATCCAGTGTGGGGAATTCAGATCGAGCGGTTTCGATGGAACGATTTCGAACAGACCTTCTTCGCCTTCACACCGCGGCGCGAAGTTCGTGGACTCCAGACGTACGGACACCTCACCGGACTTGGAGAGCTGCCCGCACCGAGTCGCGTCGAGCTTCTGCCGTACGTCAC
>DASTYE010000288.1:0-8845 GCA_035765135.1 Gemmatimonadaceae bacterium | reverse complement strand
AGGGGTCGATGTCGTCGTGCTGGACGACGGCCCGGTGTGCGGGGGCGAGACGTCGCGCACGACCGCGCACCTGACCGCCGTTCTCGATGATCGATTCCAATGGCTCGAGGGCGTGCATGGCAAATCGGCGGTGCGTGAGTCGACCGCGAGTCACATGGCGGCGATCGATCGCATCGAGGAAATCGTCCGCGAGGAAAACATCGCATGCGATTTCGCCCGCGTGCCGGGCTATCTCTTTCTCGGCACGATGCACTCGCCGGATTTCCTCGATCGCGAGCTCGAGGCCGCGCAGCGCGCCGGCCTGACCGCCGCCCGCAAGCTCGAGCGAGCTCCCGATCTTCCGTGGGACAGCGGGGTCTGTCTGGAGTTTCCTCGTCAGGCGCAGTTTCATCCGCTCAAGTATCTCGCGGGTGTCACGCGCGCCATCGTTCGTGAGAAGGGGCGCATCTTCACGGGGACGCACGTCGACTCGGTGGAAGGACGGCCGCGTCGCCCCCGTGTGAAGACCCGTGACGGTCACGAGGTCACCGCGGGATCGGTCATCGTCGCGACCAACTCGCCGGTCAGCGACTACGTCGTCACGCACCTCAAGATGGCGCCGTATCGCACGTTCGTGATCGGTGCACGCATTCCGAAAGGCTCGGTTCCGCGTTCACTCGTGTGGGACACCGACGATCCGTACATCTACGTGCGTACGACCCCGCTCGACGACGCGAGCGAGGTGCTGATCGTCGGCGGCGAGGATCACAAGACCGGTCAAAAAGATGATGCGACCGACCGCTTCCGGCGGCTCGAGGAGTGGACGGCGCGCCGATATCCGATGGTGCAATCCGTGGACTATCGGTGGTCGGGTCAGATCATGGAGCCAGCCGACGGATTCGCGATGATCGGCAAGAATCCGGATGGCGCTGAGAACGTGTATCTCGCGACGGCCGATTCAGGACAGGGAATGACGCATGGCACGATCGCGGGGATGCTGCTCGCCGATCTGGCGCAGGGAAGGGCGAATCCGTGGGAGAAGCTGTACGATCCGAAGCGGACCTCCCTTGGATCGGTGACGCGGATTCTCAAGGAGAATCTCAACGTCGCGGTGCAGTACGGCGACTGGGTCACACCCGGAGAGTCGTCTTTCGACGACGTGCCTATCGGTCAGGGACGGATCGTGCGCATGGGGACACACAAGGTGGCGGCCTATCGCGACGGCAACGGCCTGCTCCATCTGCGCGACGCGACCTGTACTCACCTCAAGTGCGTGGTGGACTGGAACACGGCCGAGGGAACATGGGACTGTCCCTGTCATGGCTCGCGTTTCACGGCCGAGGGGCGCGTCCTCAACGGTCCCGCCCTGGCCGATCTTGCTCCGGTGCCCGCGGAGATCGCTGACCGGGCGGGGACTCCCGTGCATGCGGCGGACGTGAAGGAAAAACCGCGCGAGGAGTCGCGGGAGAAACGTTAACGCCGGCGAGGACTCTGCGATGACGTGACGGGCGGACGCGGGGAGAGCGCGGCGACGCTCGCGTTCCACATCGCGCGCTCCGCCTCACGAGTGTCGAAGTAGCCCGGATCGGCCTCGAGTGCCTGCGTCCAGAACAGGACGGCTTCCGCGTGTCTTCCGGCGGCGTGCGCGGCGCGCGCGCGGCGGGCGAGCCTGACGGCTGGAGGCTCATCGGAACGCGGCGCGTCCGACAGAGTGGAGATCGCTTCGCCGGCCCGCCCCAGCTCGGTGAGCGTCGAAACGATCGCGAGGCGTGCCGTCGCGTGCCCGGGCTGAAGTCGCAGCGCTTCGCGATACGCCGCGAGCGCATCCTCATGCTTGCCGCGCGCCGACAGCGCACACCCCAGATCGTAGTGTGCATTCGCGTCGTTGGGCCTCGATCTGACGATTCTGCGGAACTCCCGCTCGGCTGCGCCGTGGCGCTCTAGCTTCATCAGCGCGAGACCAAGCCCTCGTCGCGCGTCGTCGAAATCGGGACGGATCCGCAAGGCGTCCTCGTAGCTCTTGACCGCCTCCGTCGTGCGCCCGCGACGCATCAGCGTGTTGCCGATGTCGCGATACACCTCGGCCGTGGCGGACTGACCGTCCGCTGACGACGTGGCGCACAGGACCGCGAGGGCGATTCCGATAGCGTAAGTCCTCATCTCGCGGAAAAGACGACCCGGGGGTCGCGAGCGTTGCGCGCTTTGGGGAAGCGGTTTACTCACGGCGCGGACGGGGGTACGTTTTCAGGACCAGCGAGCGACGACGCTCGGCGCGGGGGTTGCCCAACACGCCAGCACATCGTCGTGTGTCGGCGTGCGTCCACGAGCCGCCGCGCCATTCACCCGACGGCTATGACGGCAGAGGCACGACAACAGTCCGCCACGACCGAGCCCACCGACGACGACGCCTCCTTGGGAGATGCCGCGGAGTCGCTGCTGGCTCGCCTGCGCGCCGGGACCGATGTCCAGCCGCTGCTTGGCGAGCTGTTGGCGGCGCTCGCCGCGCTGGAGGATGCGGATAAGGCGGTCCTCATGCGGCTCAATGGCGATGACACGCTCGCCATCGTCGCGTCCGCCGGGCTGGCCCCCGAACATGCACGGCTCCTGGAGCGCCTTCCCGCCAGCGCCCACCCCTGGGCGGATGCGTTGCGAGCTCCGGTCGCGATCGGCGACGCCGAGATCGAGCCAGCGTTCACCCCGCAACCGCTGGTGCGTGCCGCGGGCGCGCGCGGAATCCATGCGGTTCCCGTCATGTCGTCCGAGGGCCCGCTCGGCGTGATCGCGACGCTGTTCAGACGTCCGCTTCAGCTCTCCTCGCGTCAGGAGCGTGTTGCCGCCCTTTATGCCCGCCAGGTCGCGTGGATTCTCACGAGCGTCAACCTGCGCGATGAGGCGGCCGGCTTCATCGTCGGCGAGCGCGATCGCGCGGCCGACGCCGAGCAACGTGTGAACGACACCGCGTTACGCGCGGCGTCGGCGGAAGCGCGCGCTGAAGAGCTGCAACACCGGCTCGAGGCTCTCGAAAGTGCCAAGCGCGCGCTGGAGCAGCGCGCGACTCTGGCGGAGCGCGCCGCGGCGCGCGTCCACACGTCACTGGAGCTGACCGCCGCACTTTCGGGCGCTGTCACGGCCGCCGACGTCGCGGCGATCATCGTGGACAAGGGCGTAACGGCGGTGGGCGCCTACGCCGGATCCATGATGTTATTGAGCGCGGATGGGCAGTCGCTCGAGCGTGTCCGCGCCATGGGGTATCCGGCGGAGATTCTGTCGCGCTGGCAGTCGCTGCCGCTCGACGCGAACGTGCCGCTCTGCGAGGCGCTTCGTGCGCTGACCCCCATTTTTCTCGGCGACGATCGCGCGCTCTCCGAGCGATACCCGCATCTGACGGAGGAGCGTCGCCGGAGTGGCACGGTTGCGGCTGCCGCTGTTCCCCTGATCGCCGAGGGGCGCGCCCTCGGGGCAATTGGGTTGAGCTTCCGTACGGAGCAGGAATTCTCCACCGATGAGCGCGCATTCATCCAGGGCCTCGCGGCGAAGTCCGCCCTCGCCCTCGAGCGTGCGCGTCTCTACGACGAAGCCCACGCCGCGCGTCGTGATGCGCAGAAGGCGCTGGACGACCTGAGCGAGGAGCGGGCGCACCTCGATACGATCGTCGAACAGATCCCGGCGGGGCTGCTCATCGCCGAGGCGCCGTCAGGCAAACTCGTGCGCGGGAACGAGCAGCTCGAGCACATCCTGCGAAGGCCGTTCATCGGGAGCCCCGACATTTCGGGGTATGCCGACTGGAAGTTCGCTTCACCGAGCGGCGTCGAGCTGCTTCCCGAGGAGTTTCCGCTGGCGCGCTCGATCATGCATGGCGAGCGCGTAGTCGGCGAGCAGCTCCGCGTCACGCGTGGCGATGGGACCCGCGGCTTCGTGACGGTCAACTCCACGCCCATTCTCGATCGCGAGGGGCGCATCCTCGCGGCCGTCGCGACGCTAAACGACATCACGGATCAGCGACGCTCCGAAGAAGCGCTGCGATTTCTCGCGGAGGCGAGCAGCATCCTCGCCGCGTCGCTCGATTACGAGGACACGCTGCCGACGATCGCAAGGCTGGCCGTCCCGGTGCTCGCCGATGCGTGCATCATCGACATCATCGATTCGGACGACAGAATCCGGCGCGTCGCCGCCGTGCATCATGATACGTCACGCGAGAGCGCGGCCGAGAGTGCACTCCGCTCGACGCCCGACCCGACCGCGCTCCACCATCCAATGGTGCGCGCTCTGCGCACGGGCATGTCCGATCTGTTCCCCGAGTATCCGCCGCCCGTTCGTGCGCCGCGAGTGGGGACGTCGTCGCGCACGTCGTCGGACTTTCCGCGGATTTCGGGGGAGCATCTCCGTGCGGATCCGTATGATTTTCTCGGTGAGCTGCGCCCGACGTCACTGATCGTCGTACCGTTGTTCGCTCGCGGCCGGACGCGCGGCGCGATCACGCTCGTGATCGAGGCAGGCGATCGACGGTACGGGACGCAGGAGCTTTCGCTCGCCGAGGAGTTCGCGCGCCGCGCGGGAATGGCCGTGGACAACGCTCGTCTCTATCACGACGCACAGATCGCGAGTCGCGCCAAGACCGATTTCCTCGGCGTCATGTCGCACGAGCTGCGCACACCGCTCAACGCGATCATCGGCTACACTGAGCTGCTTCTGATGGGCGTCCCCGCGCCGATTCCGGACTCGGCGAGACATCAGGTGGAACGCGTGCGCAACGCGTCGCACCATCTCCTGCACCTGATCGACGAAGTGCTGGCGTTCTCGAGGCTGGAATCGGGACAGGAGGAGCTACGCCGCGGCTCGGCCCAGCTATCGGCGGTGGTCACCGAGGCCGCGTCGGTCGTCGCGCCGCTCGCCGCCGAGCGAAAGCTGGCGATGCGCGTCGACGTCCCGAGCGAGCCGGTGACGCTGGAGACGGACGTCGCCAAGGTGCGGCACATCCTGCTGAACCTGCTGACGAACGCCGTGAAGTTCACGGACGAGGGAGAGATCGTGGTAACGGCGCGCGTCGACGGCGAGGACGTCATGTTCGATGTCCGCGACACCGGCATCGGCATCCCATCGCACCACCAGGAGCGCATCTTCGACCCCTTCCTTCAGCTGGAAAGCGAGGTCTCGCGCCGTGTGGCTGGGACGGGAATCGGATTGAGCGTCGCGCGGAGGCTGGCGCGACTGCTCGGCGGAGACGTGACCGTCGTGAGTCAGCCCGGAGCCGGCAGCACCTTCACCGCGCGAGTGCGTCGGAAGATGGGCGACGTCCCAAGGGCCGAGGCGGCCGCGAGCGGCGTTCACGAATCCTAACGATCGGTTCACCGAGAGTTAATCGACGCGACAGGGGCTGGTCATGTCGCGCGAGTAGCATGGCCCGGAGCGAAGGTCAGTGTCCTCGTTCCCGGGAGCATCCCATGATGGCTCAGCTCGTGGAGTCTTCGCCCCGGCCGGCCCGCCGCCGCGTGAGCTCGCTGGTGAGCGTCGTCGTGCACGGAATCGTCCTGACCGCGGCCGCCGCTGCCGCACGTCCACTTCCGCCGCCACCTGCCGCCCCCGACGTCGTTATTCCGGTCTATCCGCCGAAACCGCCGAAGCCGACGCGCTGTCGCGGATGCGGGCCGTCGCGATCCGCGATCGGGGGCGGCGGATCCAGGGTTCGTCTTCCTGGACCGATCACCACGACCATCGATGTGAAGGTGGAGGAGCCCGACGTGGTTCTCGATCACGCGGAGGTCGGACGGGATGAATGGCGCGTGCGAGGGGACGACACGGGCTCAGGACGGTCGACTGAGGCTCCTGGTCCCGGCTCGGTAGACCGCGAGGTCGTTCCCTGGCCCACGAATCCAGTGCCGCGATATCCTGCGGAGCTTCGCGCGCTGCGGCTTCAGGGCTCGGTGGCCGCGCGCTTCGTGGTCGACACCACGGGGCGGGTGATCATGGCGAGCGTCATGGTGGACGCCGCGAGCCATGAGCGCTTCACCGATGCGGTAATGGATGCGCTGCGTCGCTGCCGCTTTACGCCGGCGGAGCTTCGGGGTCGGAAAGTCAACCAGCTCGTGTCGCAGTCGTTCGTGTTCGTCTTGCGTGACTGAGCACCGGCAGCTACGCGGGCTGCGCGAGTGGGTCAGCTTCGCGCTGGGCGCGCTTCTGCTCCTGGAAGGCCATGCCACGCAGCCGCGCGACACGCATCGCCATCGGGGGGTGGGTCCCCCACAGGTCGGCGAGCCAGCCTTCCTTGAGGTTGACGCGGCGGCCTAACGGGTCCGCGATGCAGAGGTGCGCGGCCCCGCGTCGGATGGACCGTGTCGGCTCGTGCGACCGCTCGATCTTCTCGAGCGCGGTCGCCAGCGCCATCGGGTTGCGGGTGAACTGCGCGCTCATCGCATCGGCCAGAAACTCGCGCTTGCGACTTACGCCAAGCGCGAGCATGCGCGAGATGGCCGGCGCGAGGAGCCAGCTGATCACCCACACGACGAGCAGGACGATGAGCACCACGCCACCGCCGCCCTTCTTCTTGCGAGGGACGACGGCGCCGAGCGCGCGGCCGCTCCCACGATGGAAGAGCATGCGATGCATGTAATCGGAGACGACGGTGATCGCGCCGACCATGGCCGCCAGGAGCGTCATGAGCCTTGCGTCGTAGTTCTTGATGTGCGCGAGCTCGTGCCCGATGACCCCTTGCAGCTCGTCGCGCGTGCACACCTCGAGCAGCCCCTGCGTCACGACGATGGCGGCGGTCTTCTCGTCCCGGCCGGTGGCGAACGCATTGGGGTCGGGGTCGGGGATGACCCAGATCGAGGGACGCGGAAGGCCCGCGGCGATGGTCATCTCCTCGACGACGTTGACCAGCATGCGCTCGTGGTCCGTTCCGGGTTGGGTCAGCTCAATCGCCCCGGTTGAGCCGAGGATCGCCCGAGATCCCGCACGTGAGGCCCAGATGACGGTGCCAAGCGCGTACGTCGTGAGCGCGATGCCGAGGAAGGGGATGTCCCATCGGGAGCTCACCGCCTCGCCGCGGCTCATCTCGAGCAGGATGATGTCGCCGCCGAAGCCCAGCCAGGCGAAGAAGATCACGAAGCCGGCGATGAGCCAGTGTGACCGGCTCCGGTTCGCCTGCTGCTGCGAGAAGAGGTCGACTGCGTCGCTCATCCGCGCGGCTCGTCAGGCAGCGCTAGGTTCGCACGTTCGGCCGCATCGACAGATCGACCTTCGGCACGGCGCGCTCGGCGGCGTCGGTGATCTCCCACAGCTCGGCTGGCGTTGCCCGCGCGAGCCCCGCCACCATGTTGGTGGGGAATTGCTGCTGCCTGGTGTTGTATTGGGTCGCGACGTCGTTGTAATGCTGCCGCGCGAAGGCGATGCGATTTTCGGTGGACGTCAGCTCTTCCTGCAGCTGCGCGACGTTCCCCGTCGCCTTGAGCTGCGGGTACGCCTCGACGACGGCGAACAGGCGGCCAAGCGCGGCCGAGAGCTGCGACTCGGCCTGAGCGGTGGCGGCAACCCCCGCGCCCCCGCGTTCGACGGTAATGGCCTGGTTGCGAGCGGCGATCACCGCCTCGAGGGTCTCACGCTCGAACTGCATCGCCCCCTTGACGGTGTCAACGAGGTTCGGGATGAGATCGTGGCGCCGCTTGAGCTGGACGTCGATCTGCTTCCAGCCGTTGGCGACCTGGTTCTTGAGACTGATCAATCCGTTGTAGGCGGTCATCACCCAGAACGCGACCGCGCCGATGGCGACCAACAGGATGAGCAGGCCCATGGTTGCTCCGGAAAAGGTGTACGAGATACAGACGAATACCGCGGCCGTTTCGTCTCCGAATGTGGAGCGAGGGTCCGGATGGGAAAAGAGCGCCGTTCACCGACTCGGCGCCCTTCATGACACGACTTTCCGACCCACCATTCGACATTCGGTCTGGCTCCCGCCCCGCAGGGCGGCTAGGCTAATTCAGCGCTTCCTGGCCTTGCGAGCCTTCCGCGCTTTCACGCGGTCCTGCAGCCAGGTGAGCGGGATGATGAACAGTGGGGTGAGGAAGAGGCCGAGCAGCGAGTTGATCCAGATGAGCGCGATGTAGAACGCGATCAATCCCGCGGCGACCCAGATCACTGCAAGCGGTCCTTGCGTTTCCACAGCATTCCCCTGGGCGAGAGTGTGAGCCGGAAATGTACACGCGCGGGTTGGCAGGGGCGAGGGCGCGCCGCGCGCCCCGGGTGAAGCACGCCGAGGGCACCAAAGCGTCGGCGCTCGTCACCAGGGCCGTGCGCGCCGAGCTCGAGCGCGGGCCGGCAGTGCTGGCGGTCTCGGGAGGACGCGATTCGATGGTCCTCCTCGAAGCGGCGGCTCGCGTCGCTCCCGAACGTGTCGCGGTGGTCGCGACCTTCGACCACGGAACCGGCGAGGCGGCCACGAGCGCCGCTTCGCTCGTCGAGGCGCGCGCGCGCTCCCTCGGGCTCGAGGCGCGAAGGGGCCTCAGCGCTGCGCCGGCGACAACGGAGGCGGCGTGGCGCGCTCAGCGAATGGAGTTTCTGCGAGCGACCTCACGAGAGCTCGGCGCCCGCATGATCACCGCGCACACGCTGGACGATCACGTCGAGACGGTGCTCATGCGCGCGCTCCGCGGCTCCGGCGCACGGGGACTCGCCGGCCTGCTCGCGCCGTCGCATGTGGGGCGTCCGTTCCTCGCGCTGGCGCGGTCTACTCTCGGCGAGTGCGCGCAGGCGTGGCGAGTGTCGTTCATCGACGACCCGACGAACCTCTCGCGGCTCTACCTGCGAAATCGTGTGAGGCTCGACCTCCTTCCCGCGCTCGGGCGCGTGCGGCCCGAGCTCGCCTCGGAGCTTG
>DASTYE010000287.1:0-29858 GCA_035765135.1 Gemmatimonadaceae bacterium | reverse complement strand
CACCCGCTCCGGCCAGACCGCGCAGGCGCGGCATGCAGCTCAGGAGTTTCTTCGGCTGAGCCCGCGCGACGGTGTCCAGCCCTCAGTCATGGCCGGGGCCTTTCTTGCCATGGGAGACAGGGAACAGGCCCTTGCGTGGCTCGAACGAGCATACGCGGAACACGACAATGGACTCACGGGGCTGAAGGTGAGCCCCGGTTGGGACCCACTGCGCAAGGATCCGCGTTTCCAAAGGCTGCTGCGCCGCGTAGGACTGGCGCCCTGAGATCCGCCGTTAGGCGGGCGTCGGAGTCCGCTCCGCTCCGAGGCGGCGGCGTGTAGCCTCCTCGACCTCCCGCCGGGCCTCAACGAGTCGGCTCGCGTCCTCACCGATGAGACGCGCGGCATCCAGTAGCGTGGTGAGCGGCGCAAGATCCACGGCCCCGGCGTGCAGGCGGAGCAGATCGAGACGTATCCCTTCGAGCGCGGCGACGCTGTCGGCAAGGTGGGTCGCCGCCGCTCTCTTCCGCGCAGCCAGGACCTCGGCGCCGCCCGACTCGTTAGGGACGAGCGCGGCGAGCGCTTCGATCTCCGCGCGCGCGGCGGCCGCCTGTGTCTCGAGCGCATCGACGATCGACGGCAGGTCGGCGAGCTGCTCCCTGTATTCCTTCGGTAACGCCGAGAAGAGCTCCGACGCCGCCACGCCGAGCGCTGCCTCCGTCGCGCGAAACGCGGATGCGCCCGCGAGCTTCGAGCGCTCCGGCGCGCCGAGGCGGCGAGCGAGCCACTCGCCAGCGCGGCTGTTCCAGAGGCGCTCGCGGATCCCCGTCTGCCACCACTTTCGGATCTTCGTCGGAATGAACTGCACGTCGAGCGCATTGCTCGCCGCTCCAGTGAGCAAGGTGGCGAGCACGGGAGCGACAATGAACATGGGGTTAAGCTGACTTTCGTGAACCACGCCCGAGACAACCAGGCCGAACGTCACCGCAAGCCAGGTCCCCGCCCCCACCGTGGCGGCTCGCAGAATCCGGTGACCGCGAGGCTCCTCCTTTTCGAGAACGACCGCCTCCGTTTCGGCTCGCTCGCGCCGATCGATCCCGAGTGCGGCGCGCAGGTCGGACAGTGTGTGTCCGGCGCGAAACTGCCGGTACGCCTGATTGATGTGGAACCCGACGATGGGAAAGACAGGCAACGACGCGATCGCGGCCAGCAGCAGAATATCCGCCGGACCATCGGGGCGATTACCAGTCACCCAGACGCCGAGATTCATTAACGTCAGGGTGCCGAACACCGCGGTCCACCCGAGATACGGAACGAGCAGCGGATTCCGCGCCCCGAGCCAGGCACGCAGCGTGGTCGGGAGCGCGGGCCGCGCGTCAGGCGGCGGGGCCAGCGCGTCGGCCAACGCCTCGCCATCGCTGAATCGTGAGGCGGGGTCGCGTGCGAGGCACCGGTCGATCGCCGCGCCGAGCGCGGGCGGCAGCCCGGGGGCTACGCGCATGACGCTCGGTGCGTCCTGGGTGGCCTGCCGCAGCAGCAGCGCGGGAACGGTCGGCGCCTCGTAAGGCAGCCGGCCGCTCACCGCGAGATAGCCGACCACGCCGAGCGCGTAGATGTCGCTTCTCCCGTCGATCGACTCACTCGCGGCCTGCTCGGGACTCATGAACTGCACCGTGCCCATGATCTTCCCTGGATCGGTCACGACCCCGGGATCGCGGCCACCATGCGCGATGCCGAAGTCGGTGACGAGCGCGCGTCCCGTGTGTGCCTCGAGCAGGATGTTGTCCGGCTTCACGTCTCGATGCACGATGCCGCGTCCATGCGCGTACGCGAGCGCCCAGGCGACCTCGCGCAGGATGCGTGCGGCTTCGGCCGGCGGCAGTGGACCGCGCGTCCGCAATCGCTCGCCGAGCGTTTCGCCTTCGACGTAGCTCATGACGAAGAAGACGAAGCCACCAACTTCGCTCACGCGATGGATCGGGACGATGTGCGGGTGCGAGAGTCCCGCCGCCATGCGCGCCTCGCGGAGAAAGCGCTCGCGTGCGTCAGTCCTGTGGGCCAGATGACTTGGCAGGACCTTGATGGCGACGTCGCGGTCGAGCTGCACATCGCGCGCGAGGTAGACGATCCCCATGCCCCCGCGCCCGAGCTCGCGCTGGAGCGAGTACTCACCGGCCAGGGCGGTCTGAAGGTCAAGGAACTCGGGCGAGGGATGCGTCATGCATGACAATACTAGTGACTGCGCTTGTGTTGCGGACTTGGCTGCGGAACGAGGCTATATAACCCCTCCTTTTGACCGCAAGGGACACAAAGGGCGCGAAGACAAGCTCAGCGTCCTTCGCGTCCTTTGCGTCCTTTGCGTCCTTTGCGGTAAGAACGCAGTCGCCGCCGATCTTGCCGGGGAATCCGCTGAGCGTGAACGTTGAGACATGAGCGGGACCCCTCGCCCCAATGACCTTCGCATGAAAGAACGACGGCGGGTTCTCGGGCTTGGCTGTGCTCTGACCCTCGCGGTCATTGCGTGTCACGGCGTGCACGCGGATCGATCGGCGCCGCCGTCACCTAACGGCGCCTACGATCCCGTCACGATGGACCCGCCTGCGCGAGACTCCGCGTTTCCCGCCCGGATGGCGGAGCTCGCGCTCGAAAGCGGAGGGGAGCGGCTCAACGCGATCCTCTACGTCGCCGCCGGGCGGGGCCCGCACCCGATCGTTCTCCTCCTCCACGGCAACCCCGGGAACGAGCGCAACCTCGACCTCGCACAGGCCATCCGGCGCGCCGGTTATTCGGTGCTCTTCTTCAACTACCGCGGCAGCTGGGGGAGTGGCGGCACGTTCTCACGCACGCATGCGCTCGAGGACGTGCACGCCGCGCTTCGCTGGGCCCGCTCCAGTTCGACAGCGGCGCGGTTCGGCGTCGACACTGCGCGCGTGGCGCTCGTTGGGCATAGCATGGGTGGATGGCTGGCGCTCATGACCGCGGCCGCGGATCCCCGCGTCAAGTGCGTCGCTGGACTGGACTCGAGGAACACCGGCGCGTACGCACGCGTGCTGCAAGGCAACCGCTCGGCCGACTCCGCGGTCGTCGCGGCCAACGATTCGCTCACCACGCCAGGGGCGCCCTATCGAGCTGAAGGGGGCGGTGCCGCACTGGTGTCCGAGATGAAGGCGAACGCGGATCGCTGGGACTTGACGACGCATGCGCGCGCCCTCGCCGACCGGCCGGTGCTTCTCGTCGGCTCCGCCCTCAGGTCGGATCACGACGGTCTCGTCACCGCACTGCAACGAGCCGGCGCGCAGCGCCTCACCGCGCTCACCTGGGATACCGACCACTCGTTCTCCGACCGACGTATCGCGCTTGCCCGCGCGGTCGTCAACTGGCTTCGATCCTCCTGCGCATGACGACGCACGCGGGCATTCTCGGGCAAAGGAACTCGGGCGAGGGATGCGTCATGCAACGAGAATCCAGTGGACTGCATCCGAGTTGCGACTACCCCTCTCCTAACGATCATGAAGGACCTTGCCTGGCGATGTTGCGAAATTCAGCAACAATGTTCTTCCTTACCGCAAAGGACGCCAAGGAGCGAAGGCAACCTCAGCGTCCTTTGCGTCCTTTGCGGTCAAACAACGGACTTTCGATGGCGCAGTGGCGGCCTGCCTAACGCGTTACTCGAGCCGATCGGCGTTCGCGATCGCCCAGTGCGCGACGGCTCGACCAAGGTTGGCACCCGCGGTGATGTCGAAGCGGTAGTGGATGCCGGCGTACATCCGCGACAGCCCCGCTTCCTCCACCCAACCGTCCAGCTCCGCCCCCCGTTCAGGGAAGGCGTCTTTCAGCACCGTCGCGGCGGCGGCCGAGACGCAGGAGTGCCCCGAGGGATACGATGGATGATTCGGCAAGCCGAAGGTCAACGTAATGAGCCCATCCGCCTGGCTGGGCCGCAACATCCAATAGAAGTACTTCGCGTCCCAGCAGCCGATGAGCGCATCCATCATCGCTGCACCCATCACCGCGAACACGCGCGTTGCGGCCCGCTCGTCCAGCCCGAACGCTTCGACGTAGTTGGCGGCCGTGAGATTCCAGTAGCCCGGCGGGGTGAACGTTCCAGTGGCGTAATTCCAGGCAATCGCCAGCGCCCTTTGCCCGGGTGTGCGCGTATCCGAAAAGGTGCGGATCTCGGCCAGGTCAGTCAGGAATGCGGCTGACCCGAATGCCGGTGGCGGCGGTGGCCGGAATTGCGCACCCGATGTCATGAGATACGGGGCGACGCCGCCGAAAGTCGCGCCCGCGGGGGGGCCGTTCGCCACCCACATCCCAGGTCCCACCGGAACGGTCCCAGTCCACGGGACAGTGAAGCGGTCGTTTTTCAGGCGTTCCACTAACACATCGCCCGCGGCACGTCCGATCGCGAGACCGCGCTCGAAGTGCGGATGCACGGCTCCTGGCCCAGCTTCCGCTTCCGCTTGTACACGCAGCTCCAAAGATCCCGCGGCCGCCGGGAACAGGAAGCTCAGCACCCGAACCGAGGCACCCGCGACAGCGCCACGACGAGCTTCGAGCGCGCTTCGCCCACCGGCGCCCACGCCGTTCGCGGGCAGCTGCTCGTCCTGATCCGGGTCGGGAATGGCCGACACGGCCCGATATTGGGCGATGCTCATCGCCGCCAACACGCGAGCTGCCGCGAGCGGGCTCATATTGTTCGCGGCCACCAGCGCTCTCCCCTGCCCCTGCCAGCCGACGCTCGCGCGAGCGGCAGCGAGGTCGGAAACCGTCTGCGCCGCTGGTCCATCGAAAGCTCCCTTCGACATCGACGGCGGTGCCGTACCGGGATCCGCACACGCCGCCGCCATGACGGCAACCACCGCCAGGCCAAACGGCCAAGTCCTTCTTCCTGACATACATCCTCCTCGAAACGATTCATGGGTTCGCTGCTGAGATGCGGCAGACGCAAACGGGGCGACCTACTCTCCTGCGCCAGCCGTGACGCGCGTATGTTGATGGCAGGCAGTGAACGCAAAGTGTCGAGCCGGTGAACTCCGATGAGCGCTTCCCCGACCTTCCATCTCAGGCTCTTCGGCGGCCCCTCGATCACACCTGACGACGGGGAAGGCGTCCCTCTGTACGGGCGTGTCGCACAACGACACCGCCTTGGCCTGCTCGCGCTCATTGCCGTAGCGCCCGGCCAGCGGCTGAGTCGTGACAAGCTCATCGCGACCCTCTGGCCGGAGAGCGACTCCGAGCGAGGCCGGAATCTCCTCAAGGTTTCCACGTACGTCGTTCGAACGGAGTTGGGCGAAAGTGCCCTGCTGTCGGAAGGGGACGACCTTCGGCTGAACCCCGGCGTTGTGCGAACGGATGCGGCTGACTTCGATGCCGCCGTCGCGCGAGGCGACCATGCGGGTGCCGTCGCGCTGTATACCGGTCCGTTCCTCGACGGCTTCTTCGTGGGCGACGCACCGGAGTTCGAGCAGTGGGCGGCTCGGGAGCGCGAACGATTTGCCACCCGCTATGGAAAGGCGCTCGAAGCACTCGCCGAAGCCGCGGAGGCGGAGGGCGATGCCTCGCGCGCGGCGGAGTGGTGGAAGAGGCGCGCGGCCCAGGATCCGTATGACTCACGCGTCGCCCTCCGGCTCATGCAATCGCTGGAGGCGAGCGGCAATCGCGTCGCGGCTCTGCAGCACGCCTCGGTTCATCAGCGACTGCTCGAGCAGGAATTCGGGATCGCAGCAGGGCCGGACATCCGGGGATTCGCCGAGCGGATGCGCAAGCAGCCGGCCGCGGTGCCAGATGTTTCACCGCCCCCTGAATCGCAACGCGAACCGGCCGATGTTCCTGCGGCGACTGAGGTCGCCGAGCACGGCCAAAGCGAACCACGTCGGCCGAAGGTGCTCTCCAGGAGGGGCGCGCTCGCGATGACCGCCCTCGTGCTCGTCGTCGTCGCGGCGCTGTGGGCCATCGGCCCCGGCCTGTCGCAGCCTCCCGAGCGCTCGATCGCCGTCCTGCCCTTTGTCAATCTCGATGCGGAGGACGACGACGACTCTTTCAATGATGGCCTCACCGAGGAGATCATCAGCGGTCTCGCGTCCGTTCCGGAGCTCCGCGTCATCTCTCGGACGTCGGCCATGCACTACAAGGGAACCGAGCGGCCACTTCCGGAGATCGCGCGCGAGCTGGGCGTCGCTCACATCCTCGAAGGCAGTGTGCGCAGGAGCGGCACGCGCGTGCGGATCTCCGCGCAGCTCATCGACGCTCGCGCCGACGAGCATCTGTGGGCCGAGAACTACGAGACCGACCTCGGAGACGTCTTTCGAGTGCAGGAGCAGATCGCTCGTCAGGTCGTCCGCGCGCTCGAAGTCGAGCTGGGCGAGCGGGCAGAAACTGCACTCGTGAGGCAGGGAACGAGGGATCCCGTGGCCTATCAGATGTACCGCCGCGGGCGGTACCTCTGGAACACCCGAACCAAGGAAGGCCATCGGCGCGCGCTCGAGTACTATCAGCAAGCGATCGCCCGGGACTCGAGCTATGCCGATGCCTATGCGGGGCTCGCCGACACGTACCGCACAGCATGGCACCTCAATCTTTCGGATCTGTCGGAGACCGAGGCGTTCTCGCGGGCGAAATGGGCCGCCGATCGTGCGATTGCGCTCGACGACAAGTCGGCCGATGCGCACGTCGCGGCCGCCATGTCGCTCCAGGCGGAGAAGAACTGGCACGGGGCGGAGCGAGAGCTGCTTCGGGCGATCGAGCTGAATCCGAGCCATGCGACCGCACACACCTGGTATTCGCTGCTTCTGTCCGGTTTGGGCAGGCCGAGGGAGGCGATGGAGGAAAGTCGGCGGGCGTACGAGCTCGACCCGTTCGCGGTCGTACCGAGCAGCAATTACGGATGGCAGTGCTATCTCGCGCGCGATTACGACTGCGCCATCGATCAGTATCGCCGAACCGTCGAGATCGGACCGACCTTCGGGCGCACCTACGCGCGCCTGGGGATGGCGTACGCGCTCGCGGGAAAGCTCGACGAGGCGGTTCCCGCGCTCGAGAGGGCGATCCAGTATCATCCGGAACGTCCGGACCTGCTGGCCGACCTCGCTTACGTTCAGGCGCTGCGGGGGGACACGGGCACGGCACGCCGGAACCTGGAGCTCGCGAAGCGTCGGCCCTTCGAGCCCTTCAACGTGGGGCGGGCGTACGTCGCCTTACGAGAGCCCGACAGCGCCTTCGCGTGGCTCGAGCGCAGCCGATGGCAGTGGCCACATCGCGCCGTGCTGAGTGACCCCGCGCTGGATCCGTTGCGCTCCGACCCGCGTTTTGCGCGGCTCGTCGAGCGCGTGGCGCGTGAGATGGGTATTCGATGACGCCGTGCAGATGCAGGGCATCGGCGATGGGGAGTTTGGCTTTTCTCGCGCGATCGGTGTTGCGACGATTCCAGAAATCGATCGGCGAGCGGAATGGTACGGGGAGCCTCCCGCCCCGCTCGTGATCACGACGGTCTCGACCACATCTTCATGGGAAAGGCTTCCACCACTCTGTTCTGCCATCAGGGGAAATGGGTGGAGCTTCAAGGTGCTAATCAATCAATCGCCGCTGGCGTCGGACGCTCATACGGGACAGCGTTATGCCGACGCACGAGCGCCACGCTGAGGAGGTACCCTTGGCACGGATCACCGTCCGCTATTGCGCATACTGAGTCTCGGGGCTCCACGCCGCCCGGGTGGCGGCTCGGCTCCGCCGCGAGCTCGGGCAAGAGGTGGCCATGGTCCACGGCCGCTATGGGGAGTTCAAAGTCCTCGTCGACGATGAGATCGTCGTCGACCCGGGGGCCAAGGCCGTCCTCGGCATTCTGCCCTCCGGGCGCCGCATCGTCGATGCAGTGCGCGCCCGCCTGCACGAGCGCGATGCAAGGTAGCCATCACATCTAACCGCCGTCGCAGCGCGCGCGACAGCGAGGATCCCCATCGGAGGGGACACTCGCATTCGTAGGTCGGGCTCCTATCCTCACGTTCGCGACCCTGGCGTAGTGTCCCGACATCATGTCAACCGCCGGTGCTGATCGTCCTTCCCGCGGCCCACAGCGGCGGGACGCTGAGCTGCATGAGGAACAGCAGATCCTCGGCCGGCAGATACCTCTTCATGGCCGCCGTCACCTGCTCGACCGCGGCCTCCGATGTCGCGGCTTCGCGCGTCTGCATCAGCGCGTCGATGAACGTGCGGATGTAATGCTCCTGCCAGTCGAGCTGCCCGATCGTGGCGCGGTCACCATGTCCGGGGAACAGCACCGCCCCGGGCGCGAGCACCGAACGCGCGGTGTCGATATTCCGGAGCCACTGCGCCCAATAGCCGTCGGCGAGGTACGCGTGCATGTGGTTGTATACCAGGTCGCCAACGAAAACCGCGTCGGTTCCCTCCAGCATCCAGATGCTGTCGTACGGCGACTCGCCCGGCCCCAGGTCCTCGACGGTGAAGCTGATACCGTCGAACGACACGGAGTCGCCGTCCCAGACGGTACGATTGGGAAAGAGACGCTGCCGTGGCCATTCGTCGCCGAACATCGGGCGGAGGATCCGCTCCTTGTCCGCATCTTGACGACGGATCGCGGAATCCACGCCCTCGAGCGCGACCACGGGCACGCGCGTGTCGTCAATCACCTCGATGAGGGCGCCGTAGTGATCGGGGTGCGCGTGCGTGACGATCGCGCCCACGAGCGACTTGCCGAGCGCCCGGATGCGGTCCCTCACCGCGCGGCCGTCGGAGACGGTGAGTGCGCTATCCACCAGGACGAGCGCGTCGCTCGATTCGACGACGTACGCGTTGACGGGCAGCGACCGGCCCTGGATGCGATGAATGATCGGGAAGTTGCTCACGAGATGACCTCTTCCGGTACCATCGTTATGCGCCGACGGGCGCCGACGCGCGTTCCGGTGAATGGTTGCACGGCGGCACCGGGGCGCTGAAGGTCTTGTCAGCCTTCGGAGTGAAAGCGGGGTCGAGTGGCGCGCGGAGGACGCGGCCCGCTCGTCACAGCCAGGCGCCGCTCGTGGCGCTCGGCGAACCGGCGCCGCTGACGCGTCAGCCCATCCGGGCGCGGATCTCCGCGGCGTAGCGCCGGCTCATGTGCACCGGTTCCTTGAAGCCACGCACGTAGAGCAGGTGGCTGGAGCGTGACCAGTCCTCGACGCGCTCGACGTACTCGAGGTTCACGATCGCTCCCCGGTGCGTTCTCATGAAGTACGGATGCGGCAGACGCGCCGCCCATTCGCTGATGCTCTTGCGCAGGTGGACGCGCGCGCCGTTGGCGAGCCATACGGCGCTGTCGTTCCCGTTCGCCACGACCGCCGCGATGTGCCGCACCTTGATGAAGTGCATGCGGCCGTCCACGCGCGCGAACAGGAAGTCGTGGTACGACAACGGCTCGAGGTCGGGCGTGGCAGCGGGCTTGCTGCCGAGCCGGGAGAGCGCGGCGGCGAGGCGCTGCGGTGCAACGGGCTTGAGCAGGTAATCCACCGCGTTCTGCTCGAACGCGCGGATGGCGTACTGCTCGAAAGCCGTCACGAAGACGACCTGCACGCCCGGCGCGAGCTGCGGCAGCAGATCGAACCCCGATTCCTCCCCGAGCTGTACGTCCAGAAACACCGCGTCGGCATCGGTCACGCGAATTACTTCGGCGGCAGCGCGGATGGTCTCGGCTTCCCCGACCACGTCCACGTCGGGAACAGCGGCGAGCAGCTCGCGGAGCTCGCGGCGCGCCAGTCGCTCGTCGTCCACGATCACGGCTCTAAGCATGCTGAATCGCTCCGGACGCCGTCGCGTTCGAGCCCGCCGGCATCACCGCGGGCATGTCGATCGTCACGACCACCCACCCGTCCTGCTCGACCACGGTGAAGTGCGCATCGGAACCGTAGAGCAGCTCGAGCCGGTGGCGGATGTTCTTCCAGCCGACGCCAAACCCCTGGGCGCCTGACGACCGCCCGGGCTTCAATGCGCCCGTGTTTCGGACGGAGATCATTACTCTGCCTTCCGCGGAGGGCGCGGCACGGACTCGCAAGTGGAGGGGCTGACCGCCTGCGGCCCTCCCATGCTTGATGGCGTTTTCGACGAGCGGGTGCACGATGAATCGCGGAATGCGACAGCCGGCAACGTGGGGATCAACATACGTCTGCGCGTCGAGCCGTTCCTCGAAGCGGATGGCTTCGATCGCGAGATATCCATCGATCATCTCGAACTCCTCGGCCACCGTCACGTGTCGCGTCGCGTCGGCGGTGAGTGTATAGCGCAGGAACACGGCGAGCTGGGTCACCATGTCCTTTGCGCGGCGCTGATTCTCCGCGATCATCGCCCGGATGGAGTTGAGTGCGTTGAACAGGAAATGAGGGTTGATCTGGTACGACAGCATCGCGACCTGCGCGTGATGCGCGAGCCGCTGCGCCTCGTGCATCTGGCGCTCACGCTCCTGCAGATCGCGCCAGTGCACGATGGCGTGATACATGCCGCTCCATGCCAGGAGCACGAAGACCATCTCGACCGTGGAGCCGGCGGTGAGGTGCGATTCCATGTCCGCCGCGAGCACCGGTAACGTCATCTCCGCGCGTGGGACGTCGGGGTGGCGCAGCGACGCCGGCAGCACGAGCTGGAACAGGCGCATCCAGAGGACGCCGAACACGGCGCTCGTCGCCCACGCGGCAATGACGGTGACGGCGATGCCCGGCCGGCGGGATCGCAGCCAGCGGTACAGCATCAGCATGACCAGGCTCAGCGCCATCCCGATGACGGCGCGCGACATCTTCGTTGCCAGCATGATGCCGCGCATGTGCGGCGGCATGTGCGGCAGGAGCGACAGGAAGGTGCTCAGGCCGTAGGCAAACCACCCGCTGACCTGGATGAGCGTCGTCATCCAGAACGCGGACAAGCGCGGCCGCGTGGCGAGCAGACCACCCATCATGTGGAGAACGCTACCTCCGTTTTGGACGCGCCACGAGCTCACCACGGCAGTTGGGACACACTCGGCTCAGCGCATCGGCGCAATCCGGGCAGTAGCTGCATTCGTAGCTACAGATGAAAGCGTCGCCGTCGGCGCGAAGCGGCTCGTGGCATCGCTCGCATTCGGTGCGCATTTCCAGGGACATGGTTTCTCCTGCTGATGAGAAGCCGCGGCTGCCGCGGCGTGTGAACGGTTCATCATGCCGGACATACATACCGCCCGACAGGTCGCGCGCCATCGAGGGCCCGCGGAAGGGTGCGGCGCCGGGTCGAACGGTGAAAACCCGATGCCGAACGGTCGTGGACGCCGGTCGCCGATGCCCACAACGGATGCGCCAGATCACCTCGCCCGACTGGCACCGGCGTCACCCCATCGGGAGGTTGCCGCGGTCTCGAGGTGGCGACCCGGCATGATTGCCAACACGACTCAGTGGAGCAGCGCAGATGAGCGAATACAGAGTGTGGATCGAGTGGGAACGGAAGGACGCGCGGTTCACCGACAACAAATACAGCCGCGGACATACATGGCGCTTCGACGGAGGCATCGAAGTGCCGGCGTCGTCTTCGCCGCACGTCGTCGCGCTGCCCCAGTCCGTCGCCGCGGCGGTCGACCCCGAGGAGGCGTTCGTCGCGTCGCTCTCGAGCTGTCACATGCTCTGGTTTCTGGCGCAGGCGGCGAAGCGCGGCTTCACCGTCGACCGCTACGTCGACGACGCGGTGGGGGTCCTCGGACGCAACGCCGATGGAAAGCTGGCCATGCTGGAGGTCACGCTGCGACCATCGGTGACCTTCAGCGGTACGCAACGGCTGCGTGAGACAGATGTCGACGCGCTGCATCACGACGCTCATGCGAACTGTTTCATCGCGAACTCGGTCACGACCGAAGTGCGCTGCGAGCCTCGCGCCGAGCTCGCGGGGCGCTGAGGGAATTTCCCGATGGAAGCCCCGCGTGTTCGCCCGGGCGTGGCCGCCCCGGAGCTTCGTCAGGCACTCAACAGCCTGGACGACCTGACGGCCCAATTCTCGACGAAGTCCGGCATCGCCATCGGCTTTTCGCACCTCCTGCGGCTCCGTGCGTCGCAGCTGAATCAATGCGCGTTCTGCGTTCGTCTGCATGCGCGCGACGCCGTTCGTCATGGTGAGTCCCCGGATCGCGTCGCGCTGGTCGCGGCCTGGCGCGATACAGAGTATTACACCGCGAAGGAGCGCGCGGCGCTGGCGATCGTCGAGGCCGTCACGTGCATCGCGGACGCTCATGTGCCCAACGACGTGTACATGGAAGCCGCCGCGGCGCTGTCCCCGGAAGCGATTGCGGCCGTCGTGTGGATCGCCGCCGTGACCGGAACATGGAATCGCATTTCCATCCCTGGCCGACCGACGGTCAGGCCATGACGGCGAGCTGGTGACGTCAGGGCCGCCGACCGAGCACTGAGGTCGGCGAGTACGGTGTGAGCCACATCGTGCGATCCTCGATCTCGCCGACCAACCGGCCTTGCGCGCCGGTCTCGCGTTTGATGGCGATCCATTCGGTATCGGCGAGGAACTGAGTCCAGCGAATCCGCATCGTGGCGGTGTCGGGCCATTCGAGCAGATAGACGAACTCAGTCCTTCCCGGCCGCTTCGACTCCCAGGTGGCGAGGATGTGAAAGCCGTATCGCTCCATGATCCGCATTGCGTGATCGCGGAACCTCCTGTGAAAGACCTCCCGCCTCTCATCGAAGATCTCGTAGACGCGAAGCTGGTGCACCGCTCCGCCCCGAGCGACCGACGCCGTGACCGGCTCGGGGATGCGTTTCGGCGCGACGAGAAAGGGCAGGATGCCCGCGACAGCGAGCAGGAGGAAACGAGCGCGCAGCGTCATCGTCATCGGCAGGCAAGGTGTTCGACGATCATACCTATCGTGGGTTCCCCATGAGCATCAATGGGCGGGGAGGCCGCCATGTTTCAGTCGCGACACGCGAGCCCTTGACACCGCCCGCCGATGCGCTAATATTCAACCAACAGGTTGAACAACCAATGGGTTGAATATCACGGAGGAACCCGATGCCGGACATCATTCATCGCGTGGGGATCAAGGCTTCCCCGGCGGACGTTTATGCGGCGCTGGCCACGGTCGAAGGTGTGGCCGGCTGGTGGACGAAGGAAACAACGGGGACGTCGAAGCCCGGTGGAGAAATCGACGTTCGATTCCTGACCCCCCAGGGCAAGGAGCTCGACGGAATGACCATGCAGGTCGTCGCACTGGAGCCCAATCGGAAAGTCCAGTGGCGCTTCAGCAAGGGACCGGAGGAATGGATCGGAACGGACGCGACCTTCGACCTGACCCAGGACGGGGAGTTCACCGTCGTGCTCTTCGGTCACCGGAACTGGCGCGAGCCGGTGGAGTTCATGGCACATTGCAGTACGAAGTGGGCGACATTCATGTTGAGTCTCAGAGAGCTCGTGGAAACGGGTCGAGGGAAACCGTCACCGAATGACATCAAGATCGACAACTGGAATTAGTCCGCACGCCTGGCGCGGCAATGAGAGGGAAAGGGGTTGAGCCCTCGGAGCGGCAAGGCCGCCGACGAGGCTCGGCTCAGCCGCGTGTTTCACGCCCTCGCCGACCCGGCTCGCCGCCGCATCATCGCGCTCCTGCGGGAGTCCGGCGAGCTGCCGGTCGGCGTGGTCGCGGAAGCGTTCTCGATGACCCTCAATGGCGTGTCGAAGCACGTCAAAGTGCTGGAGCGCGCGGGCGTCGTACGTCGCCGCATCGAAGGGCGCGTGCACTGGATCTCGGTCGACTGGAGCGCGTTGCAGGTCGCGTACGAGTTCCTGCACGCGCATCACCACTTCTGGAGCACGCGTCTCGACGCGCTCGTGGATTACGCGCGCAGCGAGGGCCGGTCCAAAAAAGGCAATTCACGATGAATGACTCAGCACCTTCGGTGGTGATCGAGCGGCTCATTCCAGCTCCGCCGCGGACGGTATTCGAGGCGTGGCTGGATCGTGAGGCGCTACAGCGTTTCATGCGCGGAGGGCCGGAGGTGCGGGTCACGCGCGCCGAGTGCGATCCACGGGTGGGCGGCCAATTCCTGATCGTGATGAACGTGGAAGGGCATGACCTGCCGCATCACGGCGAATACCTCGAGATCGAGCGTTACGAGCGCATCGTGTTCACGTGGCGGTCGCATCTCGCGGGCGAGGGCAGTCGCGTCACGCTCACGTTCGCGGAAGCGCCCGGCCAGCAGACAAGGCTCACACTGGAGCACGTCGGCCTCGCCGATGCGGAGATCCGCGACAAGCACCACGGCGGCTGGAGCCACATCCTGACCGAGCTCTCCGAATTGACACGCGACGTCAGGCCCCTGGACTCGCGCCCATAGCCCGTTACCAGCTGGTCAACCGCCACCTGTGCCAATTCGACGTTTGAAGACCGAGGGTACCCACCGCGCGCAATGCCTCGCGAGAGGTCGAGACACCGAACGGGCCGGTAGGAGCATTGCATGCGATCGGCGCGTGACAATCGTTATGCAGTGACCACGCTCCCTGGAACGGAGGCGTTCTGACCTACGCCGGCTTCGGAGTTCGCCTCAAGGCCGCGCTGATCGACTTTGCTGTCTTCCTTCCACTAACCTTTCTTGGTTTCTGGGCGGTGGGTGCGAGCTGGGGCACCGCGATCGCCGTCTATGTAGTCAACACGGTCGCATACTTCGCATATACGATCATCGGGCACGCGCGCTGGGGACAGACGATCGGCAAGCACGTGGCCAGGATCCGGGTTCGCGATCTTGCCGGTCATCCCATTACCTGGATCCACGCGTGGCGCCGAAGCTCGGTCGACATTGCGCTCGGTACCACCTCGCTGATCATCTACGCAATCGTGCTCGCTCGCATTCCTGCCACGGATTTCGACGCGCTGAGCTGGGGGCAGATCTCCGAGCGGTATAACGCGATGCGCCCCTGGTGGGACCCAGCAATCGGGTACCTGTACTTTGCATGGCTCGGTAGCGAGGTCGTCAGCGTCCTGTTCAACCGGCGCCGGCGGGCGCTGCATGCTTCGTGGCCGGTACCGTCGTGGTCAGGGAAGGCCAGTCGAGACTGTGGCAGAGCCCGTCGCGGCTTCTCTGCGTGGGTGGCGTCGCGCGCTGAGCGTGGTCGATTGGATCATGGCTGGCATCGCACTCGCGGCATGCGGGTTGTTTTCGTTGGCGGCGCTCGGGGCGCAACTCGAGGGTGACAGCGCAGCGCGTGGTGAAACGCTTTGGCTCGCAGCGTACGCTCTCCTGGTCGGGCTCGGCTACGCACTGGCGGCCCGGTTGCTGCGGCGTCACAGCCGTTGGCACTCGGCATTGCATGCGACGGCCGCGGCTCTTACCGCCCTACCGTTCCTTTTACTTTTCCCGATCGGTACTGCATAGACTGCAGCGCCACACTGGTGGCTTCGCACGCTCATCAGGTGCGCGGTGGCGCTATGCAGACGAGATAGAACCTCGGCACAGCCTCGTTGGGGATATCAAACCTTTGCACCTGACGAGTGCGAGCGTTAAGGTATGCCACCACCCTGAGGAATGCCGTCTGAGCGGTTGGCGTTATGCGAATACCACAATACGATATTCTTCGAGCGAGGCCGCTCTCACGGGAGGCAGTATGACAGGACTGACACTGCCTCTCGGTCTCGCGTGGCTCACGCTTACCTGGATTATGGCCGCCTGGCCCGTCACCGGCGGTATTGCGCTCGCCGCGATGATCGTCGACCGCAACGTTGATGCGCCGCCTCCAAACATTGGATTGCGGCGATGGAGACGCTTTGCACCGCTCGCCGTCACCGCGATCACGTTACTCTGGGCCGGTTTTTTCTACAGTCCGGACCACGTGCCACCACCGCAACTGCCCTGGTTCGCGTACGTCATTGGCGGGCTCTATGCGGTTCAGCTTGTGATCGCGGGGTTTCTCCTGCGAGACGTTAACCTGCGTCGGGGGCACACCCTGGCCGTGGTGGTCCTGCCCCAACTCTGGGTCGGGTTGGTGGCGAGCTTTGTTTCATTGTGGGCGGTTACAAGCGGCGGGACGCTCGGAGCGCTGTGATAATGCGACAGAGGCGCGCGTAGCTGGCAACCGCTGGCCTCCCAAAGTCAAACTTCCTGGCGCCGCTCCTTTACACGGTTCCTTCGCCCCGAAGCGGCGACATAACGAGGAGCTCCACCAGGCGCTCCTACCGGTGAAAGGCTGCGTTAGGCAACCCACAACCCTTGCCCAAATGTCGTCGCATAGAGGCCCTCCCATGCCCGAGCAGGTGACCATAGAGCTCCTGAAGGGATTCCTGGACGCATTCAATCGTCACGATCTGGACGCCATCATGGGCTATTTCGCGGACGATTGCGTGTTCTACATGCCGCGCGGTGCTGGACCGCGCGGGGATCAATACGTCGGCAAGAAGGATGTCCGAGCGGGCTTGGCCAAGCGCTTCGAGGGGATTCCGAACGTGCACTATGGAGACGACCGGCACTGGGCGTGTGGTGATTTCGGCGTCTCGGAATGGACGCTCACGGGCATCTCAGTGTCGGGGAAGCGTCTCGAAGTGCGCGGCGTGGACCTGCTCGAGTTCGTCGACGGCAAGATCACGCGCAAGGATTCCTTCTGGAAGATCGTAGAGTGACCGTAGGGTAGCCGTCGCAGCTTAGGCAGCCGCGTCGTTGCGACCCTTCCCGCGTTCAGGCTTCACTTGCACGACTCTTCACTCACCGCTGCGACGCTGACGGATTGGCTCCGGCGCTCCGACAGTCTTCGCACTGGCGCCGTCACCGACATCCGCATCGAACAGGAAATCGAAACCTCGATATCCACGCTCACCTTCCTCGTGGCGACATACACCGCGGACGTGGCAGGCGACGTGCCGCGCCGCCTGATCGTCAAGTCGCCACTCACACCGGTAACGACGCCGGGCACTGGTGAGGCCCACTTCTACCGCACAGTCGCGCCCCTTCTCGGTGCCCCGCCGCTCGTGCGCTGCGTCGCCGCCCTGGATGAGGGCCGCCGTGATACGGAAACCATCGTCCTCGAGGATCTCCGCGATACTCACGATCACCCGCCCTGGCCCCTGCCGCCGTCTCGGCGCCAATGCGAGCTGGCGATCGATGCCCTGGTCCGGGTTCATTCACATTGGTGGGAGGCACCGACGCTCGGCCACACCGTCGGTCGGTTCCATACAGCGGAGAGCCTGACGACCATGGTTCACGGCGTCGCGGCCCATTTGCCCGCGTTCATCGACGCCCTCGGGGACGCTCTCACCGCCGAGGGTCGGCGGGTGTACGAGCGAGTGTTCGGCTCCTCGCTCGAGCCCTGGCTGCGCCTCACCGACACCCGCGCGCTGACCGTCGCTCACGGTGACGCGCATACCTGGAACTTCCTGTTCCCCCGCTCGGGTGACGGCCCGGCCTTCCTGATCGATTGGCAACTGTGGCACCTGGATGTCGGGGCGCGAGATCTGGCCTTCCTCATGGCGCTGCACTGGTACCCGAGTCGACGGCGCGAGCTCGAGCGCCCCTTGCTCGAGCACTATCACGAGGGTCTCATGGCGCGCGGTCTGATGACCTACGCATTCGACGAATTGTGGCTCGATTATCGGCGCTGCGTCGTGCGCAACCTGACCATACCGATTCTCTTCTGGAGTCGCGGGATGAAGGCAGAAGGCTGGTGGCATCGGCTCGAGTGCGCGTTGGCGGCGTACCAGGACCTCGGATGTGATGAGCTCGCCTAACCACAACCGTTGCAGCTGACAGGCGCCGTTGTTAGAGTGGCCATCGTCGTTTTACGGCGCGCCATTCCGTGACGAGACTCGGCTTCCCCGAAAGTGCTCCTCTCTCGTGGCTCCGCCCGCGGAGCCGCTACTGTCGCCTGACGCCAGCCCGCTGCAGAGCCGCAGCGGCGTGCGTCGCGTGCTCCGTGACAGCCGGTTGGGGTTGAGCGCTCGCGTTATGCAGGCTACATCCCTCGATATGAGGTTCGCGTCGCCCACTCCGCTTCGGGCCGTTCCCGCACTGTCGCTGGTCGTGATTGCCGTCGCTTGCCTTCATGGCGGCCAGCGCGTCGACCCATTGGCAGGCGGCCGTCAGGTCGAAGAAACCCCGCGCCCAACGCAGCAGGGCCGCTCGACGCCCGAGCGCGGCATCATGCCCAAGCGCGTCATCGGGAAGCAGGACCTGAATCTCTTGCTCGCGGATGACGATACATCGTGCGCTGTCAGCGCGGAGCGCTACCGCGATATCCAGATCGGCAAGTACGCCGTCTGCGCCTGGCGATAGCCGGCGTTCGCCTACCGCTTCGTCAACCGCCCGTTGCCGCCGGAACGCGTCCGTCGCACAGCGCGCTCCGAGCGACTCTTCGCCTCATCGCTGATCCGCCGCACGACGTCGATGGCCTTCCGGAGATCTGCCTCGCTCACATCGCCGCCCATCGTCGAGGCAATCGCAAGGAAGCGGGCGCTCAACGTCCGGTAGCGCGCATCACCCTTGCGCGTCAGCTGTACGAGCTTCGAGCGGCGGTGCCTCGGGTTGTCGATGAACTCCACCAGGCCCGCGGCCGCGAGCTCATCCGCCAGCCGTTGCATGCGCTGCCGGCTGGTGGGACGCATCTGGGCGATCTGCGGCACCGTTAGTGGACCAAGCAGCGCGAGGCTTCGCATGAAGCCGAACGCGCCGCCACCCCAGCCGGTGATGAGCCCCGTCTTCTGGCCGACAGCGCGTATCCTGAAGAAGCATTGGGCCACTTCGAGCATCAGCTCGGCGACCGCCTCGGCTTTTCTGTCGACGCTCGGGACCGCCCCTGCCCTCGCAGCCGCACCGGTTCCCTGCCGTATTGACGTATCGCCTCCGTTCCGCGGTGCCGGGAAGATACCACCATTGCCCGCGCGCTCGTCAGTCAGGGATACGGGGGAGGGGTCCATGCGTTCGAGCCGCCGCCTCCTTGACACCGTGGTTGTCACTTTGCATCATTGACAATCACGGTGTCATCTCGGTGCGCGACACGCTTCGCGGGTGCGACCATGAACCAGGACTCGGCTGCGCAGGACAAAGGCGACCTCGGTACGGCCCGGGCCGTCGCGCGTCCCCCCCGCCTCTTTCTCGCCGCACTTCTGCTCGGTCTCGCGCTGGATCGCCTGCTGCCATTGCGGTTGGGCGCCCATGAGGGCGGCGCCGCCCACTGGATCGCCGGCGGCTTCCTGGTCGTCATCGGTCTCGCGCTCGCGACCGCCGGGATCCGGAACTTCGGCCGAGCCGCGACGCCAGTACCCACGATCGAGCCGACGCGCACGCTGGTGACGACCGGCGTTCACGCCTTCAGCCGCAATCCCATCTATCTCGGGATGTTCGTCATCTACGCCGGCATCGGCGTAGCGGTCCGCAGCTCGTGGATGCTGCTCCTCGCCCTGCCGCTGGCAATCGTTATGCGCTACGGCGTCGTCGCGCGCGAGGAAGCGTACCTGGAACGGCGGTTCGGCGACGCCTATCGGGCGTACAAGGCCCGTGTCCGCCGCTGGCTGTGACCATTGGCGAGGAGCGCCGCCTCCAGATCGCCGGTTGTGTGTGCTGCGACCGCGCAGTGACGGGACGCCTCCTCGTGCTCGGCCTGGCGCTCGTGCTGGCGTCATGCGCGAAGATGCCGTCGCCCGAGGAAGCCAATGAAGCGGTTCTGAGGCTCCGCGAGTATGAACGCTGGGCGTGGGCCGTCGGCATTGTTCTCATCTGGGCCGACGTGGTGTTGCCCGTCCCGCAGACGGCCGTCATCGCCGCGCTCGGCATTATCTACGGAACCCTGCTCGGAGGATTGCTGGGCAGCGTCGGCCTGATCACCGGCGGCCTGCTCGGGTACGCGCTGATGCTGACGTCCGCGCGGCGATTCGTGCAACGCTTCGTTAGGTCCCGCTCCCTGAGCAAGATGGAGCGTTTGTTCGATCAGGGTGGAGCATGGGCGATCGTCCTCACCCGCAGCTTTCCCTACAGCATCCCCGAGGTCATGGCCTTCCTCGCCGGACTTGCGGGCATGCCGAAGCGAAAGTTCATCGCGGCGCTGACCACGGGCAGCGTACCCATCGCGTTCCTTTTCGCCGGCGTCGGCGCTGGCTGGGCTGAGCGGCCGATCATTGCCCTCGGGGTGAGCTTCGTGCTTCCCATCCTCCTGCTGCCGATCGGGCTCCATCTCATTCGGCGGGAAGCACGATAGGAGATGTCGACGCTGGTCGTAGTGTTCAGGATCATATCCCTGATGGCCTTTGCCGGACCCATGTCCTTTCTGGCCACTGCACGTCGCGGAAGACTCGGGGGACGAACGCGCCGGAGTGGCGGCGATCAAGCACCGGTGGTGGCAAACGTCGCTTCGTTCGTCCTGTTCTTCGTTTCACTCTTCGTCTGTGCCGGCGGCGTCGCCGGTTTCACGGCGCTGATGATGGCCGCGTCAGGCTCGCTGCTGGCGCTCGCGGGCGCGGCGCTCGTGCTGAGATCCCGCGCCGAACTCGGTGCAGCGTGGAGCCTCGTGCCCGAGGCAGATCAGCGGACGGGGCTCGTTACAACGGGGCCCTATCGACTCGTGCGCCACCCCATCTACCTCGGCCTCTCCATTCTTGCGGTCGGCCAGGCGCTCGCCTTCGGCAGCGCGCCCGCGCTCATCATCGTGCTGTTCGCGTGTGTCCCGACCTTCGCCTTGCGCGCGAGGGCGGAGGAGAAGCTGCTCACCTGCATCTTCGGGGATCGTTATGCCGACTACCGACGGCGAACCAGGATGATCATTCCCTATGTCCTTTGAACCCTGAGACGTCGCTCATTAGATGTTTTGAGCCGGTGTCACACGCCGAGGAACTGTCGTGACCAGCGGGACGTTGATGATCACGCGTGAAGCTCGGCGCGCCGGACAGGAGTCTGATGGACGATCTCATCGTCACGGATCTCGATCACCAGCAACAGGTGGCGACGGCTCGGCCCTCCCGACGCGTCGCCGTCCTCATCCTCGTCAGCCCTGCGCTCTTCCTTCTTCACGAAGTCGAAGAGTATTTCACGATGCTGCCGTGGATCAGTTCGCACGGCGGCTTCCTCCCGGAGTTTGTCCGAGCGCGCGTTCCGGATCACCCGTCATTCATCCTGCAGGTCGGCGTGTTCCTTTTCGCCGCCTTCCTCTTCGTCGCAATGGCTTGCGCGCGCTCCAGAGCACCGGGATGGCCCTTCATGGTGTACGCCATGCTCGTCCTCGCCCGACTGGAAAACGCTATCGGGCACATCGCGATGGCCGTGATCTTCGGCGGATACGCCTTCGGCGTCATCACGTCCGCGCTAGTCCTGTGTCCGCTTTCGATCGTTCTCCTGCGCCGCATGGTGTTGGAGCAGCTGGTGCGGAGCGCTTCGCTGCTCAGCTTGGCTTGGTGGGGTTTGTGGATTCAGGTGTTCGTGCTCGCCGGAGTCTTTGTCCTCTACTATCCGTGACGCCGGGCACGACGTCACACAGCCTGACGAGGAGGCTCGGTGCTCCTGGATGAGGTCATGCCGCGCTACGATGTCGTCGAGCGCCATTCCACGGTGGTACGGGCGAGCCCCGCCGTAGTTTATGCAGCCATCCGGGAGGCGGATCTTATCGCTGGACCAATCACCCGAGCGCTTCTCGCTCTTCGCGCATTGCCCGCCGCCATCCTGGCCGTGCAACGCACTCCCCGCGATGCACTGGTCGAGTGGCGGGAGCGTCGAGCGCGGCGCGGCAGCCGGCTCGCGGACCTCGAGCGCTCCGGCTTCCGGATTGTCGCCGAGCGGGCACCTGACGAGCTGGTGATCGGTGCTCTGGGGCGGTTCTGGACGCCGCGCGGCCTTCGCACAGAGGTAAGTGCCGCCGACTTCGCGGGCGGCCCGCCACGAGGGTTCGCGATCGCCGGATGGAACTTCATGGTCGCGGCGCGCGCCGACGGGCGGACCGCGCTGCGCACCGAGACGCGCGTCCGGTGCGCCCCCGACGTGCGGGGCAGGTTCGGAGCGTATTGGCTGGTCATCCGGCCGTGGAGCGGCCTGATTCGCCACGCGATGCTGAGGGAAATCCGACTGCACGCGGAGCGGAGAAGCGTCGAAGCCTAACGCCTGCGTGGGTCCCGGTTTCGGTATGCTCACCGGGCGCCAGCGCGCGCGCCCAATGATGTAATGGCCAACCGCCATTCCGACGAGCCCTCCGACCGACGCCCGCGCGGCAACGTATCCCGACCGGCTCTCCTCGGCGAACTTTGACGACCTGCCACTGTAGCCTGTGGCCCCGACGACCGCACCGACCACGACGCCGGTGAGAGCGTCGATCGTGGTCACGCGTTTGCGCCATCGCTGGCACCGCTCGAACCTCGAGCGCGTGGAGTGTACGAAGCTGCGGAAGAGTCAGCGTCTCGACTTGCGGACTCCCACCCATGCGAAGCGCGAGGACGCTGTCACCGAGCGTGATCAGGCGCGCTTTGCTCTGGCCATCTGACGTCGTGAGGCGCAGCCGCGCTCCGGGTTGAAGTCTGCTGAGAGGAAAGTCGCCCCACGGAGAATCCACGAGATGTGGATCCAGCAGCCGTTCTGGCGCGACCTGCGCTGTCGCGATGGCCGGCAGCAGAAGAGCGGCGGCCAGTGCCTCGCCGATGCGAATCGTCATGGACCTGCGACCTGCTTCGCCTGCCCCGGCGGCCCGAGCTCGAACACGAGCTCCGCCTCGTCGAAGTCGTTCATGAAGCTCTTCTTGATGCCGAATAGACTCGCCAGCCCTCGACCCTCGCGCTGCCACAGCTGCAGCCTCTCGATGTGCGTCACCTTGTCGCGGTCGATGGGCGACCATCGGCGCCGCGGAGTCGGCCCATCAGGGGGGACGACGTGGTATCCGTGAAGTTGCCAGGGATGGGGCACGCCGTTAGGCATGCCGTGCCGGCGGCGATGACAAGGGTCGAACGAGCGAATCTGGAGGTCACGGCACCTCCGACGCGCTGGGTCCCGAGGTACACACCCCGGCACACGGCCCTGGGACACTCGTATCCCGCCGGCGGACGTCTCATGCTGGAGCGCGCGGCGCATGGCCCCTCGCGAGATCACGAATACGCATGCATCCTTGCCGATGATGGCTGAGGCCACTTTGCAAGCTGCAACCCGTTAGGGTGGCCGCAAGGACGCAATGCTGGCCGGTTGGAAAGGAAAGCGCCCTGGGCCGATGCAGGCATCAGGACGCAGGATGTCAAATGCGCAAGGAGGCCCTATGGAAGTCCTTCGACTCGTTGCCGTCGGAACGGCAGTGCTCGTCACCGGCGCTTGTGCGGACGGGAGCGAAAACGCGCTCGGTCCGACAGGCCCCACGCTCCAGGCCTCGGAGCTCGCGATGTCACCGGCGCGCCGGTTGGAGACGTCGGGACACTTCGACGCGATCGTCGATTTCTCGACCCTCACCCTCACGCCGAGGGGGAGCAATTGCCTGCTCGAAGTGGAGGGGCAACTCGTCTTCACCGGGACCATCGAAGGAACCGCCTCCGGGCAGACGAGCGCGCTGGTCTTCGCGCCATGCACCGATGTCGCGACCACGCCTCCGGGCACCTATCCGGACGTCTTCCGTTCTGAGGCGGTGTTCGAGGGCACGGTGGATGGTCAGCCGGCGCAGGCCAACCTTCTCTACATGGGTCGAGTACAGCCCGGGGGGCGAATCGAGGGCCGTCTGATCCTGTCGAACGGCGTCGCGGGGAGGCTCGAGGTTGAAGCGCAGGTCGCCGTCGGCGGAGAGTACCACGGATCCGTTGTCGTCAACGACTGACCGATCGGCGGCCTGCTCCTGAGAGCCACCACCTAACGAAACGAGTAACCATGAAGATCTCCGGTCTCTCGATTGTCCTGTTTGGCGTCGTCAGATTCGCGACGGTCTCGCCTGCCTCCGCTCAGCAACCGCCGGCCGTCAGCCCTGTGACTCGCACCGATCTCCTCAGGCAGACTCTTCCGGCTGGTGACTTCCGTGAGGTCCAGGCGGCCGTCATCGAGCTGCAGCCGAGCGCCAGCGCACCCCGTCACCGGCACGATGTGGCCATCGTCGCATACGTGGTCGAGGGAACCGTCGAGAATCAGTTCAACGGCGGCGCGGTGCAGATCCACAAGGCAGGTGAGAGCTGGTGGGAAGCGCCGGGTACAGTTCACGACATTGCACGTAACGCCAGCGCCACGGCGCGGGCGCGCCTGCTGATCGTGTATATCGGCGAGCCAGGCAAGCCTGCTACGGTTCCGATCAAGTGACTCTGCGACCCCAGCCGGTCCGCGAGTGCTCTCGAGTTACCCCGGACAGAGGGCGCCGCGATACGCAGGCACGTTCAGCGGATCAAGAACGTTCTAGCGTCTGGAGAATGGGCCGGCTATACGTCGTAACCCCCGTTGCGGCAGCCCGGCATCGCGTTAGGCTGACGAACGCGCGCCCGCATTCCCGCGACCGAGGTTAACCCGTCAACAACCGCGAAGGAGAGGAAAGATCCAATGGTCCATACGGTCCTGATTGCCGCATCCCTGCTTCTCACCGGCACCTTTGCCCAGGCCCAGGCCGTGGGCAATCGCGTCAAGGTGAACGGCATGCAGATGTATTACGAAGTGTCGGGCAGCGGCGATCCGCTGATCGTGTTGCACGGCGCCTACATGAACCTCCCGGGCATGGGCGCGATCATTCCGAAGCTCGCCCAGACGCACAAGGTGTATGCACTCGAGTTTCAGGGTCACGGACGCACGACCGACATCGACCGGCCCATCACTTATCCCAACCTCGCGGATGACGTGGCGGCGTTCATGGAGGCCGTCGGTCTCCCGAAGGCCGATGTGTTCGGCTACTCCATGGGCGCCGTAGCGGGGCTGCAGCTGGCCATTCGCCACCCGGCAAAGGTGAACAAGCTCGTGGCGGCGTCCGTCGCATACGATGTCAAGGGCTGGCAGCCGGAGTTCACGGCATTCATTCCGCAGATGACAGTCGAGATGTTCCTCCAGATGCCTTTCGCGAAGGAGTATCCCAAGCTGGCCGCCAATCCTAACGGCTTTCCCGAGCTGGTCAGGAAGCTGATCGCACTCGAGAAGGAGCCAATGGCGTGGGAAGCGGACATGAAAGCGATGAAGACGCCGGTACTCATCATCACCGGAGACGCCGACGTCGCGACCCTCGAGCATTCCGTCGCCCTGTTCCGGCTGCTCGGCGGCGGGGGCATGGGCGACATGGGAAAACCGCTCCCGGCCTCGCGTCTCGCGGTGATGCCGGCGACGTCACACACGGCCGTCATCACGCAACCCGACCTGCTTCACGCCTTCATCGAGCCTTTTCTCAAAGGTCAGACGCCGAAGGGGATGTTCGAGCAGTAGTGGATTGATTCTGTGTTTCGGATGCGCCCGGGGTCGGGAGCCGCAGATGACGCAGAAGGACGCAGAAACTGCAACGTCAACAGCGTTACCACGGGATTTCACTGATTTTGAACGGCGAAACGACACGGACACGTCAACTGGAGGAGCCTTTTGGAACTGCAACAGCAAACCTATGAATGGCTAGGCCCGGTCAGCCACCGCGACCCTTACCTCATAGGTTCTCACAAAGCTGGTTTGCAGTTGCCGGTAAACCCGCGCCGTTTCGCCGTTCAAGATCCGTGGTCATCCGTGATAAGCTGTTGACGTTGCTGTTGACGTTGCTGTTGACGTTGCTGTTGCAGTTTCTGCGTTCGTCTGCGTCCGCTGCGGCTCACCGGCCCGCTACCGCCACGACACATCTCAGGGCGAGCGCACGAGGGGCATAACGGCCGCCTGCGTCGCGTTGGCCGTCTCTCGATTGGTGATGATCCCCTCGTCGACGACGGCGCCGCCTCGACTGACCACCTGGAAGAACATCTTGTTCTCGACGATCGCGACGATCATAAAGGAGCGATCGCGGTCGAAGGCCGCCGCGGTGAGCGGTCCGCGGCGTGTGTCACCCCGCCGCAGCTTGGCGGCACCGCCGACGACGAAGTAGTGAATCCCCCTCTGCGGCTTGAACCGCTCGTAGATGTGCTCGTGGCCGGTGAACACGACATCGACACCGTGCTTCACGAAGAGCGGCTCGAGGATCTCTCGGAGCTCCACCTCTGGCCCGCGCCGCGCCGTCGTGTACAACGGATGATGGAAGTAGACGATCTTCCACTCCGACTCCGAGTCGTCCAGCTCCTTCTCGAGCCACTGCACCTGCTCGGGGTCCAGGTAGTTGCTGTCGAGGATGAAGAACCGCACGTTCCCTTCCTTGAAGGTGCGGTACCGCTTTCCATCGAGGTTGAACGGCTTGTAGTAACGCTGGTTGGGATCGTCGTGGTTTCCGAGCGCGGCGTGGAACTTCACGCCGGCGTCCAGGAGCCTCTTGTACGGTCTCTCGAACTTTCTCGTGAAGTCCTGCGGACGTTCGTTCCCATAGATGTTGTCGCCGAGCATCAGCGCGAAGGTAAACGGGAACTCGTTGTACCACCTAACGATTTGCGCCGCCACCTGGTTCTGCTCCCGGTCGCCGGTTCCGGCATCCCCGATGACCAGGAACCGAACCGAGTTGTCCATCACCGGGAGCTTCATGTCCTGAGCTGTCGCGCAGACCGGCACACATACGGCCGCGACGCCGGCGAGCATGGCGAAGTGTCGCTTCATGGAAATCATCCTCCGCTGGGCACGGCCCCGGGCATGTAGTCCAGGATGACGTTCGCCTCGATGTCGCGCAGGATGAGATAATCCCGCACGATCCGGTATTCGACCTCCTCGGGGAGCGGTGGCAGCACCGGGAGGAGGGCCGGCGGGAACGTCGCAAGGGGATACGTCGTGGGATAGATCTGATTCACCTGAGGCTCGAAGTCCGGAAGCTCCTCCTGCTGGTCTTCGCGCGTCTCGAGCACCGGCGCGGAGCGCCGCTTGTATTCCTGCCCGATCAGCGTGGCGACGAACGCCGCAACTTCCGGGGTGAAGATGTCTCCCTGTTTTGCATCGGGTCGCGCGGCGATGATCGCGTTGCCGAGCGCGGTCGCGCGCGCGGCGATCTCCTCCTGACTCTTCGTCGGATCGAGGTCGCCGATGGAGTCGGTGAGCTTCTCGCGAAGCGTGATGTACGAATCGACGCGCTTCGCGAAATCGGCGAACAGCGTGTCCGCCGGATTCGCCGACCTCTCAGTGTCACCCTCCTTGCACGCCGTTCCAGAGGCGAGCGCGACACCGACAACCGCGACCAGCGCGAGCCCTTTGCCTCGCCGTTTGCGCGACATAGACGTTATCCACCTCGAGGCGTTGAGAAGGCAGCCGGCGACGAGTCCTTCAAGGCTCGTGCCTCGATCACTTACTGAGAGCCGCAGACGGCTGCAGACGTAACGGCAACGGCAACAGCTTCATCACGGATGACCACGGATCGTGAACGGCAAAACGGCACGGATAAACGGCAACTGCGAAAGGCTCTGTGAGAACCCACCGGATGAAGATCACGGCGGCTTATCGGGTCTGCCGTTCCTTGGGTTTGTTGTTGCAGTTCCAAAAAGTCCTTTCAGTTGCCGTAATCCGTGAAGTTTCGCCGTTCAAAATTCGTGGAATCCGTGATAGGCCGTTGATGTTGCAGTTTCTGCGGCCTTCTGCGTCATCTGCGGCCCCGGGCCGGCCGTCCGAAACAGAGAATCAGTCCACCAGGTATCACGTTAGGCGCGGCCGCGTCCGGTTCGGTGCGTTGGTCGAGCAAATCCCCGCCCCGGGGAGAGCACCCCGAGGGCGAACTGGCCGTCCGACGGGACGAGCGGCGCTTGCCTCCCCCGGTCCGGCGGGCAGATTCCCTCCTGATGCTTCCTCCCGCCCCGCTCGCCCGACGCTGGCAGCCGTGGCTGCTCGGCTTCGCCGTCTGGACCGTGCTCGGCCTCCTCTCGGCCGTACAGACGTCCATCTACTTCATGCGCGATGGTCGCCCGGTGCCCTGGACGCCGGTGGTCATCGACCGGCTCGCCGACTGGTACACGTGCGCGATCTTCACGCCGCTGTTCTTCTGGATCGTGCGAGCGATTCCGTGGGAGCGCGCGCGCTGGTGGAGGTCCGTCGGCATTCAGACGCTCGTCGCGCTCGCCTGCGTCCCGGTCAAATACCTGATGTATGCCGGGATCGTCGGGTGGCTGATCCCCGAGTACCGTAGCGTTGTCGTCGGGCGCCTGATCGTGGGCAACTTCGTCAGCGAGTTCATGGCGTTCGCCGCGATGTTCGCCGTCATCCACGCGGTCGAGTTCAACCGCCGGGCGATGGAAGACACCGCGCGCGCCGCACGCCTGGAGACACGGCTCGCCGAAGCGCGCCTCGAAACGCTCACCGCGCAGCTGCAGCCGCACTTCCTGTTCAACACGCTGCATGCCGTCTCGACGCTCATGCATCGCGACGTCGAAGCGGCCGACACCATGCTTGCTCGACTCGGCGACCTGCTTCGGCGCACCCTCGACGGTCGCGATCGCCCGGAGGTGCCGCTCGCCGAGGAGCTGAAGCTGCTGGATGCATACCTCGACATCGCGCGGGTGCGCTTCGAAGACCGCCTCACGGTCGACGTGAACGTCGAGACCGAGACGAATGGCGCCCTCGTCCCGCGATTCGTGCTCCAGCCGCTCGTCGAGAACGCCCTCCAGCACGGTATCGGGTCGCGCCATGGACCTGGCCGCGTGACGATTCGAGCCAGCCGGAACGGAGAACGTCTTCGCCTCTCGGTCTCGGACGATGGCCTCGGTGGTGCGCTTCAGGGCAATGGGTTTCCGCGTGAGGGGATCGGCCTAACGAACACACGCGAGCGGCTGCGCGAGCGCTACGGACTGGACCATTCGCTGCGCCTCACCAAAGGTGACGACGGCGGGCTGCTCGTCGCGGTGGACATTCCCTTCCGAACCGCCGTTGCCTGAGATGCTGCGCGTCGCCCTGGTCGACGACGAGCCGCTGGGACGCGAGCGCATCCGCACGCTATTGGCTGACGAGAAGGACGTCGCGCTCGTCGGAGAGTATCGAACCGGAGAGGAAGCCCTCACGGGAATTCTCGAGTCTGCCCCGCAGGTGCTTTTTCTCGATGTCCGGATGCCAGGGATGGACGGCTTCGCCCTCGTGCAGCTGCTCGAGGCGGAGTTGGCTCCCGAACAGCGTCCCTTCATCGTGGTCGTGACCGCGTACGACGCGTATGCATTGCGCGCGTTCGACGTCAGCGCGGTCGACTACCTTCTCAAGCCCTTCGACCGCGCGCGGTTTCACGCGGCGCTAACGCGTGCTCGTGCTCGGGTGACGGAGCGCCCTCGCCCCGAAGCGCGGTTCGTCGTGCGGTCGGCGTCGAGGATGACGCTCGTGCGCGCCGAGGACGTCGAATGGATTGCCGGCGAGGGGAACTACGCTCGGCTGCACAGCGGCGGACGGCGGCACCTCGTGCGGGAGACGCTCAAGTCCGTCGAAGCGAGACTCGACCCGCACAAGTTCGTCCGCGTGCACCGCTCCGCGATCGTCAACGTGGACTGCGTCGCGACGCTCGAGCCGCACGTGCACGGCCAGTACGTGCTGACGATGAAGGATGGTTCGCGAATCGTCTCGAGTCGCACGCATAGCGCCAAGATTCGTGCACTCCTGAAGGCCTAGCGATACCGCGACGACGTCCTGGTTCGGGGCGGGTGTTTTTTACCGCAAAGGACGCGGAGGTCGCGAAGGAGTATCCCCGTTGCGATCCTTCGCGTCCGTTGCGGTAAAACAGCGGTTGCTTTGCTTCACGCGAGGCCAGCCCCTTGGTACCGACTGCTGCTTGCTCCATCGCGCGGCCAGTTCGTCCCATTCCCTCTATCGCGGAGGTGAGCTTCCGAAGAAGTTCGGACCATGACAAGGATCATCGTGGCTCTTCTTGCGTGCTGCCTGACGCGGATCGCCTCGGCGCAGAATGCGTCCGGTTTG
>DASTYE010000286.1:0-3243 GCA_035765135.1 Gemmatimonadaceae bacterium | reverse complement strand
CGTGCAGGACATGGTGATCCTCGCCTCGTCCGTCCGACGCAACGGAAAGTCGCTCGGGCAGATGGCGAAGGATGAGATCGGCCCCATCGCCGGATTTACCGCGCTCGTCGCCGTCCTCGGCATCATGATCGTGCTCATCTCGGTGCTCGCGCTCGTCGTGGTGAACGCGTTGCGCTCGAGTCCGTGGGGTACGGTGACGATCGCGCTGACGATTCCGATCGCGATGCTGCTCGGCGTCTACCTGCGGTGGATCCGGCCCGGGAAGGTGCTCGAGGCCTCGGCGATCGGCGTCGTGCTGCTCGTGCTGTCCGTGTACGCGGGCCGATGGGTCGCGGAAAACCCGACGCTGGCGGCGACGTTCACGCTCGGCGGAACGACGCTCGCCTGGTGGATCATGGCGTATGGTTTCGCCGCCTCGGTGCTCCCGGTCTGGATGCTGCTCGCGCCGCGCGATTACCTCTCGGCATTCGTCAAGATCGGGGTCGTGGTCGCGTTGGCGTTAGGCATCCTGGTCTCGCTGCCACCGCTGCAGATGCCGGCGCTCACGCAATTCGTCGACGGCACCGGGCCGATCTTCGCGGGAAAGGTCTTTCCGTTCGCGTTCATCACGATCGCGTGCGGCGCGATCTCCGGATTCCACGCGCTGGTGGCGTCGGGCACCACGCCGAAGATGCTCGAGAACGAGACCGATGCACGCCCGATCGGGTACGGCGCGATGCTGATGGAGTCGCTCGTGGCGGTGATGGCGCTGATCGCGGCATGCGTGCTCACCCCCGGCCTCTACTTCGCGATCAACGCGCCCGCGGCGGCGCTCGGCGGCACGGCGGAAACAGCGGCGGCGGCGATCGCCCAGTGGGGCTTCACGGTGACGCCGGGGGAGATTCACGCGATCGCCGCGCAGGTCGGCGAGGAGACGATGTTGTCACGCACCGGAGGCGCGCCGAGCCTCGCCGTGGGCATGGCGAATATCTTCTCACAGGTCCTCGGCGGCAGCGGCGCGATGGCGCTCTGGTACCACTTCGCCATCATGTTCGAGGCGCTCTTCATCCTGACGACGCTCGACGCCGGCACGCGCGTCGGCCGATTCATGCTTCAGGATCTGGGTCGCCACCTGTGGGAGCCGTTCGGGCGCATCTCCTGGTACCCGGCGATCGTGCTCTCCAGCGCGATCTTCGTGGCGATGTGGGGTCACTTCCTCTACCAGGGCGTCACCGATCCCCTTGGCGGCATCAACTCCCTGTGGCCGCTCTTCGGGATCGCGAACCAGCTGCTGGCGGCGGTCGCGCTCTGCGTCGGGACGACGGTGATCATCAAGATGGGGAAGGCTCGTTATGCCCCGATCACGCTGGTGCCCCTGGCGTGGCTGGTCATCGTGACGATGGTCGGCGGGTGGGCCAAGATCTTCGCCGATGATCCGCGGCTCGGCTTCCTCGCGCACGCGAGGATGCTCTCGGAGCAGCTCGCCGCCGGCGTGCTGCCACGCGGTGCCGCGGACGCCGCGGCGGGGGCGCGCATGATCTTCAACGATCGCCTCGACGCGGCCGTCGCGGCCTTCTTCATGATCGCCGTGATCGTGATTCTCGCCGACTCGGCCAAGGAGTGGCTCGGAGTGGTGCGTGGCCGGAAGCACGCGGCCAGTACGGAGGTGCCTTTCGAGGCCGGGATGGCTACCGAATGAGCGGCGAAGCAGGAACGATGAACAAGGACCGAGGAATTCAATTTGGAGGATCATCCAATTGAATTCCTCGGTCTTCGTGCTCGTTCCTCTTTCGATGGGGAGAGGGGTCAGTGAGCTACCGCGTAGGTAGAGAGGTGCGTGGTCAGGAAGCCAACGGCCTCGTTTCGGGGGTCGTGGACCGTCGGCATTTCTTCCAGGGGGGCGCCTGTACGGTCGTCGACGTGCCAGACAGTGAGCCTTCCACGCCGTAACTCCTGGCGTGGACAATGCTCATACCCTATCATGACCGCGATCGGACGCGCAAAAACAAAGTCTCTCGCACCCCCGGCCGTTATCCGAACACGAAGCACGCGGCCAGGCATCGGCTCGACAGTGAAGCGTGTTGCCGTGCGCACGGCCTGAGGAGGGATGAGCACGACAGCCGCACCAGAGGCGAGGACACCTCCCTCGGCGTCGATGACGGCCGAGCCGACGGTGACGTCGCTGGTCTCGCACGAGACGAACAAGCTCGCGCGCTCGAGCGCGCGCTGAGAGGCGAACGAAGGCTGAGCTTCGAGTGCAGCCGTTGGCTCTGCATCGTCGCAGGCAACGAGAAACGCCAGCAGCAGCGCTGGGGCGAACAGCCCCGGTCGGTGGCAGGAGTGCATATGTGGGGTGCTCCTGTGGGGTCTACAGGAGCGACGCGGGGGAGGAATCCAAGCAACCGGTCAGTCTGTCGCGGCGAAGGTTCGGTGTCGAAGTGTCGTGCGGCACATTGCAGAAGCTCGTGCGCGTCCACTTGACAGAGGAGCACACGTGATTGCGTCGGAGAGAGAGCAGCTCGACGAAGGGCTGCGGCTGCAGAAGGCAGGGCTGCTCGAAGAGGCGTTGCACTTCTACGAGACCGCGTCACGCAGTGGCGATGAAGCCGTGCGTGCAGCGGCGTTGTGTCGCAAGGCGGATCTGTATCGCGTGTGGTCGCTCTGGGATGAGGCGACGGATTCGGCGCGTGAGGGCGCGACGCTCGCCCGGCGGGCCGGCGAGTATTCGCTGTACGCCGAAGCGATCAATGCCGAAGCGAATGTCTACCACCAGCGCGGTGAGTTCGACGCGGCCGTCCCGCTGTACGAGCGCGTCCTCGAGCTGCCGGTCGATGACCGTGTGCGTGGGCTCGCGCTTCAGAACATGGGCGCGATCGCCGCCCAGCGTGCCGACCTCGATGCCGCCGAGCGCCTCTTCCTGGATTCGTACTGGCACTTCCGCCGCGCCGGATACGAGTGGGGCGTCGCCTTCGTGCTGAACAACCAGGCGGCCGCCGCACTCGATCGTGGCCGGTACGCCAGTGCAGCCTCCATCGCGCGGCAGGCGATCGAGGCGGCACGTCAGGTCGACGACTTCGAGCTGCTTGGCATCGCGACATTGAACTACGCCGAGGCGCTGGCAGCGCAGGATGACCTCCCGCGCGCCGAATCGCTCGCCGCCGGGGCGCTGGGCTTCTTCGTCCTCGCGAAGAGCGAGCTGCACCGCGCGCAGTGTCTCCGCGTCCTCGGGGATATTTATGCGCGCCGGGGCGAAACGTCGCGCGC
>DASTYE010000285.1:0-4094 GCA_035765135.1 Gemmatimonadaceae bacterium | reverse complement strand
CGGCGACGTTAGGCGACAGGCTGGGACCGATTCTGTTTCAGCTGCCGCCGAACATGAAGAAGGAGACGGCCAGGCTTCGCGGCTTCCTTGGGCTGCTTCCGGCGGATCGCCGCTTCACGATCGAATTCCGGCACGAGAGCTGGTTCGATGAAGACGTGTTCGCGGCGCTTCGCGAGCACGACGTGGCCATGTGCGTGGCGGAGCAGGAGGACTTCAAGTGTCCGATTCACGCGACGGCGACGTGGGGGTATCTCCGGCTGCATCGTCCCGACTACACCGATGGCGCGTTAGGCGAGTGGGCCAGGTGCGTGAACAGCCAGACGTGGAGCGAGGCGTACGTCTTCTTCAAGCATGATGAGGACGCGGGCGGCGGGTCCGGTCCCAGCGCGGTGAGCGCGTTCGTGAAAGCCTGTTCGACGTAGAGCGGGCTACCTCAAGCGAATACGTCGGGAAGCGGGCACACGAATCCCGGGAGGAGATCTTCCCCGTCGAGGGCGGCGTCGCCCCCGAGAAGCGAGATGCCCCCGCTCTGGCGGTACACATGTACCTGCCTCTGGTGCGGATCGACAAGCCACACGAGCCGGGTACCGCTCGCGAACCAGTCAGCCACCTTCGCCAGAACCTCGGAGAGCGAGTCGTCGGGCGACAGGACCTCCACCACCAGAGCCGGCGCCAACTCGGCGTATCCACACTCGGGAATGCGGCCCGCTTGCTGGCCTTCCAGAAACGCGACGTCCGGAGCGCGAACCGTGTCGGGATCCGACGCGATCATGAATCCCGAATCCTGAGCGCAGACGGTCCCCAGCCCGCGTTGGCGGACGAAGTTGCTCAGATGGGCGGTGAGGTTTGCGGCGATGACCCCGTGCCTGGTGCCCGGTGGTTCCCGCACCACGAGTCGCCCCCGAACGAGCTCCACTTGCTTTCCGGGGATCGACAATCGCTCGATGTCGGCTGCGGTCAGGCCACTCGACGCGTTCACGCTCGAGAACATATCGCCTCACGCACGGGACGGACAGAATGGTCCGTGGCAGCCGTCAGTGTGGCGTCATCTCCATCGCCATCGTCTTGGCGCTGCCCCACGACCGAGCCGTTGTGCCTTCTCCTTGACGGCCGGCACATCGTCGCCCACGATGCCGCATGAATTTCTCGACCGTCTCCCGGCCCGATAGTCTCCAGCCGCCGCATCGCACGGTGCAGACCGGTGTCAGACGCCAGCTGCTGATTTGGTCCCTGACGTCCGCGCTCGCTGGCTTCCTCTTCGGCTTCGACACCGTCGTCATCTCCGGCGCCGAACAGACGATTCAGCGTTTGTGGGGGCTGAGCGCCGGCGCCCACGGCATCGTCATGGCGTCGGCGCTGTACGGCACCGTCCTCGGCGCGCTGATGGGCGCATGGCCTGCCGACCGCCTTGGTCGGAAGCCGACGCTTCTCTGGGTAGGCGTCCTCTATACGGTATCGGCGGTCGGGTCCGGGCTGGCGTGGGACGCCACGTCGCTCACGATCGCGCGCTTCATCGGAGGTCTCGGGATCGGCATCTCCACCGTGACGGCGCCAATGTACATCGCCGAGATTTCCCCGCCGGCGTATCGCGGACGCCTCACCGGTCTGTTTCAGTTCAACATCGTGTTCGGCATCCTCGTGGCATTCGCGTCAAACGCAGCTCTTGGCGGCGTCGGCGACAACGCGTGGCGCTGGATGCTGGGCGTCGAGGCGGTACCCGCGCTGGCCTACACGCTGATGTGCCTCTCGATTCCGGAAAGTCCCCGCTGGCTGCTCACCCGCAAGCGCGATCGCGCGGCGGGACTGCGTGTGCTGGCGATGATCGAGCCCGACGCGCCCGCGGGGCAGATCGAGAGCGAAGCGGACGCGATCGTGGTTGCGTCGGCCAATCAGCCCGCTGGGTCGCGCTTCTGGACGAGGCGGCTGCGCGTACCGATCCTGCTGGCGTTTTTCGTGGCATTCTTCAACCAGCTCTCGGGCATCAACGCGATTCTCTATTTCGCGCCGCGCATCTTCGAGCTTACGGGACTCGGCCGCCAGGCAGCCCTGCTTCAGTCCATCGGCATCGGCGTGACGAATCTCGTCTTCACCTTCATCGGGCTCTGGCTCATCGACCGCCTTGGGCGGCGCGCGCTGCTCACCATCGGGTCGTTCGGCTACATCGCCTCGCTCGGGCTGTGCGCGTGGGCGTTCTTCACGCAGACGTATGCGATCGTGCCCGTGTGCATCTTCGCGTTCATCGCGTCGCACGCGGTGGGTCAGGGGACGGTGATCTGGGTGCTGATCGCCGAGATCTTTCCGAACGAGCATCGGGCCGAGGGGCAGTCGCTTGGGAGCGCGACGCACTGGATCTTCGCGGCGCTGCTCACGACGGCGTTCCCCACGATGGTGAGCGCCTTCGCTCCCGGCTGGATCTTCCTCTTCTTCTGCGGGATGATGGCGCTGCAGCTCGTGTGGGTGCGGACCATGGTGCCTGAGACGAAGGGCGTCCCGCTCGAAGCGCTGCAGCTCCGGCTCGGCCTCAGGCAATGACCAGCGCCGCCGAGCGGCGGCCGGTGGTGGTCGGCATCGGCGAAGTGCTATGGGACGTGTATCCCGACGGCGCGCACCTGGGCGGCGCGCCGGCGAACTTCGCCTGTCACGCAGCGGCACTTGGCGCCGAGGCGTGGATCATTAGCGCGGTAGGCGCGGACGAGCTGGGCGACCGCGCGGTGGACCAGCTGCGGGTGCAGGGCGCGCGCGTGGACCACATCGCGCGGGACAGCGAGCACGCGACGGGTTGCGTGAACGTGACGCTCGATGCCGAGAAGCGGCCCGCATTCGAGATCGCGACCGATGCCGCGTGGGACCACATTCCGTGGAGCGACGGTCTCGAGCAGCTGGCCGGTCGGACGGACGCCGTGTGCTTCGGAACCCTGGCGCAGCGTTCGCCCGTGTCGCGGGAGACGCTACACCGCTTCCTGAGAGAAATGCGTCCGTCGGCGCTGCGGATATTCGACGTGAACCTGCGGCAGGACTTTCACGACCGTGAGATGATCGAGCGTTCGCTGGAACTGGCCTCCGCGATGAAACTGAACGAGGACGAGCTGCCTGTCGTGGCTTCGCTGTGTGGAATTCATCCGGCAAAAACGCCGGGCACGCTCAAGGCGCTGGCGCGTCAGTTCGCGCTGCAGCTCGTGGCGCTGACGTGCGGACCACGCGGTGCGATTCTGGTCGCCGGCGATGAGGAGTCGGTCGAGCCGGCGGCCGCTGTCCGTGTCGTGGACACGGTTGGTGCCGGGGACGCATTCACAGCGGCGCTGGTCTGTGATTTCCTGCGCGGCGCTTCGCTCACTGATGCAAACCGTCGCGCGAATGCCGTGGCTGCATTCGTGTGCTCGCTTCCCGGAGCGGCCGCGGGCGTGGGAAGAGCTCCTTCCCACTGATCGAGGTTGAGCCACAACTAGGCGCGCGAGATTTTCAGCGCGCTGTTTCGCTCAGGGGTTTCGCTTCACGGCGGTGCGCCGCGCTGAGTCGGGAGGAAGTGATGCGGCCCGCCGTGTCTCTCGGCCGCATCCTCGGCCATGCCTTGCCCCCTCGGCCGAGGAGCACCGATAGTATGGGTATGGCTGACGCTGCCCGCCGCTACACCGTGGACGAAGTGCTCGCGTTCCCCGATGACGGGAACCGGTATGAGCTGGTAGACGGCGAGCTGCTGGTGACGCCCGCGCCGAGTCTTCCGCACCAGTGGGTTCTCAGCCGGCTGCACGCCGCGCTGATCGGCTATGTGAGTGGGCGGACGGATGTCGTCGCACTCTTCTCGCCCGCCGACATCACGTGGGACCGAGAAAAGCTCGTTCAGCCCGATCTGTTCGTTTTTCCAGCGGGCGAGGCATCCGCGAGCTGGAGGACGGTTCGCACGCTCCTGCTCGCCGTGGAGGTCGTCTCCCCGTCGTCGGCACGGGCGGACCGGCTCGTCAAGCGACGCCTGTACCAGCGTCAGCGAGTTCGCACGTACTGGATCGTTGATCCGGATGCGCGGCTCGCGGACATCTGGCATCCCGACGATACCCGACCAGAGATCGTCAGTGACGTGCTCCGGTGGCGGGCGGCAG
>DASTYE010000284.1:0-2940 GCA_035765135.1 Gemmatimonadaceae bacterium | reverse complement strand
CGTTGCCCTCGATGATCGCGATACGCCCGGCTCCTCCCTGGGCAACGTAGGCTCGCTCGCCCAGCGCAACGATGTCATGTGACGGCGCCCCCAGCGCCAACGCGCCCGAAGCGCGCTCGGTGGCGGCCGACAGCAGCGCCGCCGATGACGAGCCGGCCTCGAACGCGATCACGTGACTCGTGGTCGCCGCGGCACGATTGGCCCCGGCGCCGAGGAAAACCGTGGCGACGCGGAGCTGCCCGAGCGCATCGATGACCGCCAGCGAGTCCGGTCGAACGGGCACGTAGAGTCGCGTCGCGTCGACCGAGAAGGCGAGCGCCTCGGGGGGACCACCGACCGTGATGCGATACGCGATGGTCGATGGGATGACGACGATCGTGGCGCTGCCCTCTTTTCCAGAAGGCGCGCGGGCCGTGATCACCGCCGTGCCGGGAGAGACGCCCCGCACAGTGCCGAGTGAATCGACGCTGGCGACGGCCGCATTGGAGCTGCTGAACTCGAATCGCGTGATGCCGACGTCGTGCCCCTCGGCGGCATACGCCACCGCGTTGGCGCGCGTCGTGGCGCGCACGGCGATCGTATCCACCGTGCGACGCGCGGCGCCAAAGGTGACGTGAACGAGCTCCACGTCGGCCTTCGACGGATCCATCGGCGCGAGGCACGCACTAACGAAAAGTGCGGTCATCGCCGCCGAGCCGCGCCAGTGACGACTCACTGGCCGCCTCCCGTCACGAGTCGTACGGTATGCGTCGCACCCGGCGCGATGGACGGTAGCGCGACGGTGACGCGATCGGCCGACCACGTCGTCAGGCGCCCGCCCTCGACGGCCGGCGCCGACATCGTGGACGGCGGCCAGATCGACAGCGCTGCATCGCGCAGCGCGAATGCGCCGGTGTTGCGAAGGGTGATCTCGACAGCGCCTTCGGCGACACGCCTCGGCACGACGTCAACGGCCGAGCGCGCTCGCCACCAGTCGGCGACGTCCGCGGCCCGGGCAACCCACGTATCATCGGCGCGGCGCACACCGCGCGCGACGGCCGCCAGCGCCGGCACGAGCTCGGGGCGCGCGAGGAGATGCGAATGGTAGCTGAAGCTGTACACGCCACCTAACGCGCGCACCTTCTCGAAGTCGGTGAGAAACGAGGCGGCGAGCGCCGCCGGATCAGGGGAGGGACCGGCGCGCCGGAGCGCCACGAAGTCATCCTGCGTCACGCGGCCGAACAGCACCAGCGTGTCGCCGTCGACGGCAACGATCTCTGGGCTCGCGCTCCGCGCGTCGGCGATGCCGAATACGTACTCGCCTCCCGATGCCGCCCATGCCGCGAGGGTCGCTTCATCCATCACCTCGCGCGGCGGACGCAGCCCGGCCGCGGAAACCTTGCCGACCTCGACGATCACCTCACGCGAGCGGCGCAAGCGCTCCGCTTGCGTCGCGAGAGGAAGGCCTCCGAGCGAGTCGTGGACATCGCCGTGGGAGCCGAGCTCGCCCTGCGCGGCGAGGCGCCTCACGAGTCGCGCATGCTTCGAGGCGAGGTCCGTCACCAGGAAGTAGGTGCCGGGCACGCCGGCGCTGGTCAACGAGTCGAGGGCGTGCTGCGCCAGCGCGAAATCCTGCTCGACGTCCTGCGTGATGATCGCGGCGGCGCGCGCACCGCCGGGCCAGGCCGCGATCGTCGCGACGGGATGGCGCGCGGCCCACAGGATGGAATTCCGCAGCAGACGCGCGAAGAGCGCGCGATCACGGTCGCGCTCGACGACGTGAGTGACCTCGAACCCGATCGCCACCGCGCGCGGGAGCCGCTCCCGCGAGTGGACCACCGCCGCATCGAGCAGCGGCGTGTCGCCCGCCGGCGTCGGATTGAGCGACCAATCGGACCAGTACACCGGACGTCCCGGGTGCCGCCACGCGACCTGCGGTGCCGGCTGAAGCTCGACTCGTGAACCGGGCGGGATGTCGGCCGTCAGCGGACCCATGTCGCCGGGGATCGTCACGTACGCTTCCGCACGTGCGCCGAGCGTGTCGGCACGCATCGCACCCGTGAGCGCCAAAACGAGATCGTGTCCCACGTACCGGCATCCCGCGTCGCGTGTGCCCGTGAGGCCCGTGACGATGACGCCCGGCCGGTCGCGCCCCTCCGATCGGAGCAGCCGCCGCGTGTCCTCGCCGATGCACGGTTGCGATGGCACGAGGATCACGTCGGCCGCAGTCGCCGTGCCTGACGAGCGGGCCACCGTGGCGCGACCGCCAAGCTCCTCGACCGCACGTACCCAGGCGCTCACGACGGAGTCGAGCGCGCCAGCGCTCCCGTACCATTGCTCGCTCGCGTCATCGCGCAGCACGACGATGCGGATCGTCTCCGGGAGGCGCGTGCCGGCCAGCACGACCGGCACGTCGACGATCGCGCGCGCGCCGGTGGCCTCCGTGGTAGCGGCCGATGCGTGCGTCGATTCCTGACCGCACGCAGCGCACGCGAGCGCGACCGTGACGAAGACCGCCTTACGACACACGAGCATCATCCGGCGCGTGCTCCACGTCCGCCCGATGGGTGGGCGGAAAGAAGCGCTCGAAAAATACCGGTTCGTCGGACGATTCTCCTTGCGGATCCCGCGGGCGGCGACGCTCGCGCAGCTTGTACGCGGCATAGCTTCCGACCGCCAGCAGGATCGTGGCGAGGAAGGCGAAGAGAATGAGCGATGACAGCATGGTATCGAGCTGCATGGATCCTCCTAGAGACGCCCGGCGCGCTCGAGCTTGCCCCACGTCATGCGCACGTTGGCGAACTCCTCGACCGTGGCGAAGAGCTTCGCGACGTCGATGAGCGTGGTGAAGAAGAGCCGATACGCGACCGCGTACGGCACGAGCGAGAGATCCTCCTCTTCCATCGCCACCGTGTGCAGCGCGGCGGCGACGTCGAGCAGGGTGAGCAGGATCCACCAGTA
>DASTYE010000283.1:0-6814 GCA_035765135.1 Gemmatimonadaceae bacterium | reverse complement strand
CGCACCACACCGAGCTCTTCCCCTTCGATCCCATCCATCGGGAAGCGGGCGCCGATCCAGGCGCGCGCCTCCGCCTCCGCCTCACGATCGGCGATCGTGACCGGCGACCCATCCGCCTTCGATTCGACCGCGAGGTTCGACCGGTAATGTCGCATCGCCACACCGCCCGCGACCCGCGCCGCATCCTGCACCGCCTCCAGAAGCAGCGAGTAGCGCTCCGTCGCCGTCATGAGGCCATCTCGCGAACCGGGATTCGCGCGTTGGCGAGCTCCCGCTTGAGCTCACGCACGGTCGTTAGGCCGTCATGCAAGATCCCGGCGACCAGCACTGCGTCCGCGTGACCCTCGGCGACGGCATCGCGCACGTGAGCCGCCGTCCCCGCTCCGCCCGACGCGATCACGGGAACGTCGACGGCCTCGGACACGGCACGCGTGAGCGCCAGGTCGAAGCCCGATCGTGCGCCATCGCGATCGATGCTCGTCAGGAGAATCTCGCCCGCCCCGCGCGAGACGCACTCTCGCGCCCACTCGATGGCGTCAATGCCGGTGGGCACCGTGCCGCCGTGTGTCCACACGCACCACGTGTCGCCCTCCTCCTTGGCATCGATGCTGGCGACGACGCACTGCGATCCAAAGCGCTCGGCGCACTCCGACAGCAGCACCGGTCGCGCGACCGCCGCCGTGTTGACGCTGACCTTGTCGGCCCCGGCGCGCAGCAATCTCGCGACATCGTCTACCGTCCCGACCCCGCCGCCGACGGTGAGCGGAACGAAGAGGACATCCGCAGCGCGCCGCACCGTCTCCAGCAACGTCGTGCGCCCTTCAGCGCTGGCCGAGATGTCGAGAAACACGATCTCGTCCGCCCCCTCCAGCTCGTAGCGCCGCGCGAGCTCCACGGGGTCGCCCACGTCACGGAGCCCTGTGAAGCGGACGCCCTTCACGACTCGACCTTGTCGCACGTCCAGGCAAACGATCAGGCGCGTGAGCATCAGCCGGTCGCTGTCTGGGTTTCCCAGCTCACCGACCCTTTCGTGCTCATCACGGCACCGGTCGTCACCAGCGCATCGCGCACCGCGAAGCCCAGCGCCTTGAAGGCCGCCTCGACGATGTGGTGCCGGTCGCGGCCCCGAAGCACGCGCAGGTGAACGGTCGCCCGCGCATGATCGGCGAAGGAGCGCATCCAGTGATCGTACAGCGTGCTCGGCAGCGGCCCCTCGTAGAATGGACGGCCGCCGAGGTCGATGCAGGCGTGCACCAGCGCATCATCCATGGGGACGGTGCGATCGCCGTAGCGTGCGATGCGGGGTGCGCGGAACTGCTCGAGCGCCGTCCCGATCGCGATGGCCGTGTCCTCGATGATGTGATGCGGAAGATCGCCGCGTGCCGTCACCGACAGCTGGAGTCCGGCGTATCGCGCAAACGTCGCGAGCATGTGATCGAGAAAACGGATGCTCGTGTCGATCGTTCCTTCCTCCGGTCCCGCGCCGACCTCGACGCGCACGCGGGTTTCTCGCGTCTCCCTCGCAATGACCGTCATTCGACGAATTCCTCCGCAAAGTCCTCGGCGACCAGTCGCGCATCCAGCATCCCGGTGTAAAGCGCCATGCCGACGATCGCACCGGCGAGCCCGCGATCCTCGAGAGCACGAAGGTCGCCGAACGTCGTGATGCCCCCGGACGCATACACGGGATGCGCGCTGGCTTCGGCGACATCCTCCATCAGAAACAGGTCGGTCCCGGCGAGCTGTCCCTCGCGATGCACGGCCGTCACCATCACGGCGGCGAGTGGCAGCGCGTTGAGGTCCTCGACGACGTCGATCACGTTGCGCGCGAGCGTCTTTTCCCATCCGCGCGTGACGACACGCCGATCGCGGACGTCGGCGGCCACAATCAGCTCGCCCGGAAACAGCGATGCCATGGAATCGATCCACCCAGGCTCCTCGATGGCCCGCGTGCCGACGACCACGCGATCCGCACCCTGTGACAACAGCCGCTCGATGTCATCCCCGCTCCGAACGCCGCCTCCCACCTGAATGCTCGCTTCGCGCTCGCGGAGCAACTCGGCCACGAGATCCTCGTTGGAGCCGCGCCCCGTCGCTGCGTCGAGATCCACGAGGTGCAGTCGTTGGAAGCCAAGCCGTGCCCACCCTCGTGCAACCTCGAGCGGATTGTCGAACCGCAGTCGCTCGTGATCGTACGAGCCTCCCACGAGCTGCACGCACGCTCCGCCGCGCAGGTCCACCGCCGGAATCACGATCACGTCGTCACCTCGCGAATCAGCGCATCGAGAAAGGCGACTCCCGCGCGCGAGCTCTTCTCCGGATGAAACTGCACTCCGACCGCGCTCCGTTCACGCACCATGGCGGGGAACCGATCGCCCTCGTGACTGCTCCAGGCGCGCACGACGTCCGTCCGCGCGGGACGGCACGCGAAGCCATTCGCATAATAGGCGACATCGAGTGGTGCGCGATCGAACGTGGCATCGCGCGCGTCATCGATCGTCGTCCACCCGATGTGTGGAACGCGGCGAGCACGAAGCCGCGTCACACGCCCTTCGATCACGCCCAGCCCTTCTCCTTCGCCCTCTTCGCTTTCATCGAAGAGAAGCTGCATGCCGAGGCAGATGCCAACGCACGGGAGGCCCCCGCGGATGGCGCCGCGAAGCGCGCCGCGTGCGGGCGCCAGCCGGCGCGCCGCGTGCCCAAACGCGCCGACGCCGGGAAGAACGAGCACATCGCCATCGAGCGCGGCCATGGGATCGGTCACGACTTGCACGGAGGACTCACCGTTGTCCAGCGCCTTCGCCAGCGAGTGCAAGTTGCCGGCGCCATAGTCGAGGATGTTCACGCGAATCACAGTACCTCCTCGAGCGCGGCGAGCAACCTCTCCATCATTGCCGCCGGCCCGGCCGTTATTCGCAGCGCATCCCCGATCGATGGTAACGCCTGGAACGCGCGGACAGCGACACCGAGCTCGCGCAACCGCCGCCCGATGCCGACCGCTCCGCGCACCGGGACGAGCACGAAGTTGGCCTGAGACGGCAGCGGTGCGAGACCAAGACGCCGTAAGGACGCAGCGAGCGAGTCACGACTGGCGCGCGCCCGAGCGACATGCTCGCTGACCCAGGCCCGGTCGTGCGCCAACGCAGCGAGCGCAGCGCGCTCGGCCGCCACGCTGACCTTGTATGGGCCCCGCGATTTCTCCACAGCTGCCACGAGCGCAGGAGCACCGACGGCATAGCCGATGCGAAGGCCGGCAAGCCCGAACGCCTTGGACATCGTCCGCACGACCAGGACACGATCGCTCGCCGCCGCGAGGTCGATCCGGTCATCGTCGGCAAACTCCGCGTAGGCCTCATCGAGAATGACGACGCCTGGAGCCCTGGCGATGAGCTGCTCGAGCGCGCCCCTCGACGCCGTCGTCCCCGTGGGGTTGTTAGGCGAGCAGACATAGATGATGCGCGCGTCGGCCGCCAACAGTCTGTCAGGATCGATGTCCCACGCCGAAGTCATCGAGGCGATCGCCGTCTCCACCCCGTTCAGGCGAGCGAAGATCGGGATCATCGCGAACGTCGGGACGCAAAAGGCGATGCGGTCGCCCGGTTCAGCGAAGGCGCGGATCGCCGAATCGAGGATGTCGTCCGAGCCGCACCCGGTCACGACGCGTGCGACGTCCGTCCCCACGTACTCTGCCAACGCTTCCTTCAGATCGAATGCATACGCCGACGGATACCGACTCACACCACTGCCGGCGAGATCACGAAGTGCCTCTGAAGCCGCCGGCGGTGCGCCCCACAGGTTGGTATTGTCGCTCAGATCCACCTCGCACGGCGCGGCATCGACGCTATAGAGCGTGACATCGCGAAAGGTGGCTCTCGCGAGCTCGAGGGAGGTCGTCACGTCGTCACCTCCGCCGGCATCCGCGCCGTCTGCCACGCTCTTGCGGCCCGTGCGTGCGCCGTTAGGCCCTCTGCATCCGCGAATGCCGCGACATCGCCGGCGAGCCGCTGGGCGGCCTCCGGCGAGACGCGCTGGTACGTGGTCCACCTGACGAAATCGAGGGGTGACAACCCTGAGCGGCTTCGCGCAAGGCCGGCCGTCGGGAGCACGTGATTCGCGCCGGTCATGTAATCGCCAAAGACCACCGATGCCGATTCCCCGAGGAACACGGTTCCGGCGTTGCGCACCTGAGGGAGGAGCGCCTGCGGATCTTTCACCGCGAGAAGCACATGCTCCGGCGCGAACGCGTTCGCGAAGGTCACCGCCTCGTCGAGCGATGCAGCGGTCAGGATCGCGCCCCGAGTCTCGAGCGATGCGGTAATGATCGCCGCGCGCGGCTCGTCCGCGAGTCGGGCCTGCGTCGCGCGCTCGATCTCATCGGCGGCCTTCGCATCGACCGTGATGCACACCACGCAGGCGTTAGGATCGTGCTCCGCCTGCGCGAGAAGCTCCCTCGCGATGATCTCAGGCGTTGCGCTCGCATCGGCGATGACCAGAAGCTCGCTCGGTCCCGCTGGAGCATCGGTGGCAACGACGTTCGCGACCTGCGCCTTCGCCTCCGCGACGTACGCATTCCCCGGCCCGACGATGAGATCGACGCGCGGCACGCTCTGGGTTCCATATGCCAGTGCGGCAATGGCGCCTGCTCCTCCAACCGCGAACACGCGATCGACCCCAGCGAGCGCCGCGGCGGCGAGCACCACGTCGGCGGGACGCCCGGAATCCTTCTGCGGTGGCGAGCACAGGATGATCTCGCGCACTCCGGCGATCCGCGCCGCGATCGCACCCATGAGCACGGAGCTCGGATACGGCGCGCGTCCGCCCGGAGCGTAGACGCCGACGCGGTCGAGCGGGTCGGGCCGGCTGCCGACGACAATGCCGGGCTCGGGCTCCACCTCGGCTGCCATCACGCGCACGGCGCGGTGCACCGTCGCGATGTTATCGGCCGCTCGCTGCATCGCGCGCCGCAGCGCCGGATCGAGCACGTCGAGCGCGCGCGTGCATGCCTGGCGCGGCACCTCCAGCTCCTCGAGCTCCACCCAGTCGAGCTCGCGCGCCATCTCGCGCAACGCCACATCGCCCTCGCGTTCCACGTGCGCCAATAGCTCGGTGACGCGTTCCCGGAGCATCGGATCCGCATCGAAGGTGCGGTCGAGCAGGCGCGATCGGTTCCGGACGCTCAGCCGTGAAACATCTCCCCGCACCGCGAAGAGCGATGTCATGGCATCACCCTCTCGATGCGGGTCACCAGGATCCCTTCGCCGCCAAGCGCCTTGAGATCGGCGATCGTGCGGTAGATTGCCTGCTGCGCAACGACGGCATGGACCGCGACGAGATCTCCACCGTTGAGAACGTCGATCACCGTCGGTCCGTTGAGGCCGGGAAGCACGCGGCGCACCTGCTCCAGCGCCGCGCGCGGGACGTTGGCCATGACGTACCGCTGGCCGCGTGCCCGAAGCACGGACTCGAGCGCGGCGATCAGCTCCTCGATCGCACGCACCCGACGCGGCTCCTTCCCGTTAGGTCGCGTAATGAGGCGAGCGGTGGAGTCGAGGATGGTGGCGATTTCGCGGAGTTGGTTGACGCGAAGCGTCGAGCCGGTCGACACGAGATCGGTGACGATGTCGGCGATCCCGAGATGCGGCGCGATCTCCGCTGCCCCGGTTACCGGAACGATCGTGACTGCACGAGACGTTTCGGCGAAGAACCGTTTGGTGAGGCGCGGGAAAGCCGTCGCGACGCGCGGTCCGCCATTACCGTCGCCCACGATGTCGTCGAGCGACTCGATGCCGCTTTCCTCTCGCGCAGCGACCACCAGTCGACACCGCCCGAACTCCAGGTCGAGCACGGAGTCGAGCTCACGCTCCGATTCCCGCACGAGGTCCCAGCCGGTGACGCCGGCGTCGGCGGCGCCATCGGCGACGAACTCGGGAATGTCCTGGGCGCGCACGAAGATCGCCTCGAAGTCTCCGCCGAGCGAGGCGACCAGCGCGCGATCCCCAGCGGCGCGCAGCTCGAGCCCGGCGTCGGCAAAGAGGGTCCGCACGTCCTCGGTAAGGCGTCCCTTGTTAGGTAAGGCGATGCGAAGCCTTCCGTTCGTTCGTCGTTCCATTGGTGCGACCGCGTCGAAGTGTCAGGATGCAAAAAGGCCCGTCCGGGAAGGGACGGGCCGCGGCGCCAACGCGCGTGGGTGCCGTTACACGGTCATCCGATGCGCGCGTCGCCCCGACCCGTCGGGCCGTGGCCGTGCTGCGCGCGATGATGCAGGCGAATGGTCGTGCTCATTGGCGTGAACCTACGACGAGACGCGCTCCGAGTCAAGCGAAGGCCTAACCGTCCGTCGTCACGGCGCCCGCACGCCACGCGTAGTACGCGGGAACGCCCAGAAGCACGAGCCCAAGCCCGAGAACGGCCCGCCCGGGCTGGCTCACGATCGTGTTGACCACGATCGCGGCCGCGGCGACGACGAAGAGGATGGGCGTCACCGGATATCCGGGCGTGCGGAAGGGTCGGGGCATTTCCGGCTGCCGCCGGCGGTACGCAAAGATCGCGAGACCGCCAAGGGCGTAGAAGATCCATCCGATGAACACGACGTACGTCAGTAGTTGTTCGAATGTCCCGGTGATCGCCAACAGCATCGCCCACAGCGAGCTGGCCACGATCGCGAAGGCTGGCGTTCCATAACGTGGATGAACCTCGGCGAGCCTGGCGAAGAAGACACGGTCGCTCGCCATGGAGAAGTAGAGGCGTGGCGCCGTCAGCGTGATCCCGTTCGCGGCGCTGAACATCGACACGAGAATGATGGCGGCAATCACCT
>DASTYE010000282.1:0-7185 GCA_035765135.1 Gemmatimonadaceae bacterium | reverse complement strand
GGTCGGGTCGCGTGGGAACGAGATACGGGGCGTGCGCGGTGAGGAGCACCGCGATGTTCAGCTCCACGGCCGCGCGCTTCATCTCGCGAACGGCGTGCGCGAGCTGCTCATCCTGCGTGGTCGAGCCGACCGCGAGCGCCTGAAGCGGGTCGATGACGATCAGTGCGGGATCGGCGACCGAACGAAGCTCGAGCGCGAGCGCGTCCACTCCGGCGGGAGGGATCCCATATACGTCCGGCATGCGATCGCGAAGCCTGACGGCCGCGGCGCCAATCGCCGCGCGCGTCGTTTCGTCGATGGTGCCGGCGCGGATGTCGTCGATGCGAGCACGACCCTCGAGCGAGAGCGCACGTTCCGCCACTCGCTCGGTGCTCGCCTCGCCCGTGAAGAACGTGGCCGCGTGTCCACCGTGAGCGGCGCGAAGCGCGATCGCCAAGGCGAGCGCCGACTTCCCGACGCCAATGTCTCCGCCAAGCACGACGAGATCCCCGCGCCGCAGGCCGCCACCAAGTGCGCGGTCGAGGCTCGGAAAACCGGTGGGAATCGTGTCCATCGCGGGAGCGCCATCCGCGACGGCGTCCACGCGTCGCATGACGCGTCCCAGAGGCGATAGATCGGCGATGCGGGTCATCATGAATTGACGAACGGCGCCGTCGTTATGGCACGCAATTCGGCGACGCTGGCGGCGTCGAGCCAGGGTGCCAGGGCCTTCGCGACGTCGGTCAGCGCCGCCGCGATAGCGGTCGCATCCAGCGCGGTCGCGTCGATTGCGTGAAGCAACGCCTGTCTCGCCTGTGCCGGAACGGCGAGCGAATTGAGCCACGACTTTGCCGCTGTCGCACGTTCTGCCCTCTGCGCAATGGTGAGCGCGTGTTCCCCCACCGCATCGCGCGACAGCCGCGCGACCATGAAGGTCGCGATCGCAACCTCCCGCTCCCCACCGAGTGGTGCTCGCCCCGCGCGCATGGCGAGCGCGCGAAAGGGGAAACGATTCGGGGGGACGGCAAACGGGGGGAGGGAGGCCACCGCGAGAATGTATCGGGTTGGGGGTGGGTTTTTGAGTGGCGGGGCTGGTTCGCAGAGCAAACGAGCCCAACAGCTTGAAGGACAGAGGACACAGAGAACGGCCACAGAGAAAAGCCACAGAGCACTGCAACTGGAGCAAGGTCTTTGTCAAACGGCCCGGCCGTCGAAGTTCTCTGTGGCAGTCTCTGTGGGTCTCTGTGTCCTCTGCTGCTGAAGGCTGTTCGGGCTCGTCGCGCGCCGAACCTCCCTGACATTAGATTCCCCACCATGCCACCCCCCGCCAAGAGCATCCTGTGGGTCGACGACGAGGCAGATCTCCTCGAGTCCCACCGTATCTTCCTGCGCGACAAGGGATATGACGTCGACTCGGCTTCCAATGCCGATGACGCCGTGGAGATGCTGCGCCGCCGGCCGTACGGGCTCGTCCTCCTCGACGAGCAGATGCCGGGCAAACGTGGGCTGGAGGCGTTTCGCGAGCTGCGCGATGTCGATCCGCAGCTGCCCATCGTCATGGTCACGAAGAGCGAGGAAGACACGACCATGCGCGAGGCGATCGGCATCAACGTCAGCGACTATCTCGTCAAGCCGATCAACCCGCGCCAGGTGCTGACGGTCGTCACGCGCATCCTCGAAGGACCACAAATCCGGCAGCAGGCCGTGGCGCGCCAATTCGTCGAGCGCTTCCGCGAGCTTCAGAACGAGCGCGATCACGCACTCGACTGGCGCGGATGGATCGAGCGCTACGGCGAGCTCGTCGACTGGGACATCGAGCTCACGCAGATCGGCGAGATGGGGCTGCGCGAATCGCTCGAAGGGTTGTTTCCCAACATGCGGCGCGATTTCGCGGCCTACATTCGCCGCGAATATCCGCGCTGGCTGCGAGATCTCGAGGGAGACCGGCCGCCGCTCTCGATCGACGTCGTCGGCGAGTTTCTGCTCCCGATCCTCGAGCGTGAGCGCGCGGCGATGTTCGTCGTTGTCGACTGCCTGCGCCTCGACCAGTGGCGCATCCTCATGCCGCTGCTCGCGCCGCTCTTCGAGGTCGAGACGACGCACTACTTCTCGATTCTCCCGACGGCGACACCCTATTCGCGAAACGCGCTCTTCAGCGGGCTCTTTCCCGGGGAGATCGCGGCGCGATTCCCCGACTGGTGGGGCGACCGCGAGGATGAGACGCTCAACGCCCACGAGCGCCAGCTTCTCGAGGCGCAGCTCGCCGAGGCGGGGAAGCCGTATCCGGTGCGTTACGAGAAGATTTCGACCGCCGCCGACTCGGACGATCTCGTCAGGCGCTTGCCCGGAGCGCTTCCCGCGGAAGGCATTGGCGCCTTCGTCTTCAACTTCGTCGACCTTCTGACGCACGGACGAAGCGAGTCCGCCCTCCTCTTCGAGGTCGCGCGCGACGAGATCGCCCTACGGCAGATCACGAGACAGTGGTTCCAGCGCTCCGGTCTCTTCACGCTGCTGCGCGAGGCACAGCGCCGTAAGGTGCCGGTGCTGCTCACGACCGATCACGGCTCCATTCACTGCATGTCGCCGGCGACGGTGTTCGCGAAGCGCGACGCGACGGCGAATCTCCGCTACAAGTTCGGCGAGGATCTGCGCGCGGAGCGTCAGGAGCTTGCGTTGCTGTTCACGAACGCCGATGATCTGCGCCTGCCGCGCCGCGGGATGGGCGGCAACATCCTCCTCGCCACCGGCGATTCCTTCTTCGTCTATCCGACCAAGTTGCGCGAGTACCAGACGCGATATCGCGGGTCGTTCCTCCATGGCGGAGCGACGCCCGAGGAGATGATCCTGCCGATCGCGCTGCTCACCCCCCGGCGGTAGCCACCCGTGGCGCGCAAGGAAGTCTTTCGACGGCTGCTCCCCTTCCTGCGGCCGCACTGGTGGCGCATGGCGGGGAACGTGCTCGCCAACGTCATCGCCGCCGGTCTCGACGGCTTCGCGTTCGCGCTGCTCATCCCGTTCCTGAACGCGCTGTTCGGGTCGGAGCCGCTCCCCGTCGACGGCGGGTGGGTCACCGCCTTCCTGCGACGCACGATCGGCGGCCTCGTCGACCCGGCGAACCCCATGGGTTCGCTGCGCAACGTCATCATCATTCTGATGGGGACGATCGCGCTCAAGAATTTCTTCGCGTGGTTCGCCGGCCAGCTCGGCGTTCAGCTCCAGGAATACGTCACGCGCGATTTGCGCGACGCCGTCTATCGCCACCTGCAGCGCCTCCCGATCGGGTGGTTCACGCGCAACAAGACCGGTCAGATCCTCTCTCGAGTGCTGTCCGACACCGCGCAGACGAAGCAGCTGATCACCCAGATCGTCACGTCGGCGATGCAGAGCGCTTCCGTCGTTCTCATCTACATTGCCTACCTCTGGGGCATCTCTCGCCGGCTGACCGTGATCGCCCTCGTTCTCGCCCCCGCCCTGATCATCGCCCTGAAGCCGCTACTGTCACGACTTCGCACGCGCTATCGGCGGCTTCATGACGATCACGGCGAGATGATGAGCGTGCTCCAGGAGAGCGTGAGCGGCATTAGGCTCGTGAAGTCGTTCAGCGCCGAAACGCACGAGGAAAGCAAGTTCGTCGACGCGAGCCATCGGTATTCGAAGGGGCTTGTGCGCACGTCGCGGCTCGCGCTGCTCGCGCAGCCCATTACCGAGACGATGGCGACCGCCATCACCGTGCTCCTCCTCTGGTATGGCGCGACGCTCGTGCTCGACGCGCGGGCGCTGCAGGCGTCAGCCTTTCTCGTCTTTCTCACGCTCGTGATGCGCATGCTTGCGCCGCTCAAGGCGCTGTCCCAGCTCCCCACGGTCGCGCAGTCATCGCTCGCCGCCGCCGACCGTCTGTTCGAGGTGCTCGACGTGCCGACGGAAGTGGCGTCTGATCGCGGGACGAAGACCATCGAGCGATTCGAGCGCGAGATCGTCTTCGACGACGTCTCCTTTGCCTACGAGGCGGAGCCCGTGCTCTCGAACGTTTCATTCGCCGCTCGAAAGGGCGATGTCATCGCGCTCGTCGGGCCGAGTGGGGCGGGGAAGAGCACGCTCGCCGACCTCATACCCCGATTCTACGAGCCGACGTCGGGCCGTATAACGATCGACGGCCAGGACACACGGGAGATCCGCCTCGCCTCGCTCCGGCGGCTCATGGGCATCGTCAGTCAGGAGACCGTCATCTTCAATGACACGGTCCGCAGCAACATCGCCTACGGGATGACCGATCGCTTCACCAGCGAGCAGATCGAGAATGCGGCGCGCGCCGCGAACGCGCACAGCTTCATCGCGGAGCTACCCGAGCAGTACGAGACGCTGCTCGGCGAACGGGGCGCCCGCCTGTCCGGCGGCCAGCGTCAACGCATCGCCATCGCGCGCGCGCTGCTCGTCGACCCGCCGATCCTCATTCTCGATGAGGCGACGTCGGCGCTCGACACGGAATCCGAGCGACTCGTTCAGGAGGCCATCGATCGCCTGCTCGAGGGACGCACGGTGTTCGTGATCGCGCACCGGCTCTCCACGATTCAGCACGCGACGCAGATTCTCGTGCTCGATCGCGGCCGGATCGTCGAGCGCGGCACGCATCACGAGCTGCTCGGGGCGGGTGGCTCCTACGCACGCCTGTACCAGCTGCAGTTCCGCGATGAAGGCAAGAAACGGGAAGCGATTCTGACGTGAGCTCGTCCCGCCCCTAGTGCGTCTCCTGTTCTACTATTCCGCCCGCGCCTGGTCGGGCGAAGCACGCGCCTTTGCCGCGGCCGCGCGCGGCCTCGCCGCTCGCGGGCACCAGAGCACCTACGTGTGCTCGCCGGAGGGGGCCGTCGAGCAACGAGTCGCCTCGTCCGGACTCGACGTCGTCCCGATGCCGAGCGAGGGGCGGTGGACGCTCGCGGCCCTGCGGTTGCGCCGGATTCTGGCCGAGCGGTTCATCGAAGTCGTCTTCGTCCACACACCCCGCGAGCAGAAGATCGCTTCGCTCGCCGTGTTTCTCGCGCGCCGGTCGGCCATCATTCGGCGCATTCCCTCGGGCGCCGCTGCCGCGGTCAAGGATCAACGCGCGGTCGGATCCCGACTGGCGGCGACGGGGATCGTCGTCGGCAGCGAGGAGGATCTTCGTGACCTTCCCGTGCTCAAGCGCGTGCGCTTCGAGCCGGCGGTCGCCCCGTTAGGCGTGGACGTGGAGGCGTATGACGCCATTCGGCCGGTGGCGCGCGGCTCGCTTGGCGCGCTCGAGGAGAGCGCGCTCGTGGTGGCGGTGTGCGATCACGGTGCCCGCGCCCGCGCCGCGACGATGCTCCGCGCCGTGGGGCTGCTCGCACCCAACCATCCCGATCTCCGCCTCACGCTGCTCGGCCCCGGCTCGGACGATGAGGATCTTCGCATGCACGCCGCGGCACTCGGCCTCACGAAGATCGTGACGTTCGCCGGGGAGCGCGACGACTACCTGGCCGTGCAGCGGACGGCGGATCTGGGGTGGGTCGTGGCGACGGGCGATGCCGCCGCGTTCGCCTGCCTCGATTTCATGGCGATGAAGGTGCCGGTGCTCGCCGAGCGCGGGCCGCTCGCCGGAACGTACGTCGCCGATGGCATTACCGGGCTGCTTCTCCCGGCGACCGACGCGCCGGCGACGGCGGCCGCGCTCGCTCGACTGCTCGCGCACGATGATCAGAGGCTGGCGATGGGAGGCGCGGGCCGTTCCCGCGTGGCGCGCGAGTTCACCGAGGAGGGGATGATCGACGGCTTCGAACGTGCGGCGACCGCGGCGGCCGACCGGTCGCGCTGGAAGCGAACATGAGCCGCCCCACCAGCCTCGCGCACCGGCTGGAATACGCGGGCCTGCGCACGGCTGTCGCCGCATTGTCGGCGCTTCGATGGCGGCGCGCGTCGTCACTCGGTGGCGCCCTCGGTCGCCTCGGCTACGCTCCATTCGGGGTGCGCCGCCAAGTCGTGGAACAACAGATCGCCGCTGCCTTTCCCGAGTGGGACGCGGACCGCGTAGCACAGGTGGCGCGCGCATCGTACGACCACCTGGGACGTGTCACCGTCGAGACCGCGCTCATGCCGTCCCTCGGCACCGGTGGCGTGCGCGACCTCGTCGCCCGGACGACCGGATGGGACCTCATCGAGGAGGCGGCCGCCCGCCGGCGTGGGTTGGTGTTGATCACCGGTCATTTCGGCAATTGGGAGCTCGCGGGCGCGTACGTTGCCGCGCGTGGGATTCCCATCGACGTGATCGTCAGACGAATGTCGAATCCGATCTTCGATCGATACCTCAACCAGACACGCGCGGATCTCGGCATGACGGTCGTGTACGACGCGGAGGCGGTGCGACGAACACCGAGGTCGCTCAAGGAGGGAAAAGCCATCGGCTTCCTCGCCGATCAGGGTGTGTTGAACCTCGCATCCACCTACGTGCCCTTCTTCGGCCGCCCGGCAAAGACGCCGCGCGGTCCGGCCGTGTTTACCCTCCGCTATCACGCGCCGACGCTCTTCGTCGCGGCACGGCGCGAGCCTGACGGCCGCTTTCACGTCTCGGTCGAGCCGGTGCCTTACGAGGAGACGGGCGATCGCGAGCGCGACGTCGACGCGATCGTCGCGTCGTATACGCGAATCCTCGAGAGCTTCGTGCGCCAGACGCCAGAGCAGTACTTCTGGCAGCACCGTCGCTGGAAGCACCAACCGCCGGAGACACCCGCGCCCCTGCGTGATCCCTCGGCATGACCGACGTGGCGTCGCCGAGGCCCGAGCGATTCATCTCGGCCTCGGAGCTGGGGGAATACGCGTATTGCCGTCGCGCGTGGTGGCTGCGCGCCGTGCGTGGTGTGACGACGGAGGCGCAGGGCACTCGTTTCACTGAAGGGCACGCGGCGCACCGCCGGCATGCCTGGGGACTCTGGTGGGCGCGGGCGCTGGCCTGGCTCGCCGTCCTTCTGCTCGTTGCCGCGCTCGCGATCCTCGCGTGGAGCACGTGGCGATGACGATGATGCTCGTGCTCGCCGCGCTGGCCATCGCGGCCCTGCTGCTGGCGCTCCTGAGTGTCCGTCTGCGGCGCCGATCGGGTGTGGTGGGCCGCGTCGTCGCCAGCGACTCCGTGGTCGCGCGCCCGTCGCGAGCCCTGCGTTCGGCGCGACACGGCATCGTTGGGAAGCCGGACTACCTCAT
>DASTYE010000281.1:0-2630 GCA_035765135.1 Gemmatimonadaceae bacterium | reverse complement strand
CTGTCATCCAGCTACGAGATCGGCCCGGAGCTGGGTCGCGGAGGCATGGGCATCGTCTACCGGGCGAAAGATCGGCGCCTCAAGCGCACGGTCGCCATCAAGGTCCTGCCCCCGGAGCTCTCCTACCGCAGCGAGATTCGCACGCGATTCCTGCGCGAGGCGGAGACGGCGGCGCAGCTGTCGCACCCGAACATCGTCCCCATTTACAGCGTCGACGAAAGCGCCGGCCTCGTCTATTTCGTGATGGCGTGCGTCGACGGGGCGAACCTCGCCCGCCGGCTGCACGATCAGGGGCGACTCCCCGTCGCAGACACGCGGCGCATTCTCAAGGAAGTCGCCGAAGCGCTCGCCTACGCGCACAGCCGCGGCGTCATCCACCGCGACATCAAGCCCGACAACATCCTCCTCGAGTCTGACACCGGGCGCGCGATGGTCACCGACTTCGGGATCGCGCGCGCCGTGCAGGAAGGCGGCGACGCGGCGCGACTCACGGCCACCGGCGTCGCGATCGGAACACCGGCGTTCATGTCCCCCGAGCAGGCCGCCGGCGACAGGGAGATCGACGGGCGCAGCGACCTCTACTCGCTCGGCGTCGTCGCGTATCAGATGCTGACGGGAGAGCTCCCGTTCTCGGCGGGAAGCACCGCGTCGATGCTGATGAAGCACCTCACCGAGCGAGCGATCCCGGTGGATCAGAAGCGTCCCGAGGTTCCTCCGGACCTGTCCGCGATCGTCATGACGCTGCTGGAGAAGGAGCCCGAGCGCCGCTTCCCGAGCGCGTCAGCGCTGGTATTGATGATCGAAACGGCATCGACCGCGCCATACACCCCGCCGGCGCGGCCCGTCGGTTCGGCGAACGTTCCGGCACCGGTGGCTTCGCGTCCGCTCGCGACCGCGTCGGAGCGCACTGCGCCGGTGACAGCGCCATACGCGGTCTATACGCCGACGCCTGACGACGTGGCCCGCTGGACCGCGCCACCCGTCGAGGAATTTCGAAAGAAGTTCATCTTCTACGCGGCGGTGAACTCGGTCGTCCTGATCGCGGCGATCTTCACCGGCATCGGGCTTACGCCGATCACCGTCTTCTGGAGCATGTACATGGCGTACAAGTACGCCGGGCTCTGGACGACGGGATACGACTGGCGCGATGTCTTCCGTCAGCCGCGCAGCCGCTCGCTCATCGACGTTGCGTCCGACACGGTCGACGAGGCGCGGGGCATCTTCGACAAGCAGCACCGCATCAAGCGGCGCAACACCCGCGAGCTGGCATTGCCCGGGCCTTCCGTCCCCTCGGGGCGGGCGCTGCCATCACCAGGCACTGCGTCCGGTGTGGCACTATCCGCCATCCCGGAAGCCGCCCTCGGGCGCTACAGCGCCACCGTTCGTCAGGCAGAGCAGGACAGGAACGAGCTCCATCGCCTCGTCGCCGAGCTGTCTCCGGCCGACCGCAAAAGCGTCGGCGATGTGCTTCCCTCGGCGGACAGCCTCTACCGACGCGTGCAATCGCTGGCCATCACGGCGGCGGAGCTGGATCGTCAGGCGGACACCGGCGATGCGATCAGGGAAGTCGAGACGCAGATCAAGCAGCTCGAGGACGAGGCCAATCCGTTCGAGCGCGCACGCAGTGAAGAGCGCGTGCGACGTCTGGCGTTGCTGAAGCGACAGCGGCGCACGCTCGTCGGCGTCGGCCAAAAGCGCGAAGCGGCGCAGGCGAAGCTCGAGAGCTGCACCCTTGCGCTTCAGAACATGCGATTCGACCTGGTGCGTCTGCGTGCGGGCGGCATCACCGTGGATCACCTGACGACGGTCACCGAGAGAGCTCGAGCGCTCGCCCAGGAGGTCGATGCGGTCGTGCACGCGGCGGACGAGGTGCGGTCCGCCGTGCGCTCGGGCGCGCGACGCAACTGACGAGCGATGCATGACCAGCTCAAGGATCGCGTCATCGTCGCGATCGGTACTCACTACGACATTGGCGATGTGATCGGCAGTGGCGCGATGGGCGTCGTCTATCGCGCCACCGACTTGCGCCTGCGCCGCACCGTCGCGATCAAGGTACTTCCGCCCGACCTCGCCTTCCGTCCGGAGACGCGGGAGCGTTTTCTGCGCGAGGCGGAGATGGCGGCGAAGCTGTCGCACCCGAACATCGTCCCGATCTACAGCGTCGATGAGACGGGCGGCATTGCCTACTTCGTCATGGGCTACGTCGAAGGGGACAGTCTCGGCGAACACCTCGAGCAGCAGCCCCGTCCCCCATTCGAGGTGGTGCGACGCGTGCTGAAGGACGTCGCCGATGCGCTCGACTACGCGCACCGTCACGGCGTGGTGCACCGCGACATCAAGCCCGACAACATCATCCTCGATCGCCACGGCGGGCGTCCGGTCGTCACCGACTTCGGAATCGCGCGTGCCGCCGAGTCGCATCCGCGCCTCACCGTCACCGGCGTCGCGGTCGGCACGCCGGCCTACATGTCGCCGGAGCAGGCGCTAGGGGAGCGCGAGCTGGATGGTCGAAGCGACATCTATTCGTTAGGCATCATCGGCTACCGCATGCTGACCGGGCAGCTCCCGTTCCGCGCACCCAGCTCGGCGGCCATGATGCTGAAGCACCTGAGCGAGCAGCCGGCGCCGCT
>DASTYE010000280.1:0-5680 GCA_035765135.1 Gemmatimonadaceae bacterium | reverse complement strand
CCCTTGGCCCTTGGCCCCTGGCCCGCCGCCGTCAGGCGGCATGAAACTGCTCCTCCTCCGTGGACCCGGACAGCGCCCCCGTCGAGGCCTCGCCGCGCGTGATCGTCATCAGCACCTTGTCGAAGTAGCCGGTGCCCGCCTCGCGCTGATGCTTGGTGGCGGTGTAACCGTCCGCCTCACGATTGAACTCCTCCTGCTGCACGCGGACGTAGGCAGGCATCCCCTGGTCCGCGTAGGCGCGAGCCAGCTCGAAGGTGTGCAGGTTGATGAGATGCCACCCGGCGAGCGTGATGAACTGGAACTTGTAGCCCATCGCCGAGAGCTCGCGCTGGAACGTCGCGATCGTGTTCGCATCGAGATTGCGCGTCCAGTTGAACGACGGCGAGCAGTTGTACGCCAGCAGCTTCCCGGGAAACTCGGCGTGAATCCCTTCGGCGAAGCGCCGCGCCTCGTCGAGGTCGGGCGTCGACGTCTCACACCAAATGAGGTCCGCGTAGGGAGCGTACGCGAGACCGCGCGCGATGGCTGAGCCGAGCCCGCCGCGCACCACGTGGTACCCTTCGCGTGTCCGCGTTCCGCTGCAGAACACCTTGTCTCTCTCATCGACATCCGACGTCAGCAGCGTCGCCGACAACGCATCGGTGCGCGCAATGATCGGGGTCGACACGCCCATGACGTCGGCCGCGAGACGCGCCGCCACCAGGGTGCGAATGAACTGCGAGGTGGGGACGAGCACCTTGCCGCCCATGTGCCCGCACTTCTTCTCGGCGGCAAGCTGATCCTCGAAGTGTACACCCCCCGCGCCCGCCTCGATCATCGCCTTCATCAGCTCGAACGCGTGCACCGGACCGCCGAACCCGGCCTCGGCATCGGCGACGATCGGCACCATCCAGGAACGATCGGTCTTCCCTTCGCTCCACTCGATCTGATCGGCTCGCATGAGCGCGTTGTTGAGACGCCTCACGAGCGCCGGCACGCTGTTCACCGGATAGATGCTCTGATCCGGATACGTCTGCCCCGAGAGGTTGCCGTCCGCGGCCACCTGCCACCCGGAGAGGTAGATCGCCTGGAGACCGGCCTTCACCATCTGCACGGCCTGCGCCCCCGTGAGTGCGCCGAACGTGCGGACCAGCTCCTCGGACTTCAACAGCTGCCAGAGCCGCGTGGCCGCGAGCTTCGCGATTGTGTGGTCCACGCGAACGGAGCCGCGCAACGCGACGACATCTTCGGCCGTGTACTCGCGCCGAACGCCCACCCAGCGCGCCTCCTCCTGCCACTCCGCCTCCAGCTCCCGCACCTGTCGCGCAAAATCGATGGACGTCATGACGCCCCTCCCGTAATGTCCCGGGCGGCGCTGGATCCACCGTCGGCCAGATACCGCTCGCCGGGAAGTGTGAGAAACTCCGCGAACTCATCGCCGAGCACGAGCTCGTCGAGCAACGCCGCGGCATCGCGCAGCCGCGTGTGACCACGTTCGGCGGACAGCGCGGTGACTTCGGCATCGCGAATCCGCTCGTACATCGCCTTCGTGAACCGCTCGCCGTCGACGTCGGCGCCGTGCCGTAGCCATTGCCACAGCTGCGCACGCGAGATCTCCGCCGTCGCCGTGTCCTCCATGAGGTTGTAGATCGCGACGGCTCCCGAGCCGCGCATCCATGCCTCGAGATACTGCAGCGCGACGCTGATGTTGTTCTTCACGCCGCTCGCCGTGACCGTCCCTCCCGGAACGTGCACATCGGTGATGTGCTTCGCGCTCGGGACGACCTCGGGACGCTGCTTGTCCTTCTGGTTCGCGCTCCTGCCGAGCACGCCGTCGAACACCTCTTTCGCGACGGGAACGAGATCGGGGTGCGCCACCCACGTTCCGTCGAAGCCGTCGGCCGATTCGCGAAGCTTGTCCTCGCGCACTTTCGCGAGCGCGATCTCGTTGACCTTGGCGTCACGCCGGCTCGGAACGAACGCCGCCATCCCGCCCATCGCGTGTGCCCCTCGCCGGTGGCACGTCTTCACCAGGAGCTCGGTGTACGCGCGCATGAAGGGGACGGTCATTGTCACCTGGCCGCGATCGGGGAGCATCGTCTCGGGACGCAGGCGGAATTTCTTGATGGCCGAGAAGATGTAGTCCCAGCGACCGGCGTTAAGCCCCGAGATGTGATCGCAGAGCTCGTGGAGGATCTCGTCCATCTCGAGCGCGGCGAGGATCGTCTCGATGAGCACCGTCGCGCGGATCGTCCCGCGCGGAATGCCTAACCACTCCTGCGCCGCGACGAACACGTCGTTCCAGAGTCGCGCCTCGAGATGCGACTCCATCTTCGGCAGGTAGAAGTATGGACCGGTCCCGCGCCTGAGCTGCTCCCGGGCGTTGTGAAACAGAAACAGCCCGAAATCGAACAGGGACGCCGAGATGGGCTGGCCATCCACCAGGACGTGCCGCTCGGCGAGGTGCCAGCCGCGCGGCCGCACGAGGAGCGTGGCGATCTCGTCGTTGAGCTCGTACGTCTTCCCATCCGGGCTGGCGAACGTGAGGGTACGCCGCACGGCGTCCATCAGGTTCCCCTGACCGGTGACGACGTTCTCCCAGGTGGGAGAGAGCGCGTCCTCGAAGTCGGCCATGAAGCAGCTCGCACCGGAGTTGAGCGCGTTGATCATCATCTTGCGCTCCACTGGCCCGGTGATCTCGACGCGGCGGTCCTCGAGATCGTGAGGAGAAAGCGCGACGCGCCAGTCGCTCTCCCGAATCGAAGCCGTACTGTCGAGGAAGCCCGGCAGTGCGCCCGCATCGAGCTCGCGCTGGCGCTCCACCCGCGCTGCCAGTAGCGCTTCCCGGGTGGGGTTGAACTCACGGTGCAGTCGCGCGACGAAAGCGAGCGCGTCCTCCGTGAGGACACGCTCCGAAGCGGGCAACTGCCCAGCGACAACCTGCACGCGCTCTGAGGCGCGAGCCGTCATATGTATCCTCGATGGTGTGGCGGATCGGCTACGCGGGCCCACCCAGGGGGGCAAGGGACGCGCCACACAAAAATCCCGAAACGACGCCGATGTTTGCCGGTTATGCGGGCTCCAGCGCCCTCGCGCCACGCAGCGGCGAGGCGGCAGCTGTCGAATCGATGCGACACTTCCGGTTGTTGGATGGTGTCGCGCAAGCGCAAGCGAAGGTACACTCATCCGCACTTCCGCATTCCGGATTCCGCATTCCGCATTCGCTCTCAATGCCGGCCGACACGACGCGCCCCGAAGATGTTCCGCTCCACGACGACGTCCGGCTCCTGGCCTCGACGCTGGGCTCCGTCATTCGCCGACTGGAGGGGGACGAGGCGTTCCAGGCGGTCGAGGGGCTGCGTCGGGCCTGCCGCTCGCGACGACGTGGCGAACCTGACGCGCCGACGCTGGAGCATCTGCTCGCACGTGTCGACGACCTCCCGATCGAGCGGGCCGCGATCGTGGCACGCGCCTTCACGCTTTTCTTCCTGCTCATCAACACGGCCGAGCAGGTGCACCGCGTCCGGCGACGCGAGGCGTATCTGGGGCAGCAGGATGTCGAGCCGCAACCAGGTTCGTCGCGCTGGGTAATGCACCGGCTTCGCGCGCAGGGGCGAACCGGCGAGGAGGTCGCGCGTGCGATGCGCTCGCTCGATGTCCGCCCCGTGCTCACCGCACACCCCACGGAGTCCACGCGACGGACGCTTCTCGCGCTTCAGGCACGGGTCGGAGACCTGCTGCTGGCGCACGATCAGGGACCAGAGTGGAAGCAGCGCGAGATCAACGAGGAGCTGGAGGCGGAGATCGAGCTGCTCTGGCTCACCGCGGAGGTGCAGCGAGATCGTCCGTCGGTGATGGATGAGGTCGGTAACGCGCTCTGGTACCTCGAGGGTCGGCTCATCGATGCCGCCTCACGAGTGCGCGAGGATACCCTGCGGGCATTCATCGAGGAGTTCGGGCTCCAGCTCAACGGGTTCGCCCCGGTGCGCTTCGGGTCATGGGTCGGCGGTGACCGCGACGGGAATCCGTACGTCACTCCGGACATCACCATCGCCGCCGCACGCCGCTCGGCGTACGCGATTCTGGCCGCGTATCGTCGGGACGTCGAAGCGCTCATCGAGCGTCTGTCGGTCTCGGACGTGCTCGCGCCCGCACCCCGTGCCTTGCGGGACTCGCTCGAGCGGGACCGCGAGGACCTGCCCGACGTCTGGCGCAGCAACCGCCGGCGCAACAAGCACGAGCCGGTGCGACTCAAGCTCTCGTTCGTGGCGGCGCGGCTGGAGGCGACGCGACGGCTGATCGCGGCGCGTGATGCGAACCGCGTCGCCTCCGAGCCCGCGGCGTACACGAGCGCCGAGCCGTTCGAGCGGGACTTGCTGCTCGTGCGCGCGGCACTCGACGAAGCCGGAGCCGCGCGCGCTCGTGAGGCACATCTCGACCCGTTGATCGCTCGTGTGCAGGCGCACGGCATGCACGGGTTCCTCCTCGACGTGCGCGATCACGCCGATGTGCATACCAGGACCGTCGCGGCGATCGCGAGCAGCGTGGGGCTGGGGGAACCTGCGCTCGACCTGCTGCGCCGGGAACTCTCCGGGCGGCGCCCGCTCGTGGGCGCGCACCTGCCGCTCGACGACGATACGCGCCGCACGCTCGACGTCTTTCGCGTCATGCGACAGATCCAGGACGAGCTCGGTGCGGACGCCGCGCGAACGTACATCATCTCCATGGCGCGCGGCACCGAGGATCTGTTGCGCGTGCTGCTTCTCGCGCGCGAGGCAGGCCTGGTCGATCTCGCGGGTGATCCGCCGGAATCTCGTCTCGATGTCGTACCGCTATTCGAAACGCTCGACGATCTCAACCGCGCTCCGGACGTCGTGCGCTCGCTGCTCGAGGACCCGGTTTATCGGCGTCAGCTCGAGGCGCGCGCACGCCACCAGGAGATCATGATCGGGTACTCCGACTCGGCCAAGGATGCCGGGCTGCTCCCGGCGTCGTGGGCGCTGTATCGGGCGCAGGAGGCGCTCGCCGAGATCGCCGACTCGTCAGGCATCGATGTCACCCTGTTCCACGGGCGGGGGGGCACCGTCGGCCGGGGTGGTGGGTCGCCGGTGTGGCGGGCGCTCGCCGCGCTCCCGCCCGGGACGGTGCGCGGCCGGATCAAGATCACGGAGCAGGGAGAGATCATCTCGCAGCAGTTCGGACTCCTGCCGATCGCCGTGCGCTCGCTGGAGGTGACGGTTGCCGGCACGCTGATGCATTGCTTCACCGACTGGCGTGAGGGGCTCGCCAAAGGAGAGGAGTCCCGCTTCCGTGAGATGATGGATCGCCTGTCGGCCGAGGCGCTCCCGGTGTATCGCACGCTCGTCCACGAAGATCCGGCGATCTTCGAGATGCTCCTCCAGACGACGCCGGTGAAGGAGCTGGCGCACGTGCAGTTCGGGTCGCGCCCCGTCTACCGCGAAGGGTCGTCGCAGGGGATGGACACCATTCGCGCGATTCCGTGGATGTTCGGCTGGACCCAGATTCGTCTCATGCTTCCCGCCTGGCTTGGAGTCGGCACGGCGCTTCACCGCGCCACCTCCGACCCGGCGACGCTCGAGGTGTTGCGGAGGATGGCGAAGGCGTGGCCCTTCTTCGATGACTTCCTCGGCAAGGTCGAGATGGTGTGCGCGAAGGCCGATCTCGAAATCGCGCGCGCCTA
>DASTYE010000279.1:0-11194 GCA_035765135.1 Gemmatimonadaceae bacterium | reverse complement strand
CATTCAGGACGCCGGGAAGCGCGCCGAGCGCGCGAACATCAACCAGCTCGACCGGGTGATCGTGCGCGTGCGCGAGGCGAGCCTCGTCCCCGCGGTGGCCGAGGTCATGCAGCGGATGCTCGAGCGCCGGCACAACCAGGTGGTGGACTTCGAGATCGTGATTCCGCAGCTCCTCCTCGAGCAGGAGCGCCGCACCCGCACGATCTTCAACATCGTCCTCGGCGCCATCGCCTCGATCTCGCTCATCGTCGGCGGCATTGGCATCATGAACATCATGCTCGCGTCGGTGCTCGAGCGCATCCGCGAGATCGGCGTGCGCCGCGCGATGGGTGCGACGCAGCGCGACATCCTCGCGCAGTTCCTGAGCGAGGCGGTGCTGATCAGCGTCGCCGGCGGCGTCGCCGGGATCATACTCGGCTTCGCGCTCAGCTTCGGCATCGAGCAGTTCGCCGACATCAGCACGATCGTCTCGCCGCTGTCGGTATTCGTGGCGTTCGGCGTGTCGTTCGCCGTGGGGCTCGCCTTCGGCGCGATGCCGGCGTGGCGCGCCGCGCGTCAGGATCCCGTTCTTTGCCTCAGGTACGAATGACTCCTCGCGTGGTGGCCACGCTCGTCGCGGTGCTCATGGCATCGGCACCACGCGCTGCCGCCCAGCAGACGCTGACGCTTCAGGACGCGATCGCGCTCGCGCAGCGGCAGGGATTGGCGGCGCAAGCCGCGTCGAGCGCACGTGACGCCGAGCGGTGGCGCAACCGCGCGTTCAACGCGCGACGCCTCCCGCAGCTGTCGCTCGAGGGCACGGTCCCGAGCATCAACCGCGGTATCTCGCCCGTCTTTCGGCCCGATGGAACGACGGCGTTCGTCACGCAACGCGAGATGGAGTCGTCGGTCGCCCTCACGTTGTCGCAGGCGGTTCCGGCGACCGGCGGGGAGATCTTCGTGTCGTCCGGGCTCACCCGGCTCGACCGCTATGGGGAAGAGGATTCCCGCTTGTGGCAGTCCACGCCGGTCGTGTTCGGAATCCGTCAGCAGCTCTTCCGGTCGAACACGCTCAAGTGGGACGAGCGCGAGCAGGACGCGCGCGCCGAGGTGGCCGAGCAGCGCTACCTGGAGTCGCGCGAGGAGGTGGCGCTGGCGACGGCGAACGCGTTCTTCGACGTGTACGGCGCGGAGCTGACGCTCGCCAACGCCGCGGCGAACGCGGCGATCAACGACACCCTCCACCTGCTGAACACGGGGCGCTACGAGGTCGGCAAGATCGGCGAGAACGATCTGCTTCAGAGTGAGCTGGCGGTACTGCGCGCGCGCACGAGTCTCGATGGGGCGAGGCTCGAGCGCGACCGCGCCATGGCCGAGCTCAAGCGCCTGACGAGTCTGCCGCCCGATGTAACGCTGGCGATCGTCGTGCCGGCCAGCGCTCCCGACGTGCAGGCGGACACGACGGTGGCGGTAGCGCAGGCGCTCCGGAATCGAAGCCAGATGCGAAGCCTGGAGCTGGAGGACATCGTGGCGCGTCGCCAGGTCTCTCAGGCGCGCCTCAATACCGGGTTCGGGATGTCGGTGAGTGCGAGCGCCGGGTTCAACCAGACGGCGCCGGTGTTCGACGATGCGTATCGCTCACTGCTCGACCGGCAGCGCCTGACGGTCGAGGTCGCGATGCCGCTGGTGCAGTGGGGCGGCCGGCGCGCCGAGATCCAGGCCGCGCGTGCCGAGCAGGATCGCGTCGGCGCGCTGGCGCGCGAGACTCGCGCTTCGGTGGAGCAGGACGCGCGCTTCGCGGCGCTCGCGCTTCCGCTGGCGCGCCGCCAGCTGGCGACGTCGGCCAAGGCGGACACGGTGGCCGCCAAGCGCTTCGATGTGGCGAAGAACCGCTACATCATTGGGCGCATCGACATTGGCGATCTCTACATCGCGCAAAGCGAGAAGGACGCGGCGCTGCTGAGCTACGTCGAGGCGCTCCGCAACTACTGGCTCGCGTACTACCGGTTGCGGCGCCTAACGTTGTACGACTTCGAGGCAGGGCGCCCGCTCGCGCCGTAGCTCTCTCCAGAAAGCACAAAGCCCCCGCCGGGTAACCGGCGGAGGCTTCGTGTCGAACCGGAGAACTACCGGCTTCTGCGAGCGGGACGGCGAGCCGGCTGTGCCGGCGCACCAGCGCGCCTGCCGAAGTTGTAGGACACGTTGAGCGAGAAGCTCTCGTCGCGGTTGTCGGCGCCCAGCGGAATGCTGACCATTGGGCGGATCGTCCACACCGAGCTCACGAGGAAGCCAGCGCCCAGGTCGAGCGCCATGAACGTCTCGTCTTCCTCGGCCGAGCCAAGGGACGACTCCAGCTTCACGCTCTGATTGACGACCGACAGACCACCGGTCGGGATCAGCTGGAAGTTCGACTCACGATACGCGACCATGCCGATGATCGCGCCCGCCGAGAGCTGGCGGGTCGACATGTCGGTTCCACTGCCACCGATGTCGTTCGGGCCGAGACCGAAGCCAAGGCTCGCGACCGGGCAGATCTGGAAGCCCGCCTTCGCGGGCCGCAGCTGGAAGCCGGCGCCAGCGCCGAGCCAGAGTCCCGACTCGTCGATGACATCGTAGTTGTTCTGGGCGATCTGCGGGCCGCCGTACAGCCCGCGCGACTTGCCGACGTTCAGCCCGACTCCGTACGACGAATAATCGCCGTTCGAGACGAGCGAGCCGCCGACCTGCATTCTGCCGGTGGTGTAGGAGGCGCTGCCGGCGCAGAGCTGCGCCTCAGCGGGGAGCGCTGCCAGCAGGGAGAGCGCTGCGACCACCGAAAGCCGACCGTACATGAGGGACCTCACATCGAGGGTGACAAGGCGAGGGTACGCCGGCAAACGCCAGCCAGCGCACTAACTCGACGCCTCGAACCCCGAAGGGGTAACCCCCCGCGGCGTGTTACCTGGGCGGAACCGGCTCGTCAGGCGCGCCGGTTGCTCCGGGCGATGTGAACCGCGAAGGGCGCGAAGGAACGCGAAGGAAAAACTTTGTGAACCCCTTTGCGTTCCTTCGCGTCCCTTGGCGGTGGAAAAAGACCGGCGCTACAGGCGGTTCACCATTCGCTTGAGGCCTTCCTTGAGGTGAGGGACGTTGAAGTTCATCAGCAGTCCGATCTTGTGGCCGCTGAGCTTCAGGTATGAGAGGAGCTGCGCTTCGTGGAGGGGGAGAACCTTCGCGACCGCCTTCACCTCGACGATGACCGCGCCGTTGACGAGCAGGTCGATGCGGTAGCCGAGGTCGATGCAAACGCCGTCGTAGATGACGGGGAGCAGCAGTTGATGCTCGACGTGCAACCCGCGCTTCCGAAGCTCGTGGACGAGGCAGCGTTCATAGGCGCCCTCGAGCAGGCCAGGCCCGAGCGCTGTGTGCACTTTCATTGCCGCATCGATCACGGGTCGGCTGCAGTCGATGACCGTCACCCGGCGAAGCTGTCGCTTCCCCAAAAACTTCCGTCATCATCTCTGCTTCCAAAAGGCTTTTTTCACCGCAAAGGGCGCAAAGGCACGCAAAGGTTTTCACAAACTTCCCCCCTTTGCGTTCCTTCGCGCCCTTTGCGGTAAAGACCGGCAGTGCGCGGCCGCTACGGTGGTCGCCGCTTGGCGAGCGCCTCTTCCGCTTCTCGCATCCCGATCGAGACCGGCTGCGCCGATCCCTCGTTCAGCATCTTCGAAACGAACCGCTGTCCCTCGGAGATGCGCTCGACCTCCACCGCGATCGCGTCGATGGAGTTCTGCAGCTGCTCCATGCGCTGCGGATCGACCGTCGCCCCGCGCGAGAACCCCGCCTTCGCACGCCGGATCCCCCGCCGGTAGAGCCAGACGAAGAACAAAACGAGGGCGAGTGCCTCACCCACCATCGCCGCTCCCATGTCCTCGCGCGTGAAGAGCTTTGGCTCGCTCGACACCGTCGTCCCGGATTGCCCGGTGGCGACACCGCCCGCGATGCTCTGCGCGATCAGCTCATCGTTCTCGAGCACCTGCTGCTCCAGCTGCGTCGCTCGCGCATCGAGCAGACGGATGCGAGCCTCCAGTCCGGTTCGCGTCGCCCCGCTCGCGTCCTCGAGCTGCTGCTCCAGCTCCTGTCGCCGATCGGTGACCGTCTCGATCTGCGTCTCGAGCTCGACGCGCTTGGCCACCAGCGCCTGAAACTCCTTCTGGTTGGTGGCCAGCCTTGGTGGCGGCTGTGGTGGAGCGGGGATGGCCGGCGCTTGCGGCGCCCGGCCAACCCCCTGACCCGCCTGCGGACTGGCGTGGGGCATTGGTCAGTCCCGCCGGCTCACGCCGGTGGTGCCCGCCTCGTGAACAGTCTGTAGATGAAGAGGAGGAGAATCGCGCCAACGATCGACATGAGCCATCCCGCGCTCTCGCCCGCCTCGTACATCCCGAGCGCCCGCCCGACGAAGGTTCCGAGGAACGCGCCGGCAATGCCGATGATCGTCGTCACGATGAACCCGCCCGGATCCTTGCCCGGCATCAGGAACTTCGCGATGACGCCGACGATGAGACCGATGATGATCGTGGTGATGATGGCCATGATGGTCCTCCCTGGGGTGTGACCGGTGACCGTGCCTAACGGGTTCTCTCCTCCAGCGACAGCAGTCGCTCCACGCCAATGCCCTCGGCTTCCGCCTGAAAGTTCACGACCACGCGATGACGGAGTACGGCGAGCGCCACGGCGCGCACGTCATCGATGTCGGGGACCGACCGTCCATCCATCGCCGCCTTCGCCTTGGCGCCGAGGATGAGGTACTGCGACGCCCGCGGGCCGGCGCCCCAGCTCACGTACTTCTTCACGTCGGGCGTCGCCTCGGGCGCGTCGGGGCGCGTCGCGCGCGCGACCCGCACCGCGTACTGCACGACCGTCGGCGGAGCCGGGAGACGCCTGACGAGATGCTGCAGCTCGAGCAGCTGCGCCGCCGTGAGCACCGAAGAGACTTTCGTTTCGACGTCGCTCGTCGTCTCGGTGACGATCCGCTCCTCGTCCTCCTTCGACGGATACCCAATGCGCAGCTCGAACATGAACCGGTCGAGCTGCGCCTCGGGCAGGGGATACGTCCCTTCCTGCTCGATCGGGTTCTGCGTCGCCAGCACGAAGAACGGCTCGGGGAGCGCGAACGTTTGCCCGCTCGCCGTCACCGCGTGCTCCTGCATCGCCTGCAGGAGCGCCGCCTGCGTCTTCGGTGGCGCCCGGTTGATCTCGTCGGCCAGGATGACGTTTCCGAAAATCGGCCCGCGCACGAACTTGAAGATGCGGCGCCCCGTCGCGTGCTCTTCCTCCAGCAGCTCCGTCCCGGTGATGTCGCTCGGCATCAGATCGGGGGTGAACTGCACGCGTGAGAACGCGAGGTCGAGCGCTTCGGCGACGGTCTTCACCAGCAGGGTTTTCGCGAGCCCGGGCACGCCGACGAGCAGGGCATGTCCGCCGCTCAGCAGCGCCGCGACGAGATTGTCGACGACCTCGTGCTGCCCAATGATGCGGCGGCCAATCTGGTCGAGCAGCGCTCGGCGCGCCCTCGCCAGATGCTGCAGCAGCTCGATGTCCCGTGATCCCGCTGCCCCTGCGGTCGTTCGTGCCGGCTGCGCCACGTGCGTCCCGTGAGTTGAGTCGTCCGAATTCTATCCACGCGGGCGCGCGGCGTTAAGGGTGGGCCCGTAAGAGTCCCGAAAAGCCCCTCCGAGGCGCCAGGGCGCCATTCCGGGCCAATTCGCGTCGGGAGGATGTTCCGCGACGCGGACGGCCGGAAGCGGAGCCGGAGCGGATCAGGTGCCTAACGTGTTCCGTCGAGGCAGGCGAGGCAGGGCATCGCCGGATACTGGAGCCGGATCCCTTCGATGGTGTGGTCTCCCATCGTCACGGTTCGCATCGCGGTGGAGGCGGTCCCGGCGGCAGGGAGTTGGTGCACGACCATGTTGAAGCGGGTGAAGAAGGTCGCCCGCGCGCACGAGATCGGCGTGAAGATGGGTGCGACCCGCGTGACCACGTCGCGGTGCGTCGGAGGAAGCGGGCATTCTTCGCCGATTGCCGGCCTCGTCGCGCGCGCCCCACCGCTCGCGGCCAGGAAGGGCCGTCCTCCGCGCTCGAACAGAACTCCCGATGAGAAGGGGACGGACGGCAAACCAGGTCCCGGCGCCTCGAGCGAGAGCTGCTGAAACAGTGTGAAGGTTCCGGTGTCGCCCGCGACCGAAATGGAGATCACGCGCTGCGGGTCGTCACCTTGCCAGGCGACCATGTGGCGGAGCACGATCGGCAGAGTGAGCACGGGACTCAGCGTGTAGTCATCGCCGAACGCATGCTCGACCTCGAGCGCCCAGTACTCGTTGGTGACTCCGTCCACGGTGATGTTCACGCGGGTCGGACGGACGCCGGTGCGCAAGGCGAGCGCTGCCTGGTGCGCGGCCATTCCGCCGAAAGCATCGCCAGTCTCGACTCGCGACCGTTCGAGAAAGGCAAAGCGCAACGCGGCGAGTCGGAGGTCGAGCGTCGAGGGACCCGTCGGCTCATCGCCGCAACCAAGGAGGCAAGCCCCGGCGGCAAGGAGGATCAGGCGACGCACGGTCATGGTGTCTCCAGGCAGGTGACATCCATGCGGACCCCGAGGAGCGCGGCGTGCGTCACCCGTCAGGGCTGCAGACGAGAAAGGCGGGCCGCAACCGGCCCGCCTGGTGTCCCTGCTCGACCGCGCTGAAGTCAGGGGAGCGCGAACTCCACCTTTTCCTCCAGCGGGTGATTGCCGGCCGTGAGCTTCGCGACCACGGTGTGTCTGCCTTTGCGCCCCGCTGGATCCCATTCCTCTTCGACTTTCAACGTCTCGCGTGCGCCGAGCATCTTCGTCTGCATCGCGGAGGTGAACATGCGATCGCCCGCCCAGCGCCACACTTCGCGTCCAATCGAATCGAGCACGATGAAGTCGTGCGTCTGCGAGCTCGGGAATCTCAGCTCGATGCCTTTCTCGCTGTTGTTCGTGACGTGGAACGCGAATTGAACGCCGCGCTCGACCGACACGTTGAGGGACGTCGCGAGGGTTTTGGCGCTCAGGTCGGCCTGTCGCTGCGTCGCGTTGGCTGAGGCTTCGTTGGAATGAGCGCGGGGGCCGCACGCGAGCACGAGGGCGCCGGCGCACAGCAGGAGGACCATTAAGCGGGAGCGCATTGTCACGCAGCGGGGAGCGAAAGAGGGCCGGGCGGCCACCGTCGCGGTCGGTGGCGGTCGAGAGCCGGCAAACTTATCAACACCATGACGATAGAGCAATGGGGTGGTAACTCGTAAGTGCAGATATCACCGAAACTTGGTGAGAGGTCACAAATCTCGGTGTTTGTTCGGTCTGGGCGTTCTAATGAGCTTGCGAAAAATTTCACAAGCGCCTAGCTTTTCCGCATGAACGAGGAGCGCCAGCGGCACGAGCCCGACCACCTCCCGCCGCGCCGCGAGAGCGCCACGTCCGGTGCCGCCGTCGCCGGTCTGGGACTACAGTTCGTCGTCGCGATCCTCCTCTTTCTCTTCATCGGCCAATGGGCCGATGAGAAACTCGGCACGAAGCCCTGGCTGCTCATTGCCGGCGTCTTCCTCGGCGCTGGCGCCAGCTTCTACAGCATCTATCGACGCCTGATGGCAGACCAGAAGCGCGACGACGAGGCTCGGAAACGCTCATGAAGCGCGTGATCGCGTTCGCCGTCATCGCTGCCGCGCTCACCGCGCTGGCCGCCGCCACCATGACGATCGTCTGGTCGACGCCGGCCGAGTCGCGCGCCATTTGGCTCAGCGCCGGGATCGCGTTCGTCGTGCAGCTGCTCGCGTTTGGCGTCGCGCTCCTCTTCAGCCGCGAGCAGGCGCTCGCCGGGTGGGGCGTTGGCGCGATCATGCGCCTCGTCACGCTGAGCGTCTACGCGCTCGTGTTCGTGAACGCGCTCGGTCTGCCGCCGACGGCCGCGCTCGTGAGTCTGGCGACGTTCTTCTTCCTCTCGACCCTCGTGGAACCTCTGCTGCTCGCCCGATGAGATTCGGACTTGCTCTCGCTTTCGCGCTCGTCACGAGTGTGACCGCCGCCGCCCAGGAACACGCGCCGGCGAGGCAGGATGTCGACTCGCTCGTGTCGGCCAAGGTGGCCGAGGAAATCCAGGGGCACGCGCCCGAGGAACAGCACGCCGGTGAGTCCGAGGCATCGCAGAGGGCGGATATCATCACGCCGCACATCACCGACTCACACCACATGGAGTGCCCGGCGTCGTGGAAGATCTGGGAAGCGCGCGAGTGTGCACTTCCACGGTGGGAGCCGATCCACCTCGGCGGACTGACGCTCGACCTGTCGCCGACCAAGCACGTCATCATGCTCTGGATCGCGGCGATTCTCACGTTCGTGACGCTCTTCTTCGCGGGGCGCGGCGGCCGTCGCTATCAGGAAGCGGGGCGCGCCCCCAAGGGCTTTCCGAACGCGATCGAGGCGGTGTCGCTCTACATGCGGAACGAGGTGATCATGCCGAACGTCGGGCACCACGGCGAGCGGTACGTGCCGTTCATCCTGACGCTCTTCTACTTCATTCTCTTCGCCAACATCCTCGGCCTCATCCCGTACGGCTCGACGGCGACCGGGAACATCTCGGTCACGGCGACGCTCGCCATCCTCTCGTTCCTCATGGTCGAATGGGCGGGGATGCGGACGTTAGGCAGAGGGTACATCAATACGATCGTCTACTGGCCGCACGACATGCCGCTGGCGATGAAGCTGCCGATGACGCTGATCATGACGCCGGTGGAGATCATCGGAAAGTTCACCAAGCCCTTCGCGCTGGCGATCCGTCTCTTCGCGAACATGACGGCGGGGCACGTCGTCGTTCTGGCGCTCGTGGGGCTGATCTTCACCTTCGGAAGCTGGTGGGTGGCCGGCGGGCCGTTCCTCATGGCACTGGCGATCATGCTGCTCGAGCTCTTCGTGGCGTTCCTGCAGGCGTTCATTTTCTCGGTGCTGACGAGCGTGTTCATTGGGCAGATCAGGGAGGGGGCACACTGACGTGGGCCAGGGGCCAAGGGCCACGGGTCGGGTCATGGATTACCGTAATCCGTGGCCCTCCGCTTGGCCCCTGGCTCTTGGCCCGGTTCAAGGCGTGGGGAAGGTCGCTCCAACCTCACGCTCTGTAGGCGGCCGAGCGGCCGCCGAGCGCCCGTTGAGACCCGGGTCTCGGTGACGGGTGGCGCCAGGCAGGACATGGCGCGGAGCGCTGACACATAACGATTCACTGAACGGAGCACGACATGGAGCTTTTCCCACTGCTGCAAGCCGCGGCCACGTACTCCACCGAGTACAGTGGTGCGTGGGCGATGCTGGGCGCCGCCATTGGCGCCGGCCTCGCGGTCATTGGCGCGGGCATCGGTATCGGCCGCATCGGCGGCTCGGCCACGGAGGGCATGGCGCGTCAGCCAGAGATGGCCGGCCGCATTCAGACTGCCGCGCTGATTCTCGCGGCGCTGATCGAGGGAGCGACGCTCTTCGCGATCGTGGTGGCGTTCCTGATCCAGGGCAAGTTCGGCGGTTGAGTGTCGGCGACGGGACGGCCCGGGCCATCCCGTCGCTCTCAAACTTCACGATGGGTACTGTCATGACGCGGTTGCTTTCGATCCTGGCGCTGACGTTCGCCGCGCTTCCCGCCGCAGCGCAGGAAGCGGCGCACGAGGAGCCCAAGCGCGGGCTGCTCGATCCGCACGCCGGGTTGATGTTCTGGACCCTGCTCATCTTCGTCGCCCTCTGGCTGCTGCTGCGAAAGTTCGCGTTCCCCGCGATCTTCGCGGCCGTCGAAGCCCGGGAGAAAGCGCTCGAGGACGCGATCGCCGGCGCCAAGCGCGATCGGGAGGAAGCGGCAAAGCTGCTCGAGGAGCACCGCCGCCAGATCGACGCGGCCCGTGCCGATGCGCAGCGCCTGATTGCGGACGGCGCCAAGGCCGGCGAGAAGATTCGCGCCGAGATGGTGGAAGCAGCCCGTCTGCAACAGCAGGAGATCCTCGACCGCGCACGCCAGGAGATTGGCGCCGAGCGCGACCGCGCGATCGCGGAGCTGCGTCGCGAGGCGGTGGAGCTCGCGATCAGAGGTGCGAGCAAGGTCATCGAGCAGAACCTCGACGACGAAGCGAACCGGAAGATCGTCGAGGATTTCCTCACTGACCTTCAGAAGGCGAAGCGCTGATGCGCGATCCGACGATCGCCCACAACTACGCCGCCGCGCTCGTGTCGCTCGCAGGCAAGGCGCGCGACCTCACGGGATGGGGGACGATGATCTCCGACGTCGCCGACGCGATCACGCGCGACGAGCGCTTGCGTCTCTTCCTCGAGTCACCCCGGATCGACGTGGGGAAAAAGAACGAGGTCATCGCCAAGGCGTTCCAGGACCGCATGCCGCGGCTGTTCGTTCGCTTTCTCCAGTCGGTGATTCGCCACCGTCGTCAGGCGCTCATTCCGGAGATCGCCGTCCAGTATCACGCGATCGTGGACGAGGTCGAGGGTCGCGTGCACGCGCACGTGACGGTTTCTCGCGAGCCCGACAGCAAGCTCGCGAAGACGGTCACCGATCGCCTCTCGAAGGCCCTCGGTAAATCCGTGGTCCCGCACTTCTCGGTCGATGAGTCGATCCTCGGTGGCACCGTGATCCGCATCGGCGACACGGTGATGGACGGGTCGGTGAAGCGGCGGCTGTCGAGGCTGCGGCAGCGAATGCTTACCGGTCAATGAGGAACGAGGACGAAGGACCGAGGAATTCAATCCGGATGGGTGCACATCCAATCGAATTCCTCGGTCCTTCGATCTCATTGCTCGTTGGTTATTTCCTCTTCTCCGCCCGATCCTGAACGAGGATCGACACCACCATGTACAGTCCGATCAGTGCCGCCATGATGAAGCCGGTCGTGCCGAGCACGCGGCGGTGGGGGAGGAGCATCGCGCTGGCGACGACGATACCCGCCAGGACGACGCCCGAGAACACGCGGTTGGCGATCTTCTGCATCCCTCGCAACAGCACGTGCACTTGCGGCGCCTCGAGCTGAATCGCGAACTCGTTGGCCGCCAGCTTCTGGGTGAGAAGGTCGAGCCGGTGCGGGAGCGCGGTGATGAGGTCCGACGTCTGCGTCGCCATCTGGAAGATGCGGCTGAGCGAGAGCTCGCGCTTCGCGCGGTCGTTGGCGATGCGCGCCGAGA
>DASTYE010000278.1:0-24048 GCA_035765135.1 Gemmatimonadaceae bacterium | reverse complement strand
CCGCGGCAACCGACTCACTCATCTGCCGCAAAATTCGGCGGCAGCCTTGCAATATACCCCTGTAATCCCCGCTGTCAACCTCTCTCGATCGACTGTTCAAGACGACCTCTCGAGGCTTCCAGCACCCCCGGTTTTCAGAGGGGTTCGCAATGTATCGACCCCCAAACCCCATCTCAAGGGGTCGGTAAACAAATGATACACCCACTGCAACCAAAATCGCCCCGATGGGCCGCCGCTGGAATCAGGGAACCGCCCGCCGCCTGTGCGCAAATACCCGACATCCGGTCGACCGCACGCGCAGCGCGATGACGGTAGCGTTTTCGCGATTTTGCCTGACCGCTTATCCGCCCGGTCCCGATTACCGTCCCGATCCCCCGCCCCGCGTCATGACGTATCCCTATACCAGTCCCATCATCACAGTCTGGGCGACCTCGCTCTACAACAGCCTGGGCTGTTCATGAAAGTCGTGTCGCCGGACTCGTAATGCGAAGCGGGGCAGCCGCCTGGGCTGCCCCGCTTCCCGTAACTCGGCACGATGAAAAACGCCTATGCGCCCTGTAGGAATCGAACCTACAACCTAGTGATTAAGAGTCACTTGCTCTGCCAATTGAGCTAAGGGCGCGTTCCAGAACTTCGATGGCGCGCCAGGGAGGACTCGAACCTCCGACCCACAGCTTAGAAGGCTGTTGCTCTATCCACCTGAGCTACTGGCGCTTCGCTCGGCGATAATCCTCCCAGACCGCGGGACGACCCTGCCAGGTCGGGGCGACCGGATTTGAACCGGTGACCTCCTGCTCCCAAAGCAGGCGCGATACCAGGCTACGCTACGCCCCGCAAGACGGCCAAATCTAGTCGCCACAGACACCTCGGTCAACCGCGAGGCATCGCGTCGAGCAGGGCATGAAACGCGCGTCCACGATGACTCACTCTCTCCTTCTCGTCGAGCGATGCCTCACCGAACGTCTTCCCGAGCTCCGTCGCGAAAAAGAGCGGATCGTACCCGAACCCACCGCTGCCGCGAGGTGCCCGCAGGATCTCGCCGCTGACCTCCCCCCGGCGCATGAGCTCGCCCGCGCCCGACACGAGCGCCGCCACGCACACGTACCTCGCGCGGCGATAATTGATCTCTCGCAACGCCCGCAACAGCTCGGCGTTATTGGCTTCGTCCAGTGCAACACCCGTCAGGTCTCGCCGGCCGCTCCACCGCTTACTGAAGACGCCCGGCTTGCCATCCAATGCGTAGACCTCGAGCCCGGAATCATCGGCGAGCGTCGCGAGCCCTGTGCGCTCGTGAAAGTAGCGGGCCTTGGCGCGCGCGTTCTCTTCGAACGTCGCGAAGGCCTCGACCGCATCCTCCTCCGCCGTTTCCTCGATGCCGGCCCGATCGAGCGAGACGACCCGGATGTGCGCCTGTGCAAACAGAGGCTCGAGCTCTCGAAGCTTTCCGGGGCTTCGCGTGGCGAGCAGGTACGGATCCGGACCCGTCACCGCGCCAGGACCGAGCGCTGGCGCTCCAGAAGCTCGGTGATTCCCGCCAACGCCAGATCGAGCAGCTGGTCGAGCGCGGGACGATCGAACGTGCCATGCTCGCCGGTCCCCTGCACTTCGACGAACCGACCCTCGCTCGTCATGACGACGTTCATGTCCACCTCTGCCCGGACGTCTTCGGCGTACTCGAGGTCGAGTCGCGACTCGCCGTGAACCACGCCGACGCTGACCGCGGCGACGTGACGCCGGACGGGCGACGCGCCGACGCGGGCGGTCCGCACCATCCACTCGAACGCATCGACGACGGCGATGCACGCGCCGGTAATCGCCGCCGTACGGGTGCCGCCGTCGGCCTGGAGAACATCGCAGTCCATCCGCACGGTGTATTCGCCGAAGGCAAAGTCGTCGAGCATTGCGCGCATACTTCGCCCAATGAGCCGCTGGATCTCCTGCGTGCGGCCGCCGAGCTGCGAACGCTCGCGCGGCGTGCGCGTGTGCGTGGCGCGTGGGAGCATCGCGTACTCGGCGGTGATCCACCCGAGTCCGGACCCCTTTCGCCAGGGTGGAACGCCGTCCTCGACCGAGGCCGAGCAGAGCACGCGCGTTGCGCCGAACGAGACGAGGCAGGAGCCTTCGGCGAACGGAGCCGCGCCGCGCTCGAGGGTGACCTTTCGGAGCGCGGTCGCGCCGCGGCCGATGCGGGATGTCTGTTCAGCTTGTGCCACGAAGCTTCTCGATGATGGAGGTCGTGGATTGTCCCGGCCGTAGCGGAACGATGACGGTGCGCCCGCCCCAGGACTCGACGTCGTCGCGGCCGACGACCGTCGCTGGCTCGTAATCGCCTCCCTTCACGAGCACATCGGGACGCAGGTGGCGAATCAGCGACAGGGGGGTGTCTTCCGAAAAGATGACAACGGCATCGACGTCGGCGAGAGCGGCAAGAACGTACGCGCGTTCCGCCTCGCTTCGAACGGGACGCTCGGGACCCTTGAGGCGCCGCACCGAGTCGTCGCTGTTGAGCCCGACGACGAGGGCATCACCCTGCGATCGAGCCTCGGACAGCACGTCGATGTGGCCGGAGTGGAGCAGGTCGAACACGCCGTTGGTGAAGACGACGCGTCCGGGAACGCGGCGCCGCCAGGCCGCCGCCTCGTCCCAACGCATGATCTTCGCGACGTGCCGCGCGTCGGTCAAAAGGTTCCTTCGACGACGGGCCGGAAATCGATGTCGCGGGTCACGTAGGGGAACTCGACCGTCTCCTCGTACTCGGCCCAGATCGTGATCCGATTCACCGTGCGGCTGACGTGGACGTTGTGCGCGCGCGAGGGGAGGCCTAACGAGTCCGCCTTCAGCTTGAGCGTCGTCACGATCTGCTCGTCCGTTTTCCGTGCCGCGAACCGCGCCTCCTGCTGCATGGCGTCGCGGAACTGGTAGTAGCGAAGGAACGGCGCGCCGACGGCGACCCCGAAGTACGCGAGCGCGGCAACGATGAGCAGGCTGAAGAGACAGCCTCGTGTGGAGACGCCGGGGCGTCGACTCACCATTGGGATTGAGCGCCCTCGATGATGTCGCGTACGAGCTTCTCGATGGCGCGACGCCGGCCCTCGGCCTCGCCGCGCTCGTCGTAGTCTCCCTGTGCGACGAGGCCGCGCCGATTCCAGATGGTCTTGCCCGTGGTCTGGTCGAGGATCTCGACGTCGATCGCGAGCTCGAGCCGCCGGCGCGCGGCAACCTGCTGGTTGGGATCGGCGCTGTAGGCAATCGGGATGTCGGGATCGTAGCGAACGATGCGCCCTCGTACGATCGCGTCGGCCCGCGCCTCCGCGACCGACCGGAGACCGAGGCGCGACTCGATGTCGGGTCGCAGCGCGTCGAGCAGCTCGCGCGGGATGACACTCATGGGCGTGTCGTTGTCGAACGGCAGGACGGCCACGGTATCGATGTGATCCGGGAGGCCGCCGCCGACGAATCCATACAAGCAGGCGCCCTGCAGGAGCAGAGCGGCGAGCAGGAGCCTAACGCCAAATCGTCGCATCGAATCCGCCAACCGTGTCAACGCGGACGATCGTGAGGTCGAGTGTGCGATTGGCACGCAGGTGCCGGTAGGTGATCTTGCGATCCGCCGTCCGCTCGACCCATTGCTGGAGCCGGTCGTCGTGGATGAGCTCGAGGCGTCTCAGGTCGCTGGCAACGAAGGTTGCGCGCCACCTGGGATCGCGTCCAATGTCGGCACGCAGGGTGTCGCCGTCAACGCGTACGGTGGTGTCGGACGTCGGCGGCAGGTGCAGGCGACCGAACGCCGCCCACAGCATTGGCGGCGGGGGGAGAAACGACCGCCCGAGGTAGCCGCCGGGCGCACGGAGATCGTTGTCGATGAGGACAGCCCGTGCCCCGCTATTCCCCCCGGCAAGAAAGAGATCGAGCCGCACGCTGTCGGGCGGCGCCACGCGAGCGACTCCCTCCCCGCGGCCGCGCAGGTCGAGGTCCTCGTACGCCCAGGTAAAGCGAATCCGCTGGTTCACCGGCGGAAGCTCAGTGGGCGGCAGACGTGCGGGAGCGACCGCTCCGGCGAGAGGGCCAATCTTGGGACCGCAGGCGGCGGCGGTCACCAGAAAGACGAGGGAAATAGTGAAGGCGATGCGTCGCATCAGTAATCATACCCGAAAAACAGGTCAACGAACCGTCGTCTCACATACGCGCGGTCGGCAGGGGGTTCCCTCGAGTCCGCCAGCGCAAAGCGGCGACCGAGATCGAGCCGGAGCACGAATCCGGGGATGAGGCTCATACGCAGCCCCACCCCGGTCGACCCCAGGACCCGGTCGCGATATTCGCCGTGGTTCCACGCCTGGCCGGCATCGGCAAAGAGCGCCGCCCGAACGGGGGGAAAGCGCACTGCCCCAAACGGGAATCCCACCGTCACGAAATTGGCGATCGGAAATCTCCATTCCACGTTGGCGAGCCAGGCCCGCGTACCGGTAAGGGAGTGGCGAGGATATCCGCGCAGCATCCATGAACCGGCGAGCTGAACCGCACGGGGACGCGTTCCGTCGGATACGTAGCCAAAGCCTCGCACCGCGATCGCGGCCTGTTGCGACGTCCGCACGTATCGCCTAACGTCGATCTGTCCGAGCCAGTTCTCGAACGCCCCGTGTGTCACGTCGCTGACGACGCCGGCGGTGACGTTCCACCGGGTGCCGTCGATGGGGCCGGTCTCGAGCCAGAGCGCGTTGTCCCGCACCAACACGAGATAGTTCCCGGTAAGCATTCCGCGCCGCCGAGGCGCGCCGCGCACGAGCTCATTGGCGAAGTCGTCGCGATCCGAGTACTCGAGCGTGGTCTGCCCCTCGATCCGCGTGAACCGCGACAACGGATATCGGGCGATGGCGTACGCCCCGGTTGACTGCTCCTCGTACAGCTGGCGCAGATCGCTTTCCGCGAACGTGCCGGAAACCCGAAACAGCCCGGCACCCCAGTTCACACGCCGCGACTGATTCAAATAGAAGACGTTGCCGTTGAGGCTCCCGAGGAGGTTTCTCGCCTCGGCCCCCTGAAAGGACGACACGCTGACGGCAATCTGATGATCGCCGAGCAAGTCGGAGAAGACGAGCTGCCCACCCTGGGCCGCTCCCACGCCTGGTGCCGTCGCTGCGACGCCGGCCGCGAAGTCGATCGAGTAGCGGCGCTCGTAGCGTCGTGAGGCAGCACGCGCGGCGCCCGCGTCCTCGAGCTCACGCCAGCGCCACGCGACCATCGGTGGCCGATCGAGCGTGAACGAGGAGGTGTCCGGAGCCTTGTCGATGGCGTAGAGCGACCACGAGCGATCCGAATATGCGCTGACGAGCACGCGCTCCTCGTCAGGCAGCGGGGCGGGATCGAACACGCCGCCGGTGAGTCGCGTTTCACGGCGTCCAGTGCCGAGCGTGTCCACGCTGTACAGATCGAACGCGCCGGCCCGGTCGCTGCTGAACATGATGCGCGACGCGCGCGCATCCCATCGGGGCGACTCATCGGCCCACGGTCCGTTCGTCAACGGCGACACCTCGCCGGAGAGGTCCACGCGATACAGGTTGTGGGCGCCGTCGACACCATATGGTCCGCGATCCGACGAGAAAACCAGCGCTCGACCATGTGGCAACCATGCGGGATCGAGGTCCTCGTACACATCAGCCGTGACGCGGGTGAGGTCGCCCGATCGTGGGTGAAAGACGTACAGATCCGACACCCCGCTATCGCTGAGGGCGCTGAACGCGATGCGCTCGCCATCGGGAGACCATTGCGGGCTCAGGATCGAGACGAGGTTGTCGAAGCGATACCTGCCCGTCACCCGCTCGCGCGCGATATCCCAGAAGACGAGCGCATCGCGGTCGCCGAACCTCGACGCGAAGAGCAGCACGCCATCCCGGACATCGATTCGCGACGAGAACGGGTGCAGCGACTCGAACTCGGGCGTCCGTTCTCCTTCGACAACGACGCGTGCGCGGGCATCCTGGCGAAGCGGCTGTCGGTAGATGTTGGTGTATCCCGACCGGGGCGACAGGTAGATCACCTCGGTCGAGTCACCGGCGTCCATCGCGACCGGCTTGAGCGCGAGCGCGGCGAGGCGGGTGCCGGTCAGGCCGAGCGGCTCCCGTACTCCGACCGATGGGAAGTGCCGCCGCCGCAACTCGTGATGCCACTCGCCGGAGAGGCGCGCCGCGTCGCGGCCGTAAGCACGCTCGATCGCTTCGCCGAACGTCGGCGACTTCCACAGCGCATCGTAGACGAGGGCGATCCGCCACGCGCCGTATTGCCCGGCGAGAAACCGGTGCGCGTCGCCGCCGATCGCGTACACCATCGGCGACACGACGGAACCGAGCTCCCCGAGTGTCGGAAGCCGTCCGGCGAGGACGAGGTCACGCACCACCATCTCGTCGCGGGAATCCTGCTCGGCGGAGAAAAACTCGGCCAGGCCTTCCGACCACCAGAGCGGAATGGCCGCCGGTCGCGCGCGCGGATGAAGCGCGGCCTCGCGCGCGAGAATCGACAGCTCGAAAACGTGAACCAGCTCGTGACGCAGCGTGTGGCGGAACTCGGCATAGCTTCCACGAAACGGGAGCGCGACCCGCCGCTTCAGGAACTCGGTGACGCCGAGGATCCCCTCCGGCGGAACGAACGGGAGGATGTTGGTTTGCTCGAAGTCCACGTGCGACGCGTAGACGATCAGCGGGATGCGCTCCGGCACCTCGTGTCCGAAGCGTCGCGCGAGCGTATCGTAGCTCTGCTCGGCGTAGACGAGCGCGGCGCGCGCGATGCGCTCTTCCTCGGGATAGAAGAAGACATCCACGTGTCTTCCCGCGAGCACGTGCCAATCGAAGCGCCGATACTGAATCTTGTTCTGGCCGAAGCCGCCGACCTGTGCGCTCGCGGGACCGATGGCGAGCGTCAGCAGCACCGCCGCGACGGCGACGGCGCGGATGCTAGTCAGGCAGGCCCGCGGCGCGGCGCAGCATCGGGCGAAACTCCGCGGGAATCGTCGTGACGCGGTTCCCCGGGTCGAGGCAGACGAGTGTCGTACGCGCGGTGGCGAGGCGATCGTTCGAATCGGCATTCAGAACCGCGTAGTCGAACGTGACCGTGCGGGAAGACACATCGGCGAGCGTAGTCTCGACGCGAATGACATCATCGTAGCGTGCCGCCTTCTGAAAGCGAATGGAGGCCTCGGCAACTGCAAGAGCGACACCGCGCTCCTCCATCTCGCGGTATGGCACCCCGAACTGTCGCATGTGCTCGGTGCGGCCGATTTCACACCACACCAGGTAGTTTCCGTGGTACACCACGCCCATTCGATCGGTCTCGGCGTACCGGACGCGAAACTCGACGTGAGTGATCGGCGCAGTCACTCGCCGTACGGCACCCAGATGTTCTTGACCTGCGTGGCCTCGCGCAGGAACTCGCGTCCTTCGCCATGCCGGGTATCGAGCCAGTCGCGGCCGTGCCATGTCGCCCACGTCCGCTTCATGTTCACGGCCGATGCCTCTTCGACCATCTTGACCCCGGCGGCACCGCCGAAGTACCACACCGCCTCCACATCGTCGTGCTCGGCGAGCACGCGCGCGAGCGCGTCTTTGGCTCCGGTGACAATGTTGACGACTCCTCCGGGCACGTCCGACGTCTCGAGCACGCTGTAGAAGTCCGTGGCCGAGAGCGGGTGTGGTTCCGAGGGAATCACGATCGTCGTATTTCCCGTCGCGATCGCCGGCGCGACGAGCGAGATGAAGCCGAGGAGCGGACGGTCGTCGGGGCACGCGATGCCGATGACGCCGATCGGCTCGTTCATGGCGAGGGCGACTCCGCGGATCGGCACGCTGTGCACGGCGCCATCGTACTTGTCGGCCCACGCCGCGTAGGTGAAGAGCCGGGAGATAGCGACTTGGACCTCTCGTGAGGCATCATCGCCGCCGCATCCCGTCTGAGCGTCGATGCGCCGCGCGAATTCGTCGGCGCGCGCCGCGAGGTTCTCGGCGATGTAGTACAGGATCTGCCCGCGCAAATGTCCTGTCGCCTTCCCCCACCCTTTCCATGCCGCATGCGCCGCCTCGACGGCGTTGCGAATGTCCTTGCGGTTTCCTTCGCCGACTTCTCCGAGCTGCGCCCCATCCGGCGTGAGCACGCGGCGGACGTAGCCCTGATCGGGACGCGCCTGCTTGCCCCCAATGAAGAGCTTGGGCGTGCGATTGATCGGAGGGGCCGGAGTCGCGCCGTCGCCGGACTTCGGGCCTCCTCGTTGGGCCGTGCCCTTCGTGCGACGCGGTCTCGCGCGGATCTCGCTCGGCGTGTCGATCTTGTCGGGCTTCACGTACTCCCACATTCCCTCGCGCCCACCCTCGCGTCCGAATCCGCTCTCGCGATAGCCGCCGAATCCACTCGAGGCGTCGAACAGATTCGTCGAGTTGATCCACACGACGCCGGCCTTGATCTTCGGCGCGATATCGAGGGCGAGGTTGATGCTCTCGGTCCAGACACTCGCCGCGAGCCCGTATGGCGTGTTGTTCGCCAGCGCGACCGACTCCTCCGGGGTGCGGAACGTCATCGTCACGAGCACGGGGCCGAATATCTCGACCTGTGCGATCGTCGATGAGGGTTGCACATCAGTGAAGAGAGTCGGCGGATAAAAGTAGCCCTCGGTCGGACATGCCCACGACGGCTGCCACATCGTCGCGCCTTCATCCACGCCGCGCTGCACGAGCCCGCGAATGCGCTCGAGCTGCACAGGCGCGACGATGGCGCCCATGTCGACCGCCTTGTCGAGCGGGCGTCCAACGCGAAGCTTCTCCATGCGCGCGCGCAGCTTCGTGACGAGCCGGTCGGCGATGCCCTCTTGCACGAGCAGACGTGAGCCAGCGCAGCACACCTGGCCCTGGTTGAACCAGATCGCGTCCACAACGCCCTCGACCACGCTGTCGAGATCGGCATCGTCGTAAACGATGAACGGACTCTTCCCGCCGAGCTCGAGCGACAGCTTCTTGCCGCTCCCCGCGGTAGCGCGCCGGATGATGCGGCCGACTTCCGTCGATCCGGTGAAAGCGATCTTGTCGACGTCGGTGTGCTCGACGAGGAGCTTTCCCGTTTCGCCATCGCCGGTGAGGATGTTGAGCACGCCGGGCGGGAGTCCCGCGTCGGCGGCGATCTCCGCGAAGAGCAGCGCGGTGAGCGGCGTGAACTCCGCGGGCTTGAGGACGACGGTGTTCCCGGCCGCGAGCGCAGGCGCAACCTTCCACGCCAGCATGAGCAGTGGGAAGTTCCACGGGATGATCTGACCGACGACACCGACGGACATATACCCGGCGAACTCGCTCTCGAAGAGCTGCGCCCATCCGGCGTGATGGTAGAAGTGACGCGCGACGAGCGGGATGTCGAGGTCGCGCGTCTCGCGGATCGACTTGCCGTTGTCCATGCTCTCGACGACGGCGAAGAGACGCGAGTGCTTTTGCATCTCGCGCGCGAGCGCATAGAGGTGTCGCGCGCGCGCGTGTCCCGAGAGTCCGCTCCACGCGGGGAACGCGCGCCGCGCCGCGGCGACCGCGGCATCGACGTCGGCCTGCGTGCCCTGGGATACGCGCGCCAGCGGCACGCCTGCGGACGGATCGACGACCTCGAAGGTTTGCCCCGGCGTCGTCCAGGCTCCGTCGATGAAGTGCCCGAATGTCCCGTTATGCGATGCGAGCCACTTGCGCGCTTCCGCGTCCGACTCCGGCGCCGGGCCGTACTCCATTGTCTCGAAGATCTCTTTGACGGACGTCATATTGTCACCGCAAAGGACGCAGAGGTACGCAAAGGAACTTCAAAACGGCAGGAGCTTTTGCAGAGGCCTTCGCAGTTGCAGTCCTCTGCGTGCCCCCGCGTCCTTTGCGGTAAGACAGCTGCTCGATCGCATTGTCATGGCATCGGCATCCGGTACGCCGCCGCGTAGCGTCCCGTCACGAAGTGCTCGAGCTGCCGCTCGATGTCGGTGAGCAGCGCACTGGCGCCGAACCGGAAGAGGTCCGCGCGGAGCCACCGGTCACCGAGCTCGTCCTTGATGAGATACAGATACTCGAGGGCCGTCTTCGCCGAGCGAATCCCGCCGGCGGGCTTGAACCCGATGGCGTAGCCGGTGCGCTCGTGGTAGTCACGGATCATCCGGCACATGACGAGGGCGAAGGGGAGCGTCGCGTTCACTCCCTCCTTCCCCGTCGATGTCTTGATGAAGTCGGCGCCGGCCTGCATCGCGACCACGCTGGCACGCGCCACGTTGCCCAACGTCCCGAGCTCACCGGTAGCGAGGATCGCCTTCATGTGCGTGTCACCGCAGGCCTCGCGGAAGCGGCGCACTTCGTCGTACAGCGCCTCGTAGTTCCCGGTGAGGACGTGCGCGCGGGTGATGACGACGTCGATCTCGCGCGCTCCAGCCGCCACCGAAGCGCGGATCTCGGCGACCCGCTCCTCGAGTGGGCTGAGCCCCGCCGGAAACCCGGTTGAGACGGCCGCCACGGGGATGGCGCTGCCGGCAAGTGCTTCGACGGCCGTGGGCACCATGGCGTGGTAGACGCAGACAGCGGCGACCGTGATGCCGAGGTCCTCGACACCTAACGCCTGCGCGAGGTCGTCGCGCAGCGGCCGCCTGGCTTTCGCGCACAGACGACGCACCGTTCCCGGCGTGTCGTCGCCCGAGAGCGTCGTCAGGTCCATGAGCGTGATCGCGCGCAGCAGCCATGCGGCCTGCCACTGTTTCTTCACGGTCCGGCGGGTCGGTATGGTCGCCGCGCGGCGCTCGACGGCGCTCCGGTTGACGCGGATGGCGCGCACGACGTCGAGGTCGAGCGGCATCCCCGGGTTTCGCGCGGGGTGCTCAGATACCCCACGATGCAGACGCGGCCCTGCCTCGGGCGTAGCTGGTACGGCGACAGGCTCGACCAACCGCTTTGCGGACATGACCACCACCACGGGACTGCGGGGAGCGCCAGCGACAGATTCGGAGACGAGCTACTCTAAGGTAGAGGCATGGGGGCGTGGCGTGGAGGGGGAGGGTCGGGTCGCCCACAGGCCGCTGGCGGCTTCCCGCGCGGTGATATCACCTTTCCGGCCCGGTCATTCAGACAGGTCAATCGTGTCGACATCCATGGACCTCCTGCCTGCTCAACAGAAGGCGCTCGACACTCTCGAGCGCCATGTGCGCGCTCATCACGTCACCTCGCTCATGGGCCGGCCCGGAGCGGGAAAGACGAGCATCCTCCGCGCACTGCACGAGCGCGTCGGAGGAGCCTACCTGACGACGCGGCAGTTCATCGAGGCCTCCCGCGACCGACACCCGCTGGCGCTCGACGAAACCGTGTACAACGTGCTGCATCAGGCATTGTCCTCCAACGTCGCCGTGCTGGTCGACGATTTTCACCTCCTGGCGATCGTCTCATGCTGCGCCCACGGAAACCCGCGGCTCAATCTGCTCGCGGCAGCGCTCGTGCCCATTGCCCACATGGCGCGCGAGGCCGGCAAGTCCCTGGTTTTCGCCACGGAAGGCATCCCCGTGCCTGGGATCGTGGAGCGCGTCCCCTTTGCGCACATTCCTTCCTTCGAGGTTGGCGATTACGAGCACCTGTGCACCACGTATCTGCCTCCTGAGCGCGCCCGGGCACTGGACGTCAGAAAGATCCACCGGTTCGCGCCGAACCTGAACGCCCGCCAGATACGGAATACGTGTAACGCGCTGCGAGACGAGGAGCGGCTCGATACCGATCGCTTCATCGACTACCTGCGCGAGCACCACATGGCCAGCAATGTCGACCTCGGCGAAGTGCAGGCCGTTGATCTGCACGACCTCAAAGGATTGGACGACGTGCTGGAATCGCTGGAAGCCAACGTCATCCTCCCGCTGGAGAACACCGAGGTCGCCGACGAGCTCGGACTCAAGGCCAAGCGCGGCGTCCTTCTCGCGGGTCCGCCCGGCACGGGCAAGACCACCATCGGACGTGCGCTGGCGCATCGCCTCAAGAGCAAGTTCTTCCTGATCGACGGGACCGTGGTGAGCGGGTCGCCGCACTTCTTCCAGCGCATCCACCATATCTTCGAGGCCGCGAAGCGGAACGCCCCGGCCATCATCTTCATCGACGACAGCGACGTCATCTTCGAGAGCGGGCAGGACACCGGGCTGTACCGCTATCTCCTGACGATGCTCGACGGGCTCGAGAGTACGAGCGCCGGTCGCATCTGCCTGATGATGACGGCCATGGATGTCGGCTCGATGCCGCCCGCGCTGGTACGGTCAGGCCGCATTGAGCTTTGGCTGCAGACGACGTTTCCCGATGCGGCGGCGCGCACGGCGATTCTGCAGGACCGATGCGCCGAGCTACCGACGGCGATCGGGAGTGTGGACATCGCGGCGCTGACCGCGGCTTCCGAAGGGCTGTCCGGCGCCGATCTCAAGCGCGTGGTCGAGGACGGCAAGCTCCTGTTCGCGTTCGATCGCGAGCGAAAGCAACAGACACGGCCGTCGACCGAATACTTCCTGGCGGCCATCGAAACGGTGCGGCGCAACAAGGAGCAGTACGCCGAGGCCGAGGCGCGCGCTCGGATGCGGCACCCGATTCGTCCGCCGATGTTCGACGCGTTCTCGATGCTCGCTGAGTTGGGAGAGTCGAGCGAAGGTCTTGGCTCAGTGGGGCTGTCGCGGGTGGTGTTCGGCGGGGAGACCTCATTCGTGTCAGGCTCACCATCGGGAGAGTGAGTGTCGCCTGGTTTGTAAAGCGAGCGGCCGGACGATAGAATCACCGCGTGCTCGCTTCTCCGTGCTACCTCATTGGTGACACGCATCTGGGCGTCGGACCCGCCGACCTGGAGCGGCGCCTCGTCGAATTCCTTCGCCACCTTCCCGGAAAAGCGAAGTCGCTCGTCATCAACGGCGATCTGTTCGATTTCTGGTTCGAGTGGCGCACGGTCATCCCGAAGGAACACTTCAGAACGCTCGTCACGCTGACCGAGATCCGAGAGGCCGGCGTGGACGTGCTGATGGTCGCGGGAAACCACGACTGTTGGGGAGGCGAGTTCCTTTCGCGCGAGGTGGGCGTGCGGTACCAGCTCGGCGCGTGGGAAGGTATCGCGGCCGGATGGCGTACGCGCATCGACCACGGCGACGGGCTTCGAGTGATCGAGGATCGGAAGTACCGGGCGCTGCGTCGGGTTCTGCGGCACCGCCTCGCCATTCGCGCGTTCCGCTGGGTGCACCCCGATCTCGGAACGCGACTCGCGCGCGGGTCCTCGTCGGCCAGCCGCAGTTACAGAGCGCGCGACGAAGGCGCCGGGCTTCGCGCGGTCGCCCATTCGACCCTCGCCGAGCACGGCGCGCTCGATCTCCTGGTGTTCGGGCACTCGCACGTTCCGACGCTGGAACGGGTTTCAGGCGGCGGCGTCTACGCGAACGCCGGTTCCTGGCTCGATGCGCCGACCTACCTCGTGATCACTCCCGAGCGTGTCGAGCTTCGCGAATGGGTCGGGTCAGCCGAGGGTCACCGTCTCCACGCGATCGATCGTCGTTCCGAGAAAGCGCTGGCCCATCCGTAGGAACTGTTCGGGCGCGTCGGAGGCGACGAAGCGATGCGGAGCCGTTAGGCGCCTGGTGGCGCGGAGTCCCTTCGCCTCGAGGACACGCGCCGTCTCGGCCGCGGTCTCCTGAGCGCTGTCGATGAGCTGGACGTCGGGTCCCATGACATCGCCGATCAGGTTCTTGAGCAAGGGATAGTGTGTGCATCCAAGGACGAGCGTGTCGACGTGCTCCTGCCGGAGCGGAGCGAGATACTCATTGGCGATGAGCCTGGTCGCATCGCGATCGAGCCATCCTTCCTCGACGAGGGGCACGAACAGCGGACAGGCGCGCGCCGCGATGCGGGACTGTGGCGCCAGCTTTCGGATCGCGCGCTCGTACGCACCCGAGCCGATCGTGCCGGCCGTGCCGATGACGCCGATCGCGCCTCCGTGCGATGCGCGCGTCGCGGCGCGAGCGCCGGGCTCGACGACGCCGATGACTGGAAGGGCGAACTCCTGGGTGAGGGTGTCGAGAGCATGCGCCGTCGCGGTGTTGCAGGCGACGACGATTCCCTTGACGCCCTGATGCTGCAGCCAGGTCGCGATCTCGCGCGCGTACCGGCGCACGGTGTCCGGGCTCTTGGGTCCGTAGGGGACGCGGGCCGTGTCGCCAAAGTAGATGATGCGCTCGTCAGGCAGCTGGCGCATGAGCTCGCGCACGACCGTCAATCCACCGATGCCCGAGTCGAACACTCCGATGGGCGCGTCGGTGTTTGGTGCGGGTATCACCATCGCACCGTCGCCGTGAGTCGCGTGCGGTCGCCATCGCGTTGGACCGAAACGCGCGCCGGCACGTCCCAGAGCTGAGCCGCGACGAACGCGTCAGCGGCTGAAAAAAGATGATTGAAGACGAGCAGCGCGATCCAATCCTCGAGATGCTGCTTTCGCGCGCGGACGCGTCCGGCGAGCGGACTCGCCTCGAAGATCGGGTCCCCGTCGGGCTCGAAGCCGACGAACACGCTGTCCGCCTCCAGTCTTCGCGCAACGCGCAAATCCCTTTTCGTCTTGATCGTCATGAGGAGTGAAAGAGCCTCGAGGGAGGCAAAAATTCCCCCGGCGGTGCCGCGGTCGAGCGCGGCTTGTCCCAGCCCAGGGACGAGCAGCGATCGCAGGAAGGCACTTTTGGGAGAGATCGGTGGCCCGGTCACGGTGTCGCGCACGGCGGACGGCGCGGGTTCCGCCGCCGCGGGACGTCGCGCGCTGTCGGTGCGTGCCGTATCGGGTGCCTGCGCACGAAGCGGCGACACCGCGAGGAGAGCACCGAACGCGGCGAGCGCGAGAAGTCGCATGTCGGCCAGGGGTTCAAGGATCGCGTGGCGGGAGCGTGCGGGAATCGAACCCACCCGACCCGACGTGGTCAGGTCACACTGGTTTTGAAGACCAGGGAAGCCACCAGGCCCCATCCGCCCCCACGCGTCACGTAAGAACGATCGCGTGCGTCCCGCGTGTGGTGACCGACCCGATCTCGACGGTGCCGGCCATCCGCTGAATGTAATTGCCCGCCGCCGCTGGAGGCAGCGCAACGAGAAGTCCGCCGGACGTTTGCGGATCGATGAGGAGAGCGCGATCCTCTTCGCTGACCGAGCCCCACCGCACGAGCGGCTCGAGGTATCGCAGGTTTCGCTCGGCGCCACCAGTTCGCGCGCCGGCCCGCCATGCCTCGCGCGCGCCGGGAAGGACGGGCAGATCGGCCGGGCGAATCTCGAGCGTCACATCGCTGGCGCGCGCGATGTGCGACGCGTGGCCAAGCAGCCCGAATCCGGTGATGTCCGTCGCGCACCGGGCGTCGAGGGCGAGCGCCGCGCGGCTCGCATCGCGATTGAGCGTCTGCATCGACGTGATCATGGCGCGATACGCATCGTCGCTGATCTTGCCCGATTTCGCCGCGGTCGCGAGCAAGCCCGTCCCGAGCGGCTTCGTGAGCAGGAGCCGGTCGCCGGGCTTCGCGGCGGCGTTGGTGAGCAAGTGGCGTGGATCGGCGCGGCCGGTGACGGAGAGGCCGTACTTGATCTCCTCGTCGATGATGCTGTGTCCGCCGGCGACCACGGCGCCTGCTTCGTGCACCGCGTCCTGGCCGCCGCGGAGGATCTCGGTGAGCACGTCGAGCGGAACCGCTGACGCCGGAAAGCCGACGATGTTCAGCGCGGTGAGTGGCTCGCCGCCCATGGCATACACGTCGGAGAGCGCGTTGGCCGCGGCGATACGCCCGAACGTGTACGGGTCGTCCACGATTGGCGCAAAGAAATCCACCGTCTGCACGAGCGCGAAATCGTCGGCAATGACGAAGACTCCCGCGTCGTCGAAGGTTTCGCGTCCAACGAGCAGACGCGGATCCTTGCGATGCGGGAGGGGGCCCAGGGCGCGCGCAAGGTCACCCGGACCCATCTTGGCGGCTCAACCGGCGCAGCGCGCGAAGGCGGTGAGGCGGAAGAGCTGATCGCGGGTGTTGGTCGAGGGAGTCGAGGGTGTCAAGGGTGTCGAGGTGTCGAGGATGTCGAGGTGATCAACGAGAAACCCTAACGATCGCATCGATTTCCACCAGCGCTCCGCGCGGCAAGCCCGCGGCCTGCACGGTCGAGCGCGCCGGGCGAGCGTCGCCGAAGTGCCGGGCGTAGATCTCGTTGAACGTCGGGAAGTCCGCCATATCGTGAAGATAAACCGTCGTCTTCACGACATCGTTCCAGGATGCACCGGCCTCGGCCAGGACCGCGCCGAGGTTCGCGAGGACACGCTCGGTTTGCTTCGCGAATCCCCCGTCCACGAGACGCCCGGTCTCCGGGTCGAGCCCGATCTGGCCGGCGGTGAAGAGAAATCCGTTCGCGATGATGCCTTGCGAGTACGGCCCGATCGCCTGCGGCGCCTTGCTGGTGCTGATCTGCCTAACGCTCACACCGCCTCCTCTAGAAAAGGCCGACGATCTGCCCATCCGGCCGAATCGCCATCCGTTCGGCGGCCGGCTCCTTCGGTAATCCCGGCATCGTCATGATATCACCCGCCTGCGCCACGACGAAGCCCGCGCCGGCCGACGGGTACACGTCGTTGATCGTGACACGAAAGCCGGTGGGCCGCCCGAGCTTCGTGGCGTCGTCGCTGAGCGAGTACTGGGTCTTGGCCATGCACACGGGCGTGTTCCCGAGACCGATCGATTCCAGATACTCGATCGCACGCTCTGCCTTCGGGGCGTAGGTGGCGCCATCGCCGCCGTACACTTTGCGCACGATGGTGTCGATTTTCTCGGTGATCGGTCGCGCGACATCGTAGAGCGGCGCGTAGCTCGACTTCCCTTCCTCGAGCACCGTCTGGACCTCGCGCGCGAGCGCCTCACCGCCAGCGCCGCCCTTCTCCCAGACCTCCGTGAGCGCCACGCGTGCACCGGCGGCGCGCGCGCGATCCCCCACCATCTTCAGCTCGCGATCGCTGTCGGTGATGAAACGGTTCACGGCGACGACGACCGGGAGCCCGAACTGTCGCATGTTCTCGATGTGCTTGTCGAGATTCGGGAGGCCGCGCTCGAGCGCTCCGAGATCCTCCGGGGCGAGATGCTTTTTGTCGGCACCACCGTTGAGCTTGAGCGCTCGCACCGTGGCCACGACGACCGCCACTTCCGGCTTCAATCCCCCGAAGCGGCACTTGATGTCGAGAAACTTCTCCGCACCGAGATCGGATCCGAAGCCCGCTTCCGTGACGACAATGTCCGCGAGCGCGAGGGCCGTTTTCGTCGCGATGATGCTGTTGCACCCGTGCGCGATGTTGCCGAAGGGACCCGCGTGCACGAACGCGGGGCCGCCCTCGAGCGTCTGCACCAGGTTCGGCCGAATCGCATCCTTGAGCAGGAGCGTCATCGCGCCGGCCGCCTTGAGATCACGGGCGCGCACCGGCGTTCGCTTCGCGCCGGCGGTGGCGCCGACGATGATGCGACCGAGGCGCTCCTCGAGGTCCTGCCGACTGGAGGAAAGTGCGACGATCGCCATCACCTCGCTCGCCGGAATGATGACCCACCGCTCCTCGCGCGACACGCCGTTCGCGACCCCGCCGAGCCCGATGACACAGTCGCGGAGCGCCCGATCGTTCATGTCGATCGTGCGCGGCCAGCTGATGCGGCGGGGATCGAGGCCGAGCGTGTTTCCATGGTGGAGATGGTTGTCGATCATCGCCGACAGCAACGCATGCGCGCTGGAGATCGCGTGGAAGTCGCCGGTGAAGTGCAGGTTGATGTCCTCCATCGGGACGACCTGCGCATACCCACCGCCGGCCGCTCCACCTTTCACCCCGAACACCGGGCCCAGGCTCGGCTCACGAATGCACATCACGGCATTGACGCCGAGGCGGCGAAAGGCCTGCGTCACTCCGACGGTGACCGTGCTCTTGCCCTCTCCAGCCGCAGTGGGATTGATGCCGGTGACGAGCACGAGCCGTCCACGCGGAGGACGCGCGGAAATTTCGAGCGGGACTTTCGCCTTGTATTTCCCGTAGAGATCGAGCTCATCGGCGGAAATACCGAGATCAGCGGCGACGTCGACGATGGGGCGCGGTTTCGCGCGCTGCGCAATCTCGATGTCGGTTGGAACGTGAGCCACGCGCCTCCTCAGCGGTTATGGGCGCGGTAATACTAGTGGGGGGGCTCGGATTTTGTGAGGCCTCCGGGCGGGCTGCGGTGCGCACGGAAACTGAACGGCATTAACCACAGAGAGCACAGAGAACACAGAGAATGGCGACGGGAAAAGGCCTTTTTGCCGTCGCCGTTCTCTGTGTTCTCTGTGCTCTCTGTGGTTAAATGCCGTTCTAGCTCTTGCGAGAGGGCCCCTCAACGCCCAGGGAACCAAGCCCGAAGAGCGCGCGCGCATTCGCGGACGTCAGCGCCGCGATGCGTTCAGGCGTCGACCCGCGCGCAGCAGCCAGGCGGGCGATCGTCAACGGGAGATACCCCGGCTCGTTTCGCTTGCCGCGATGAGGAACCGGCGCGAGGTATGGGGAGTCGGTCTCGACGAGCAGCCTGTCATCGGGGACGAGCCGAAGCAGGTCGTCATCGGTCCAGCGCTTGAAGGTCACGATTCCGGCGAACGAAATATGCCAGCCAGCGTCGAGTGCCGCGCGCGCGAGTGCCTGCGATCCGGTGAAGCAGTGCATCACGCCGCGCGCGCCCCCGAGACCGGCCTCGGCGACCAAGGCCCGCGTGTCGTCCTCTGCCTCGCGCGTGTGGACCACGAGGGGACGACCAAGGTCTCTGGCCAGCTCGATTTGCGCGGCGAACGCGAGACGCTGCTGCTCTCGCGGGGAATGATCGTAGTGGTAGTCGAGGCCGCACTCGCCAACGGCGACCGCGCCCGCCTCGATGTGTTCGCGAATGGCGGCGAGATCACGCGCCGGGTCGAATGACGCGGCGTCGTGAGGGTGGACGCCCGCGGTCCACCAGATCGACGCCCGCGCCTCGACCGCTATCGCTCGCGCGCGGGAGGCCGACGTGAGCGATTCTCCAATGCAGATGATGCCGTCGAGGCCGGCCGCCCACGCTCGCCGCAGCACGTCGTCGCGATCTGCATCGAACGCCGCGTCGGCGAGGTGGGCGTGGCTGTCGATCACTCAGCGCGTCGCGACAGGCTCCGCGGCTCGACGCTTCGATTCGGTCGTCGGCTCGAGCTGACTGCGCGTCACGCCGCCCTTCTCGCCGGCGGCACGCGGCCACTTGCGCTCGATATAGAGCAACACCGGGCCGGCAACGAAGATCGAGCTGAACGTGCCGACGAGAATGCCGAACGTCAGCACCCAGGCGAACGGACGAATGACCTCGCCGCCGAAGATGAGGAGCGCCAGCAGCGTCGCCAGCGTCGTCGAGCCGGTCATGACGGTCCGCGGCAGTGTCTCGTTCACCGACAGGTTGAGGATGTCGTACAACGACATCTTCCGCTGCAGCTTGAGATTCTCACGCACGCGGTCGAACACGACCACCGTGTCGTTCAGCGAGTATCCGATGACCGTGAGCACCGCGCCGACCACGAACAGCGAAATCTCGAGGTTCATGTAGCGCATGAACGCGAGCGTCGCGGCAATGTCGTGCAACGTGGCAAGGATCGCTGCCACGCCGAACCGCCACTCGAACCGCCACGCGAGGTACACAAGCGTCGCGGCGAAGGACAGCAGAATGGCGATCAGGGCCTGCTGTCGCAGCTCGGCGCCGACGCGTGGGCTCACACCCTCGGTCCGAAGGACCCGGTACGCGTCCGCGCCGTAGCGCGCGGTCAGCGCGTTGCGAATCCGCTGCGCGATCGACTCGGCGCCTACCGACTGCTGCGCAACATGGTGCTCTTCCTGCGCGCGAACGACGACTTCCCTCGGCGTGCCGAAGCGCTGAATCTCGGCACCGGTGATACCCGCGTCGGCGAGCGCGGTGCGCACCTCGGAGACGTCGACCGGCTGCTTGAACTCCAGCTGCATCAACGTTCCGCCGGTAAACTCGATGCTGTATCGGAATCCCGACACGGCGATCAGGATGATGCCAGGAATGATGAACAGCGCCGTGATCGCCGTGCTCCACCGCCAGAGGCGAATGAAGTCGACTTTGGTGTTGTGCAGGATGCGCAGCATCAGATGCTCAGGGTTTGGGCGCCGCGCGAGCGGTTGAGCCAGATGAGGAAAAGCGTGCGCACGACAAAGACGGCGGTGAAGAGCGACGCCGCAATGCCGGCGATAAGAGTGACCGCGAAGCCCCGCACCGGGCCGGTTCCAATCTGATAGAGGATGAGCGCGGTCAGCGCGGTGGTAGCGTGCGTGTCGATGATCGCGCTGAGCGCGTGATCGAAGCCCTCGTTGATGGCGGTTCGAACCGTCTTCCCGCGATCGAGCTCCTCACGTGTTCGCTCGAAAATCAGGAAGTTGGCGTCCACCGCCATTCCGATCGAGAGCACGAAACCAGCAATGCCCGGCAACGTGAGGACCGCGTCGAAGCCGGCCAGAATCGCCAGTGTGACGAGGACGTAGAGCGCCAGACCAGCGACCGCCATCATGCCGGAGAACCGGTAGTAGACGACCATGATCGCGATGACGAGGATGATCCCGAGCAGCCCAGCGCGCTTCCCCTGAGCGACGGCGTCTTCGCCGAGGCTCGGACCGAGGCTGCGTACATCCATGATCCGCAGCGGTACCGGGAGCGAGCCGGCGCGAAGGACGAGCGCCAGGTCCTGTGCCTCCTGCAGTGGCTTGCCGCGCATCGTGATCTGGCCGCGCGTCCGAATGACGTCCTGAATCACGGGCGGCTGGCCCATCACGATGTCGTCGAGCACGATCGCGAGATAGTCGCCGATGTGCTTCCCCGTCTCTGCCGCGAAGCGGCGGCCACCCTCGTTGGTGAGCTCGAAGAGGACGAGATTGCCCTCGATCGGGTCGGTGTTGGGCCGAGCGTCCTTGAGGTGCTGATCACCGCGAATGATCGCGCGTGACTCGAGCACATAGAGCGGGCGGAAGCCGGCGCGCCGTGCGTTTTCGTCGATGGCGCCCCACCGGACCACGCGGCCCGGCGGGATCAGCGAGCGCACCTCGGGCATTTCCAGGTACCGCGCGACAGTTCCAGTGTCGGCGAACGACACGAAGTACTCGCCAGGCATCCCACCCGGTTGCAGCAGGCGCGAGAACGCGCCGTCACGAGACCCGGTGAGGATTCCCGTGTCCGCGGCCGCCGAATCCTGCGCGACACGCTTCGTCGTATCACTTGGCGTGAGCAGGTCGGCCAACGCGCCGCGCGTTCCCGTGTCGGTCGGGGTCGCCGGTTTCCCAGCGACGACATCGGCGCCCTTCGCCTTCAGTGCCGCGTCGATGCGTGGGAGCGCGCGCTCGAGCGAGTTGGCTTCGTCGACGATCTGGAAGGTGAGGAAGGCGGACGTCTTGATGAGCGCCTCCGCGCGTTCCGGATCGTCGATGCCGGGAAGATCGACACGAATGCGATCTTCCGTGCGCTCGACCACGGGCTCCGCGACGCCGAACTGGTCGATCCGGTTTCGCAGAACGGTGAGGGCGCGGTCCAACGCGTCGGACTTGTTGGCGACAGCGCCTTTCGACTCGTCGACCTCGAGCGACAGGTGCATGCCGCCCTGCAAGTCGAGGCCTCGCTTGAGTGGAATACGCTTGACGGGACGGTATTCGACACCGCTGGCCGTCCGAACCGCCTGACGAACGGTGCGCGGCCAGAGAGCCCAGATCGACGCGAGCGTCACCACGATGATGATGACGACGCGGCCTTTGATGTTCGACATGCGCTGCTGAAGAGAGGTAGAGAGAGCGCGGGGAGCCTGAAGGTTAATGCCCAGCGGCGACGCCAGTCAACGCGCGGCGTGCCTGCATTTCGTCGGTATCGAGCTGCGCGCGCAACGCGTCAGGCGACGGGAAACGCCGCACATCCCTCAGGCGAGCCACGAACTCGACCTTCACCGTGGCGCCGTACAGCTCGACGTCGGCATCGAGCAAATGGGCCTCCAGGGTGACGGTCGAATCCCCGAAGGTGGGCCGGCCACCGAGGTTCATCATGCCCCCAAACGCCCCGCGCGGAGTCTGCACGAACACCGCATATACCCCTTCCGGGGGCAGGAGTTTTCGCGGGTGCGGGGTTCCCAGGTTGATCGTGGGGAAGCCGAGCAATCGCCCACGGCGGTCACCGGCTCCGACCTTCCCCACCACCGAGTAGCGCCGGCCGAGCTCACGCGTCGCCGTCTCCAGGTCGCCCCCGGCGACGGCACGCCGGATGAGCGTGGAGGAGGCAGGGCGCGCCGAGCCGCCGCTGGTGGACACCGCGGGAACGACGTGGACGAGGAAGCCGCGGGTGCGCCCGAGTGCCTGCAGCGTCTCCACGTTCCCTTCCCGGCCACGACCGAAGCCGTGGTCGTAGCCGATGACCAGCTCTTTCATATGAAAGCGCTTGCGCAGGATCTCGTCGACGAACTCCTCGGCGCGATAGGCCGCGAGATGCCGATCGAATGGAACGACGGCCATGAACGACACGCCGCTCTCGGCAACGACCTCGCTCTTCTCGATCCCGACGGTCAGGAGGGGCGGCGCCGCGGGCGGATTCACGATCTCGAGCGGGTGCGGATCGAACGTCACCAGGAGCGAGCGCATCCCCGATGCGTCGGCACGACCAGCGACGGTGCGGAGGATGTCGAGATGACCGCGGTGGATGCCGTCGAAGGTGCCGACGGTCAGCACCGTGCCGGCGGTGTCGGGCGGCAGACCGGAATCCTCCCACGCGCGAAACCGCTCACGCATCGCGCAGCACCGTTCGTGGTTGCCACTCGGCTCCGCTGCGTTCCGCCACGGCAATGAGATCCCCGTTAGGTCCGACGAGCGCCGCGCGCTCGCCGGCGACCGTCGCCAATACGAGATTGCCGCGCGCCGCGCGCTCGGCGCCGGCCGCATCCAGCGTTTCGACCGCCAGCGACGACAGCGCGCGCAGCGGGGGGATCGGGACGCAGGCGCCATCTCGCAGGGTTTCGATCGTACAGGCGTCCTGCACCAGGAAGGGTCCGCTCCCGACGCGTCGCAGCGTGGCGAGATGCGCGGCGCTCGACGCGTGACGGCCGAGATCGCGCGCGAGCGCGCGGATGTAGGTTCCGCCGGAGCAGGTGATGACGACGTCGAGCGTGTCGCTCGTCCGCGCCTTGATCTCCCACGAATGCACCGTCACGCGCGACGGCGGGAGCCTGACGGGCGTCCCGCGACGCGCCGCGGCATACGCCCGCTGACCGGCGACCTGCTTCGCCGAGTACGCCGGTGGCTCCTGGTCGATGGCGCCGGTGAGGGCAGCGATGCCGCGATCCACGTCGGCGCGGATGGGGAGCGGCGCCTCACGCACGACGCGACCGGTCGCATCATCCGTCTCGGTCTCGGCGCCGAATCGAATGCGCGCGTGGTAGACCTTCGGCTCGGCATCGAGATACGGGAGCAGCCGCGTCGCGCGACCGCAAAGGAGCACGAGGAGACCGGTCGCGAAGGGATCGAGCGTGCCGGCGTGGCCAATGCGCGGCTCGCCTAACGCGCGCCGCGCGATCGCCACGACGTCGTGCGAGGTCATCCCGGCCGGTTTGTCGACGAGCACGAGCCCCTCAGTCGAGGGGCTCCTCGTCGGCGGGGACGCGGCCATCGCGGATCTGCTCCAGGAGTGTCTCGATGCGGGCCGCGCGCGCGACGCTCGCATCGGCGTGGAAGGCCAGCTCGGGGGCGAAGCGCAGTCGCAGCGAACGTCCGAGGCGCGAGCGCAGATGCGCGGCCGCGCTCTCCAACCCCTCGAGTGTGGACTGCTTTTCGACGTCCGACCCGAGCACGCTGACGAAGATCTTCGCGTGGCGAAGATCGGGGGTGACGTCGACGCCCGTAACGGTCACGAGTCCGACGATGCGGGGGTCCTTCGCGCCGTCGGCGAGGAAGGTCGCGACCTCCTCCCGGATGGCCTCGGCGACGCGGTCGGCGCGGCGGGCGTCAGCCATG
>DASTYE010000277.1:0-2457 GCA_035765135.1 Gemmatimonadaceae bacterium | reverse complement strand
GCCCATGGGTGAGCGCGGCCGTTTTGCACCCCAGCTCGAACGCGTCCCACTCCTTCACCAGCGCGCAGGGAGCGACGCGCATCACCCCACCGCACCCTTTGCTGTTGTTCAGGTGCTCGTCAGGCGTCCCGACGCGACCGCCCGCCAGCGCGCTCAGGCAGGTGCTCCCGGGCGCACGACGCGCCCGAAGCTCGGGGAGGCTGATCAACCATCCGCTCCGCTCCTCGCCTGACGAGTAGGCCGTGCTGCGCAGCTCCTGGCTCGCGAACCACCGCAGATACGCGCGATGCACCACCATCTCCGGCTCCTCGACGATTCCGCTGCGATGCCGGCTCACCGCCTGCAGCAACCCTTCGGCGGTGAACATCGTCATCTGGGTGTCGTCGGTGATCGCGCCCTTGCGCCCGTAGGCCGCGTCGAACGACTGGATGCCGGGCTCGCCGTAGCGCGCCAGGATCTCGCCACGCGTCATGAATTCCACCGGCGCACCGAGGGCGTCGCCGACGGCGCCGCCGAGGAGGCAGCCGCGGAACTTCTGTCTGGTTGGCTTCATGATGCAAGATACACCCGCGGGCGCCGTGCCGTCCTGACCTCAGCACCCTCGCGTGTAATAGAAGACTCGCGGCCGGCCGTGGGGACTCAGGTATTGGATCCAGACAGTGTCCGGCGTGACCTTCGGCTCCGGGAACTTGCACATTGTGCTCGGCGTCAGAAGCTCGACCCGCATCCAGCGGTCGCGCAGCTCGAGTGGATTCATGATGTAGTCGAACCGGTCTGCGTCCGAGTCGGTGACCAGCGTGCGCGTGGCCCGAGCCGTCTCCGCCGGCGCCTCGTAAAACGCGATGTCGTCGGGATTAAGGAAGAAGAGCGGCTGCTCCGGCAGGACACGCGCCCAGAGCACGGCCCTCACGCTGTCACCGCGAAGCGCCACCCATCCGGTAGGACCCGCTGAGTCGGCCGGAGCCAGCGTCACGCGCGCCCAGGCCGAATCCCTCGTGATGTCGAGGATGGCCCAGCCGGGAATCTCGTAGTCGTACTCGATCATTCGATCGTACGAGCGCACGCAGCCGCCGCGCGTGAAGCACAGGGAGTCACGTCTCAGTACGGCAATCGTGTCCGCTCTGGGAGACGGAGCCGCCCGAATCACATCCTCGGCCTCATACCGCTCCATCGCCGCGTACTTCACGACGCCGACGCCAAAGTCCTTGTCCCACCAGCCCCGTGGTTCTCGCGGTGGCGTAGGCGATGGCACCGGCGCCGCCGACGGGCTCTCGGCGACAGCGGGTTCGGACCTTGGCGGCGGGGGCGCATCGGTGTCGCAGGCGAGCAACGCGATGGTGCCCGAGAGGAGCATGCGGGAGATGTTCATGGCGCAGGACAGTTCTCGTTGAGCAGAGTTCCGGGGCTGCCGCCGCGAGCGGCGGAGACGCATCATACGACCACCTCAACCCGCGCGACAGGCACCATCCAATGCATGTGAGAGCAGCCGAGGAGGCCGACGTCGATCACCTCGCGAAGGTGTGGTACGACGGCTGGCAGGATGCGCACGTGAAGATCCTCCCCGCCGAGCTGGCTCGCCTTCGAACCCTCGAAAGCTTTCGCGAGCGGCTGGCAGCGGGGCTGGCCAACGTCCGCGTCGTCGGCCCGTTAGGCAGCCCGATGGGATTGTGCTGGCTCAAGGATGATGAGCTTTACCAACTCTACGTCAGCGCCGAGGCGCGCGGCATGGGCATCGCGGCCGCACTCGTCGCCGACGCCGAGCTGCAGCTCGCGAAGCATGGGGTGAAGACGGCGTGGCTCGCGTGCGCCATTGGGAACGACCGCGCCGCGAGGTTCTACAAGAAGTGCGGCTGGCGTCGTGTGGGGAACATGATCAACCATGCGGAGACGTCGGAGGGAACGTTTGCGCTGGAGACGTGGCGATATGAGAAGGCGCTTTAGGGCGCGGACTGGTGCTCGCCGTCGGCGCGTGCCAGGGCGAGCCGCGTGAGCCGTTAATCCGTGTCGTTTCGCCATTCAAGATGCGGGGTCATCCGTGGCAAAGCTGGTGCTGGTGCCGCTGCCGTTGGAAACCTCGTACATTCGATACCGGTCCCGGGCGAGTTGACCACCATGCGACTGACGGACGAAGAGCTGCGCGACGTCCTCGAGCGAGCCGAGGAGATTCAACGGACGACGCTGCTTGGCGATGCGATGCACGCCGAGCTCGAGGCGGTCCTGGGCGCCGCGGAAGAAGTCGGCTTGTCGCGCGTTGCCGTCGAGCGCGCCTTGCGCGAACGCCTCGACCTCATCAAGCCGCCCGCGGTCGGCGACCGCGTGTTCGCGAAATCCGCCGACAACAAGCACTACGTCGCTGACGTGATCTCCGTCGGCGAGGACGAAGTGCGCGTCCGCTTTCTGCGCGGCAGCGAGTACGTCGTCACCCCCGACCAGCTCAAGCCCTTCTCACTCGTCCCC
>DASTYE010000276.1:0-30804 GCA_035765135.1 Gemmatimonadaceae bacterium | reverse complement strand
GAACGGCAATGCGCGAGCCTAACGTGGCCTGGGCGATGTTGAGCGGAACCTTCGCCACCAAGTCGTTGCCCTCGCGCTGAAAGAACCGATCCGGCTCGACCTGGAAGGTGATGAAGAGATCGCCCGGCGGTCCGCCGTTCGGCCCCTTTCCTCCCTGCCCCGAGAGGCGCAGGCGCGTTCCGGTGTCCACGCCCGCCGGCACGGTGATCATCACGGTCTTGCGAACGCGTTTGTCGCCGGCGCCGTTGCACTCCGGGCATCGCTCGGAGGGGACCTGCTTTCGGCCAAGACACATGGGGCATGGACGGCTAACGGCAAACCCGCCCTGACCGAACGTGACGTTGCCACGCCCATTGCACTCCGGGCACGTTCGGAAGGTTGCACCGGGCGCACCCCCCGACCCGTGACAGGTGGGGCACTCCTCGTTCACCTCCAGCTGAACCGGAACCTTGCCGCCGAGCGCGGCGACGCGAAACGGAATCGATAGCGTCGCCTCCACGGACTGGCCGCGCTCGGGCCCGGTCTGCCGCCCCCGCGCATTCGCCCCACCGCCGAACATCGAGCTGAAGAGGTCGCCGAGGCCGCCGAGGCCGCCAATGTCGATGTCGTCGAAGCGGAAGCCGCCTGTCGTGCCACCGGGGGCGCCTGCGCCGCCCGGCCCGCCCGGCCGGGCACCGCCGAATCCACCGCCGCCGCGGTGGGCGAAATCACCGAAGGCGCCAAGGCGGCGCATGTCGTCGTACTGTTTGCGCTTCTCGGCGTCGCCAAGAACGTTGTAGGCTTCCGAGATCTCCTTGAATCTCTCGGCAGCTTTCGGATCGTCCCGGTTGGCGTCGGGGTGCCACTTCTTCGCGAGGCGGCGATACTGCTTCTTGATCTCGTCCTGCGAGGCGGACGCCGAGACGCCCAGGACCGCGTAGTAGTCCCTCGTCTGGGCCATGAGTGCCTAACGCCGCATCACTGCGACCACTGTCGGACGACGACGCGCGCCGGCCGGAGCAGCTGGCCGCCGAATCGATACCCGCGCTGGAACACCTGCGAGACGACGTGGTCGTCCTCGGGCGAGAGAGCGGGTTCGGTCGCCACCGCCTCGTGAAACGCCGGATCGAACGTCTGGTTCAGCGGGTCGATGATCTCGAGACCGGCGGCGGTAAGCGACTTCAACAGCTTCTTGGTCACGAGATCGACGCCGTTCACGATCGTCTGCGCATCGGTCGACGCGGGATCCACCGCGATGACACGCCCCAGATCGTCCAGTGAATCGACGATGTGCCGGACGAGCTCGCCCTGGGCGCGCGACCCCGCCTCGGCGCGCTCGCGCATCGTGCGCTTGCGATAATTGTCGAACTCCGCGGCCAGACGCAGGTACTTGTCCCGCAGCTCGTCCATGGCGCGCCCGGCCTCCCCCTCCACCTGCGGGTCAGCCTGCCGCCCGTCATCATCGGTCGCGGATGCGGCCGAGCCAGCCGACGCGCGCGATCCGCTCTGGGTCGCGTCATCGTCGGGAACGCCGTCGCCCTGGGGCGCGGCGCTCGCCGCGACCTCGTCGTTCCGCTCCATTTGCTCACGTGCCGTCTTGTCGGCACCGGATCTCACGTCATCTCGCACAGTCGACCTCGTTCCGTTGCGGTGGCGCGCCGCTAAACCGTCCGCGGCGCGCACCTCGTAACATTCGCCTGAGGGGCCCTGACGGGCAACTGGCGAGCCGGGGCTCCGAGATCACCCCAACATGTGCCGAACGAGGTCGAGCGCCCCCTGTGCAGCGCGCTGGCGAATCTCTTCCCGGTTCCCCGGGTAGACGCGATGAACCGCGCGGACCCGGCCATCGATGTCAACGGCCGTCCACACGAGACCGACGGGCTTTTCCGCGGTGCCGCCGCCTGGTCCGGCGATTCCCGTGATCGCGATCCCGATACGCGCCCCCGACACGCGCCGAATTCCGGCCACCATTTCGCGAGCCGTCTCTTCGCTCACCGCACCGTGGACGCGGATGATGGCTCGCTCGACGCCCAGAAGGCGGATCTTCACCTCGTCGTCGTACGCGATGATTCCGCCGAGGAATACATCGCTGCTCCCGGGAATCGCCGTCAGCCGACCGCCGAGCAGCCCGCCAGTGCAACTCTCGGCGACGGCCAGGCGCATACCCCGTTCGCGCGCGCGTTGGAGGACAACCTCGGCGAGATCGGTCTCCCCCTCGCCGTACAGGTGATCGGCGACGACCGTCTTCAGCTCGGCCACCGCGTCCTCGAGCAGGGCGCTCGCGGCTTCGTTGGACATGCCGCGCGTCGTCAGGCGCAAGTCAATGCCGGCCACGCTCGGGAGATACGCAAGCGGAATCCCCCGCAACGACCTCGCGCGATCACCCAGAAGGTCGGCGAGATGCGACTCGGAGATGCCGGCACAGCGCAGCGTACGCGAGCGCACGACGTCGCGCACTTCGCCGAGCCGCGCGCGAAGCTCCGGCACCAGGACATCTTCCGTCATTCCCCGTACTTCGCGGGGCACGCCGGGGAGCATCGCCACCCACCGTCCGCGCTCATCCTCCAGCCACACTCCCGGCGCGGAGCCGTGTCGGTTCTCGAGAATTCGTGCTCCTTCGGGAATGAGCGCCTGCTGCCGGTTGGAGGCCGGCATCGGCCCCTTGAAGCCGTAGACGCGAAAGCGCTCCTGAATCATCGCGACGACGTCCTCGCGCATCTCGAGGCGCCGGCCGAAGAGCGCGGCGATCGCCGGCTTCGTCAGGTCGTCGGCGGTTGGGCCGAGTCCCCCGGTCGTGACGACCGCGCCAGTGCGATCGAGCGCATCGCGAACGGCAGCGGCGATCGCGTCGGCGTCGTCCCCCACCGACGCGCGCCGCGCGATCTCGATGCCGTGCTCGGCGAGCGCGCGCGCGAGAAAGGCGGCGTTGGTGTCGGTGGTGAAGCCGAGCAGGAGCTCGTCGCCGATGGTAATGATTTCGATCTTCATGCAGCCAAGGTGATCGAGGTGGTCGAGGTCGTCGAGGGTGTCGAGGTGGACCTCGACACCCTAGACACCCTTGACACCCTCGACACCCTCAGTCTCTGAACACGCCCCAGTACCGGCGCAAATACAGCCACATCGACCAGAGCGTGAGTACGACGGCGACCACCATCGTGGTCACGCCGGCGAGACCGTTGAAGTAGGCGTAGACGCGCCAGGCGGTGGACGTCCACCGCTCGTCGGCGGCGAGGGTAGCGGCGCCGAACCAGAAGAAGGCGATGCCCACCCAGGTCCACTGGAACCCTGTCTTCACCTTTGCCGGGCCGATGGCGGCGATCACCACATCGCGGCGCGCGGCCGCCTGGCGGAACAGCGTCATGAAGAGCTCCCGGCCAAGCACGATGGCGAGGATCCACCAGGGAAGCCCGACGGGACCCCAGGGCGTGAGGAACGGAAAGGCCGCAGCCTGATTCGTTCCCTCCCGCGACATCGGACCGAGCACGCCTTCAACGAGCGGGGTCCGATGCGGCGAGATGAGCGACGCGTCCCATCCATTCCCGGCGAGCATGAACATCGGGACGAACGTCGCCAGCAGGAGCAGCTTGTCGGCGAGCGGGTCGAGCAGCGTGCCGAGTCGCGTGACCAGGTTCCGGCTGCGCGCGAGATGGCCATCCCAATAGTCGGTGACGGCGACGACGATGAAGAGAACGAACGCGGCGAAACGAAGCGACCACGACGGCGAAAAGGGCAAAAGCGCCACCAGCGGAGAGATGGCGATGCGAGCGACCGTCAGGGTGTTCGGGAGGTTCATGTCTTCAGCGCGGAACGTGGACGCTTCTGCTCCTACGAGCCTGCGCGACCCGCTGGCATTACGCTAGCGTCTTCAGCACCAGTTTCGAAACCGCCTTCAGGGTCTCGAACACGCCCTCACCGGTGACGGCGACCGCTTCGAAATACGGTGCCCGCTCGACCCACTCTCCGCTCTGGATCTGCTCCACGAGATTCTCGCCGGCGTGATAGGGGTCCGGGGTGACGCGTCGCCGCTGCGGGTCGGAGATCTCCCATCCCGGGTTCAGGCACGCCTGTAGCTCGGCGATGTTGGCGGCGTTGGGCAAGTCCCGCTTGTTGTACTGGACGACGAACGGGATGCGCGTGAGATCGTAGCCGTACTCCTGCATGTTGTCGTACAGGTTCTGCATCGACTCCTGGTTCGCTTCCATGCGCTCGACCTGCGAGTCGGCGACGAAGACGATCCCGTCGACGCCCTTGAGAATGAGCTTCCGGCTGGCGTTGTAGTAGACCTGGCCGGGAACGGTATACAGGTGAAAGCGGGTCTTGAAGCCGCGAATCGTTCCGAGGTCGACCGGGAGGAAGTCGAAGAACAGGGTGCGCTCGGTCTCCGTCGCGAGCGAGATGAGCTTCCCGCGAGTCGACGGATTCACCTTGCCGTACACGTGCTCGAGGTTGGTGGTCTTCCCACCGAGGCCCGGCCCGTAGTAGACGATCTTGCAGTTGATCTCGCGTGACGCGTAGTTGATCATCGACATGCCTGTTCCTCTCCTTACTGGAACAGTTTGTCGATTTCATCCTCGGCGCCGGCCAGGATGTTCGGCTGCTCTTTCTTCTCGCCGCTTTGCGCCCGCTGGAACATCTGGTCGAAGAGTTTGCTCAGCTCATCCACCGTCTGCTTCACCTTCAGCCTGACGAGTCCGAGGGTGGTGCGGTTGTCGAACAGGATGACGAGAATCACGCGACGCGAAATGTCCGCGAGATACATCGACTCCTGCTCACCCTGGTGAAAGAGCGAGCTGAACTCGGTTTCTCCAATGAGGCGGGCGAGTTGATCGTTGGCGCTGAAGTCAGCGGCGGTCAGCGTCGCAAAGGCGGTGGGGTCGAAGCGTGGCTGCTCGCCGACGGTGGCGACGAGCTGACCGGAGCGGTCGACCAACAGCGCGCAGCGGGCATTGCTGTCGTAGAGGAACTGCTGAAGCGACCGCTGAATCGCGCCGAAATCATCCTCGGTGAACGACCAGCTTGCTGCACCAACTGGCATTGTCGATGTCTGCCTAGGCGAGAGACGCTTCCATTCGGCGCAGGATGCGCAGTCCACGGCGCCGGAGCTTGGCGTGCGTCTCCCAATTCACGTAATCGCGCAGGAGAAGGACGTTTTCCGGCGTATGCTGCCCGCGCAAATACCCCAAGGCCGCGAGCCGCCTCAGCTTGCGCCTGCTGAACAGGTCACGGCGGTATCTGCGCGTCTGCTGACTCCAGACGATTAAGCCCACCAGGAGGCCACCAGCGAAGCCCCCAGCGAGGTAGAGGGTCCCGTTGCGGTGACTCACATGGCCCTCCGGGCGCTCAACGCCTGGGCGATCGTTACGCCATCGGCGTACTCGAGATCCCCGCCGATGGGGATGCCGCGGGCAATCCGCGTGACCGCCGCCCCGTGAGGCGCGACTTGCCGCTGCACGAAGAGGGCGGTCGCCTCGCCCTCGAGGCTCGGGTTCGTCGCGACGATCACCTCGCGAACGCCACCCGCTTCGATACGATCGGTCAATTGCTGAATGGTCAGATCGTCGGGCCCGATGCCGTCGAGCGGAGACAGGCGTCCACCGAGGACGTGGTAGACGCCACGAAACTCCCCTGCCCGCTCGATTGCCCCAATGTCCGATGCCTCCTCGACGACGCAGATGACGGTGCGGTCCCGGCGCTGGTCACGGCAGATCGCGCACGGGTCGGCCTCCGTCAGGTTGAAGCAGACCGAGCACCGGTGAATGCGGTCCGACAGCTCCGAAAGCACCAGCGCGAGGCGCTTGCTCTGCTCCGGAGGTTGCTTCAGGAGGTGATACGTGAGTCGCAGCGCCGTCTTCCGACCGATGCCCGGAAGCTTCGCGAGCTCCGTGGCCAGGTCGTCGATCGCCGACATCGCTAGAAGGGCAGCTTGAAGGGAAGCGGAAGTCCGCCGGTGAGCTTGCGCATCTCTTCCTGCGCCAGGTCAGCCGCCTTCTTTTGCGCGTCGGCTACGGCGACCGCGATCAGGTCCTCGAGCATCTCGATGTCGGATGGGTTCACGACGCTCGGGTCGAGCTTGACCGCGCGCACCTGTCCCTTGCCGTCGGCGGTGACGGACACCATCCCACCGCCGCTCACGCCGGTGACCGTCATGCCAGCCAGCTCATCCTGAATCTGCTGCAGCCGGCCCTGCATCTGCTGCGCCTGCTGCAGAATCTTGGTGATGTCGGCCATAGACTGGGGAAAGTATTCGGCGGGGGTGTCTTATACAATGAGCATCGAGGAGGAACGAGGACCAAGGACCGAGGAATTCGATTGGAGAACGACGCAGCCCACAACCAATTCCTCAGTCCTACATTCCTTGTTCCTCATGCTCCTCAATCAAGCAGCTCGAGGTCCAGCTCCTGGATCGCCGCATCGAGCGCCGGATCCTTCCTGCGTAACATCTCCTCGCGCTCGCGACGCATCTGATCCTCGGTCAGACGCTTCGGACCGGGAGCCGCCGGCGCGACGGCCGGTTCCTGCCTGCGGATCATCAGTCTCGTCGCGCCATCGAAGATCGTGGAGACGGCGGTGAGCACGTCGGCCGCGCCGCTCTCAATTGCCTTCTCGAAGATCTCGTTGGGCTGCTCGAGCTGCAGCGTGATTGCGCCTTGCGAGGTGACCGCGGTCGGCAGCGCGTGCTCGAGCGCGGTCACCAGCATCGGTCGGCCAATCGACCGCACGCGGGTGACGACGTCACCCCACCGCTCGCAGAGCGTGTTGAGCTCCAAGGTGGCGCGCGCTGCGGCCTTGGGAGCAGGCTGGGCCACATCGGCCAGCGGAGGCGCGACAGCGGCCTCGGCGCGCCTGGGCGCGGGACGAGGCGCATCCGCCGCACGCTTCGCCGGAGGCGACGGCGCCTCACGAGCGCCGCCGCCATCCCCGAGCCCTCGCAGGAGATCCTCGATCTCCACGGTGCGATCGAGGAGAGCGAAACGGACGAGCAACGTTTCGAGGAGCAGCTGCTGCTGGGAGCTTTTGCGATAGTACGGCTCGAGCTCCGTGATGGCGCCGAGCATGCGCAGCAGGTCGGCAGGGGTGAATCGGTCGCGCCGGGCGCGCAGGGCGGCCCGTGTCGTCTCCGACACATCCATCGGCTCTCCACCGAGCACGACCGCGAGCTGCGCGCGGAGCAAATCGGCGAGCCCGGCAAGGAAGACGGCGAAATCGACGCCGGCATCGGCCAGGCGGCCGACGGCGGGAAACACGTCGGCGCCGCGGCGCTCGGCAATAACCTCGAGCAGCGAGAGGTACTCCTCCTCCGGAAGGAGGCCAAGCGCGTCACGGACGGCGGCCGCCGTGAGGCGGCCGTCGCCCATGGAGAGGACCTGGTCGGTGAGCGAGAGCGCGTCCCGCATCGAGCCATCGGCCGCCCGCGCGATCATCACCAACGCGTCATCCTCGGCATCGACCTGCTCGGCCGCGAGCACCGTCGTCAGGCGCGCGCGCACGTCGGCTGCCCCGATGCGCTTGAAGTCGAAGCGCTGGAGCCGGCTCATCACCGGGGCGGCCGCCTGGGTGATCTTCTGCGGATCGGTAGTCGCGAACACGAAGATCACGCGCGGGGGTGGCTCCTCGAGGATCTTCAGCAGCGCGTTCCATGCCTCACGAGTGAGCATGTGCGCTTCGTCCACGATGTACACCTTGAACCGCCCTTCCGTCGTCGGCGCGTACATCGCCCGCTCGCGCAGGTCGCGCGCATCATCGACACCGCGGTTGGATGCGGCATCGATCTCAATGACGTCGAGGCTCGCGGCGCCGCTCCAGATGCGAGCACACGATTCGCACTCCCCGCACGGCTCGCCCCCGGGCGCGCCGCGATCGCAGTTGAGTGCCATGGCCAGCACGCGCGCCAGCGTCGTCTTCCCTACCCCCCGTGGTCCGCAGAGCAGATAGCCGTGGGCCACCCGGCCGCGCGCGATCGCGCCCTTGAGCGTGTTCGAGACGTGCGTCTGCACCGCGACGTCGGCGAATCGCTTCGGACGGTATTTGCGAGCGAGGGCGAGATACATGACCGGACGAGCCTGCGTGGGTGCGCTGCGTGCGGAACGGCAGCGGAGGTTGGCAGACTCAAGATACGCCATTCAAACGGAAACGCGCGAGGCCGGACAAAGTGTCCGGCACCCGCGCGAGTGCCTCAGGTCTTACGGGGCAGCGTTCACCACACGTACCGCTGCTACCTGCGGGGTCCTGACGGGATTAGTGAGCTCCCGCTCCCCGGGACCTGAGGCATTGGGAAATCTAGTCGAGGTCGGGAGCCGATTCAATTGGGCCAAGGGCCAAGGGCCAGGGGCCACGGGTGGGTAAGGCAACGGCGGCCATTGGCCGCCGTTGCTCATCTGATGGAGCGCGGCTGGCTGCGGAGCAGCCGCCGCGCCTTACCGCACCCCTGGCCCCTGGCCCCTGGCCCCTGGCCCTAGTCGTTCCAGCACTTCCCTAACGACTCCGCCAGCCATGCGCACCGCGCTCTCCCCCACGTCCAGGTGCGTCACCGCGCGTACCCGCGTCGGCGACCAGACCGTCAGCAGAACGTCACGCCTCGCGGCTTCAGCCACGACGGCGGATGCCTCGAGCGATCCGGGGAGATCGAGCATCACGATGTTCGTGTGTGGGGGCACTACGCGCGCCCCGGCCACGCCGTCGATCAGTGACGCATAGAGACGCGCGGTCGCGTGATCGTCGGCAATCCGCGGCAGATGTGCATCGAGCGCGTACAACGCGGCGGCGGCGAGAATGCCCGACTGTCGCATTCCGCCGCCGAAGCGCTTGCGAACCGACCACCCTTCGGCGATGACGTCTCGTGACCCGGCGAGCGCCGCACCGATCGGGCACCCGAGGCCTTTGGAGAACGACACCATTACCGCGTCGGCCACCGAGGCGAGTGTCGCGAGGCTCTCGCCGCTCGCCGCGGCAGCGTTCCAAAGCCTGGCGCCGTCGAGATGCACGGCAAGCGCGTGTGCCCGAGCCACGTCCGCGATCGCACGCATTTCCCCCAGCGGCGTGACGAACCCGCCGGCCCCGTTGTGCGTGTTCTCGAGGCACACCATCGACGCGGACGGAACGTGCTTCGACGGCGAACGAATGGTCGCCGCCAGCCCGGGCGCATCGATGACCGGCGCGCCGGCCACCGGACGGATCTGCACACCCGCGAGCGCCGCGGCGCCCGCCATCTCGTAGTGGAGAATGTGCGCGCCGGCGTCGAGCAGGATTTCCGTACCCGGTCGCGACAGGAGCCACACCGCGGTCTGGTTGGCCATGGTCCCGCTGGGAAAGAAGAGCGCCGCCTCCTTTCCCAGCAGCTCCGCGACCCGCTGCTCCAGGCGCTTCACCGTCGGGTCACCGTCGAGCACGTCGTCACCCACTTCGGCGTCCGCGATGGCGCGCCGCATGGCGGGCGTCGGTTTCGTCACCGTATCGCTGCGAAGGTCGATGGTCATGAGGGGAAGATGCGCGACGCTCGCCTCACCAGAAACCCGACGACGACAAAAAAACCCGCCGGCGAGCGCCGGCGGGTCCAGGGGGAGCCGCGTCCTACTCCGGTTTCTTGCGTACCGTCGGCACCTTCATGGTGACGGTGTCCTTCCCCAGCGTGATCGAGCTGTCGGTCACATCGACGTCGGGCACGACGACCCGTTTGCTCTCGGTACCAATCGTTATTTCGGAATTGGCCGGGTCGGTAACGCGGGTGGTGTCGCCCAGGGTGTCGAGCGCTCCGCTGTCGGCCTCGTTGCGTACCTCGGCCCGACACGCCGCGAGCGTGATCAATGCGAACACCGCGGACGCGAGCATCTGCTGTCTCACAGGTTCCTCCGAGTGCTGACCGTCCCCGGAAGGGGCAACCTTTAGGCCACGTGCACTAGGCTACTTCCTCGAACGTCTCCCGTTGGAGCCGCCTGACGCGCCTCAACTCGTACACCTGCCCCACCTCACCGCCGAGGATGAAGATCACCGAGGTGTAGTACACCCATGTCACGATGATCACGATGACGTAGAGCGTCCCCGTGTACAGACTTCCGGGATTGAACGACTCGAGAAACGCGGTGAACCCATACCTGGCGAGCTCGAACATGGCGCTCGTAAAACCCGCCGCCAGCAGCGCCGCCTGCCAGCGAATCTTTCTGACGGGAAGGAATTTGTAGAGCGCGAAGAACATGAGCACGAGCACCGTGAACGCGAGCGTCCACCCCACGTAGAACTCGAGCCGACCCATGACATCGCTCGCGAGACCGAAGCGTTCGAGCGCGCTGACGCCCCGGGTGGTGGCGAGCGTCAGATAGGTGCTCAGCAGCGTGTTGGCGGCGAAGAGCAGCGACGCGAGCACGGTGATCTTGATGTCGAAGAGCTTTCCCTGGACAATGCCGCGTTCCTGCTCGATGTCGAAGATCTCGGCCAGGACGGCACGCAACGACCCGAAGAGCCGCGTCGAGAACCACACGAATGCGATCGCCCCCACGAAGCCCACCGTTCCGCGTGTAGCGATGATCTCGTTGATGAGCTTATGTAGCGGGGAATCGGAGCTCTCGGAATGCGGAGGGAGCAGCCGCTCGATGAACACCCACACGCCTGACGAGGCATCGGCGGTGGTCTGGTCGAGGATGTATCCGAGCGCTGAGAAGAGGAGGAGAACGAACGGCACGGCGGCGAGAAGGAGGTTGAACGACACCCCTCCCGCCAGAAAGAAAATGTTGTCCTCGCCTGCGTTGTCCCAGACGCGTTTGGCGTAGTCGCGCAGCGTCCACGCGACACGCTTGGGAAGCGGCCGGCGCGGCATACGCTAGGTGCGGCGGCGGCCCGGAGGCCGCCGCTCAGCCTTCGGCTTCGTCGAGATCCTCGTCCAAGTCCGCGTCAACGGAGGCCTCGGCGCGTCGGCGCCGCGACTGGTGCGCCACGTCGGCGCCCGCCTGGTACGCGGCCTTGCTCTCGGCGATGCGCCGCTCGAGGTCTTCGCGCGCCTGATGCGCCGCGGCGCGACCGGCCGCGATCGCCTGTCCCGCCTGACGACGCTTGAGCTCGATCGCCGACCGCGCGGCCTCGAGCTTGTCCTCGACGCTGCGGCGCGCATGCTCGTACCGGTCGGTGACGTCGTCGGCGAGCTCCTCCGCCTTCTCACGCGCGGCGCGCTTCACCTTGCGAGCGCTGCGCCGCAGACGACGCCGTGTCTCGAGCCCCGAATCGGGAGCGAGCAGCAGGGCGACGCCGGCACCGAGCGCGATGCCGAAGAGGAATGAGCCGAAGCTTCCGCTGCTGCGCTCGATGACCACATACGGCTCGTCGTCATACTCGTGTCTCGACATGTGCGATCTCTCCTAACGACGCTTCTTCGCTTTCGGCTCTTCTTTCTTCGCCTTCACGGCGGCGGTGACCGTCCGTTTCTCGACGCGCGCCCCGTTTTCGGCGCCGTTTCCACTGAGCAGCCGCGTCAGCTCTCCGCGCAACTCTGCGGGAGAGAGGCCCAGCAGCTTCGCCGATCGTTCGACGTCGCCGCCGGTGGACGCGAAGGTCCGAAGCACCAGCTGCCGTCTCGCGTCCGCAAGGGACGAGCCGACAGGAACGCTCACCACCGCCGGGACCTCGCCGGTGATGCGCAGGTGTCGTGGGACGATGTCCGCCGCGCCAATGGTTCCGCTACGTGACATGATCACCGCGCGCTCGACGGCGTTCTTCAGCTCACGGACATTGCCCGGCCAGTTGTACGACAGGATCCACTCCCAGGCGGCGTCGTCGAAGCCGGTCACCTTCTTGTTGTTCTGCCGGGCGAAGCGCACCAGGAACTCATTGGCGAGCAGCTTGATGTCACCGACGCGCTCGCGGAGCGGTGGCAGGTAGATGGGCACGACCGCCAGGCGGTAGTAGAGATCCTCGCGAAGCTCGTTGTCGGCCAGAGCCTTCTCGAGGTCCTTGTTCGTCGCCGCGACCACGCGAATATCGACGTTGATCTCCTTCTTGCCGCCGAGCCGGCGCACCTGACGCGACTCCAGCGCGCGAAGGAGCTTCACCTGGATGTCGGTCGGCATCTCCGCGACTTCGTCGAGGAAGATCGTGCCGCCGTGCGCCAGCTCGAACGCTCCCTGCTTCTCGTTGGTCGAGCCGGTGAAGGCACCCTTCTCGTGCCCGAACAGCTCGTTCTCGAGAATGTCCTTGGGGAGCGCCGCGCAGTTGAGGGCGAAGAACGGTCCTTTCGCCCGGTCGCTCTTGGAATGAAGCGCGCGCGCGACCAGCTCCTTTCCCGTTCCCGATTCGCCGAGGATGATCACGCTCGCCGTTGACGGGGCGACCGCGTCGATGAGCTGGTACACGGAGCGCATCTGCTCGGACTGGCCCGTGAGCTCGCCAAAATGCGTGAGGTTCTCGAGCTCGCTCGTCAGCGCGCGATTCGTCTGCTTCACGACGAACTTGTCGAGCGCCTTGGGAATGAGCGCCTTCAGGCGATTCAGCTTCTCGCTGTTGAGGGGCTTCTCGATGTAGTCGTACGCCCCCTGTCGCATTGCCTGGACAGCGGAGTCCACCGTCGCCTGTCCGGTGATGATGATGCACTCGGTGTGGATCTCGCGCTGCTGCATCTCCTTGAGGAGGGCGAGTCCGTCGAGCTTCGGCATCTTGAGGTCGGCGAGGATGACGCCATACGCCTCGTTCGACAGACGCTCCAGCGCTTTCTGCCCGTCGACGGCGACATCGACGGTGTAGCCCTCGTCCGAGAGGATGGCGCCCAGTCCGTCGGTGATCGATCGCTCGTCGTCGGCGATCAGAACCTTCGCCTGCTGCTTCGTCGTCATGCGGTTTCGGCACTGCGCGTGAGCGCGGGAAAGAGCAAGGTCAGGCCGTTCGGCTCCGACCGGAACTTAACGCATGCCGGAAGTCTGGGCGTGACGGTAGGTCCCGAAAAGTGCGCGGCGATGCGATCTCCGTTCCGCTCGATGTGTACCCGAATCGCGACCCCCGGTCCAAGCATGTCGTCGAGGATGAGGGCGAGCGCGGCACGGGCCTCGTCCGCGGCCATGTCGATACCCGTCGACCCCTCGCTGAGGTCCATCGCGACGCTTCCGCCTTCGGCGCTGGCGAGGGCGTCGTACAACGTGATCACCGGACCCGCGAGCACGGCGAGATCCGGCCTGGCCGGACGCGCGAGCGCCAACAGTGCTTCCACTAACCGAGCCACCCGGTCCAGCTCGCCGCTCGCGGCAACCGCGAAAGGGAGCAGCGCCCCCGGGTCGGCAATTCCGCGCTCACAGCGCGAGCGTACCACCTCGAGGTTGACGGTGACCGCGTTGAGCGGGTTTTTGATCTCGTGCGCGATCCGACCAGCCAGGCTTTGAAGTGCTCCCAACCACTGGCTGGACGAAGCGGCATCCTCCGTCATTCGCCGGCGTCGGGGTCATCCGGCGCCGCGACGACCGCCGGGGTCAAAGCGTCCGGCGCGCGCCGGTGCTGCTCGGCGGGCGACACCCACTTCTCCACCAGCTCGGCCGTCCCGACTACGCCCAACTTCTGGAACAGGAACGCGAACTTCTCGTCGTACACTCGCGCCAGCGTTTCGCGAACGACCTGAGGCAGATCCCACAGCTCTCGTTTGAAGGGACCGAGCGCCTTCTTGCGTGTCTTGTAGTAGAACTGGTCTGGCGAGTCTTTCGGCTTCCGCTCATCGGCGGCGTTCTGGTCGAGCCAGCGGTAGATCTTCTCACGCATGTCCGGCGGGAGCTGATCGTACAGCAGGTTCTGGAAGTTGGTCGCGAGGTGGATCTCGCAGGCGCCGACGCGCGGGAAGGCGTTGAAGGCGTCGTCAGGCAGCGTTGACGCTCCGTGCTGGACGGCACCCGCCATCCCATATTCCTTCTGTGCGACGCGTGACAGCTCCTCGAGCGCCTCGAGATCGAGCTTCACCTCGGCGATCTTCCCATCGGGGAGCACCACCCCGCCGTGCGACGTGCCGGTTTGCACGCTGATCTTCGACAGCCCGACCGCTTTCCGACCGAGGCGTTCCCGAAGGGTGCGATTGTACCCTTCCATGAAGGCGCGCAATTCGTGGACGTTCGAATTGTGCCCCCCGACTTCTCCGATCTCTCCACCGACCGAGATCGTGACATCGTCGGGCTCGATCTCCCGAATGTAGGAGGTGATCTCGACCGCCTGCTCGTAGTTGAGCCGCTGCTGCTCGTCGAGCGTCGCTTTCGAGATGTCCACCAGCGTGGAGGTATCGACGTCGATGTTGTAGAAGCCGGCGGTGATGGCCTCCATGGCCAACTGCTTTACCGCCGCCACCTCGCCGCTCGGGTCCACGGCGAACTTCTTCGCGTTGACCTGGAAGTGATCGCCCTGAATGAAAACCGGGCCGCGGAACCCCTCACGGAGCGCGGCGGCCAGCATCACAGCGACGTACTCGGACGGACGCTGATCGGTATAGGCGATCTCGGAGCGTGCGATCTCCAGGATGAACGCACCGACCTCGTGGCGGATGGCGGTCCGGAAGATGGCGCGCGCCGTGTCGTACGACATCCCGCGCACGTTCATCGCCGGGACGGTCCAGCCGCCCCGCGCTTCACCCCGGCCGCGTGCGAGATACAGGTCGTTGATCGAAGCCGCTCGGACGCCGACCTCCTGTCCGATCTCCCAGATCAGCCACCGCGCATGATCGCGCGCCTGCCCCTGACCGAAGACGGCCTCACGCACCAGGGCATCCATGGCGGGCGACGCCAGGTCTTTCTCGCGGGCAACGACGACGTGACCGTTATCGACGCGAACCGCACCCCCGAGCGTCTGGACGGCCCGGGTCGCATTATTGGACATCCAACCTCCGAAAGTATTGCCTTGCCTGACGTACTTTGGCCGTGCCCAGGGCGTTCGGCAAGGGTAATTCTCACACTATCGCGCGGGGATCGGGCTTCGGCAACGCATCCCATTCCTGGCGCGCATCGCGCGCGTCCGGGCGTCCCAACATCGCGTAGGTATAGCGCTTTCCCAGCTCCACCCCGGGCTGGTCGAGCGGATTGACCTCGTACAGCGCCCCGGCGATCACCGTCGCGATCGCGAGCATCATCAGCAACGACCCCACATGCCACGCGTCGCGTGTATCGAGCGTGATCGTCATGTTCGGCCGACCGCGGCGCGCGAGCGCACCCGCCGTCGCCCGGCGCTCAATGTCGAGCAGCTCGCCGAGGGAGTGTCCTCCCAGATAAGCCAGCTCCGGCACATCGGAATGCAGCGAGGGAATCTTGATGTCTGCTGTCCCGGTGGCCACGGTGATGAAGGTGACCGTCTTGTCGAGCGGACCTTCCATGAAGAGCTGCACCTGCGAATGCTGGTCGGTCGCGCCGAGCGCGGGAATCGGCGTCGGACCAACGCTCGTGCCGTCAGCCCGGATCTTCCCAAGACTCTCCGCCCACAGCTGCACGAACCAGTCACCGACATCGCGCAGGTTGTCGCTGTACGGCATGATGACGTGGGTTCCGAGCCCGTGCTGCGCGTCGGCCATCCATTGCAGGATCGCATACATCGCGGCGGGATTGCGGGGCAGCTCGCGCGTGGCGCATCGCTCGGCCATGTCGCCCGCGCCCGCCATGAGCGCCTGGATGTCGATGCCGATGAGCGCTGCCGGGAGCAGTCCGACCGCCGACATCACGCTGAACCGGCCGCCCACGTTGGAGGGAATGTCGAGCGCCGGGATCGACTCCCCCCGCGCGATGCGGCGGAGCGATCCCTTCTCGGGGTCGGTGACGAAAACGAGATGCCGGCGGAAGTTGTCGCCGAGCGCGTCCATGAGGCGGCCGCGAACGACGAGGTATTGCGCCATCGTCTCCGCCGTCCCGCCGGACTTCGACACGACGAGAAAGAGCGTTCGCCCCAGCTCGATGCGGCCGAGGAGCTCGCCGATCGTTACCGGGTCGACGTTCTCGAGCACGTGCATGCGCGGGAAATAGTCGCGCGCGTCATCGCCTAGCTCGTTCCAGCGGATCGATCGGAGGGCCGAGCGCAGCGCGATCGGGCCAAGCGCCGAGCCGCCAATACCGAGGACGACGATGTCACTGAAGGCCTGCCCTGCCCCTTCGGCGAAGCGAAGGATCTGCTGCGTGCTGTCGTGCGCGGTCGGGAGATCGAGAAAGCCGAGCTCCCCGCGCCCGCGTCGCTCGTCGAGCACCGCCATCACCCGCGCGAAGACGTCGGTCGCGCCCTCCAGCGCCGCACGGGGAATTCCTCCCGGAACGTACTCCGCGAGCATGTTCGTGTAATCGAGCCGTAGAGCCATGTCAGTCGATGCGAATGGTGAGGCCGTCGAACGCCGGGCTGATACCGGCAGGCAGCTCCGCCTCGAGGTCCGCATGCCGATTGTCGTGCGTCAAATGCGTCAGGTACGTGCGTTCCGCACCCAGGTCACGCGCGACTCGCACTGCTTCGGGGATGCTGAGGTGCGTGGGATGCTCGGTACGGAAGAGCGCGTTGATGACGAGCACCCGCGCGCCTTCCATGCGCTTCATCGCGCGCGGCGGGACGCTCTTCGCATCGGTGATGTAGGCGAGCGGGCCAATCCGATAGCCGTAAACGACGCACGGTCCGTGTGGGACGGACACGGCAATGACATTCACTCCCCCAAGCTCGACGGATTCACCGTCGTCGAGTGGGCGCGCATGTCCCTCCGGTTTCGAAGTGCCGGGCAGCGGGCGAATCGTATCGTCGAAAATGTACGGGAATCGTCGCGCAAGCCGCTCCAGCGTTTCGCCCGCGCCGTAGATCGGGAGCGCCGCCCCGCGCCGCACGGAGATCGCTCGGAGGTCGTCGATCCCGTGCGTGTGGTCGGCATGGTCGTGGGTGTAGAAGACCGCATCGATCCGATCGATGTCGGCCGCGATCAGCTGTGTGCGTAGCTCGGGGGGCGTGTCGATGAGCAACCGCGTCCCATCGTCGGTCTCGACGACGGCGCCGACGCGCGTGCGGCGATCGCGAGGGTCGGGAGAGCGGCAGACGTCGCAGTGACACCCAAGCTGCGGCACGCCGAAGCTCGTGCCCGTGCCGAGGAAGGTCAGCTTCACACGACTTCGACCTTCATCAGGTTCGTGCTGCCCGGCTGGTCGAAGGGAACGCCCGCCGTCACGACGACGCGCTCCCCGGGCGTCGCGAGCCCGCGTCGCCGCGCGGCCTCGAGTGCATGGCCGACCATCTCGGTGTAGCTGCCTGACGAGGGAACGAGCTCGGGCTGCACGCCCCACACGAGGGCGAGTTGGCGGAAGGTCCGTTCGACGTCGGTCACGGCGAGGATGGGTACCTCGGGGCGATGCGAGGCGACCACGCGCGCGCTGAAGCCGCTCTTCGTGAACACGATGATGAGCGGCACCGCCAGCATGCGCACCGCCGCCACGGTCGCCGCGGCAATCGCGTCCTCGGTTTCCACGGGACCGTCCGCTCTGCGCAGGCGCGCATGGTCGGTGACGCGCTGCCGCGGCGCGGGGTGACTCTCGATCTCGGAGATGATTCTGCTCATCGCGCGCACGGCGAGCTCCGGATACTGTCCGGTCGCCGTCTCGGCCGACAGCATGACCGCGTCGGTGCCGTCGAGGATGGCGTTGGCGACGTCGCTGGCTTCAGCGCGCGTGGGACGCGGATTCTCGATCATCGACTCGAGCATCTGCGTGGCGGTGATCACGGGACGTCCCACCGAGTTCGCGAGCGAGATAATGCGCTTCTGGGCGATCGGAACTTCCTCGAAGGGAAGCTCCACGCCGAGGTCGCCGCGAGCGACCATGACCGCGTCGGTCGCGCGCATGATGCTGTCGATGTTCGCGAGCGCGGTGTCCTTCTCGATCTTCGCCACGACGAGCATGTGTCGCGGGATCAGCCTCCGCAGCCCCTGGATGTCCTCGGCGCGCCGGACGAACGACAGCGCGAGGTAATCGACCTCCTGGGCGACGGCGAACTCGATGTCGGCCCGATCCTTCTCGGTGATCGAGGGTGCCGACACGTGCACGCCGGGGAGATTGATCCCCTTGTGACTCGAGAGTACCCCGCCATGGACGACCCGTGCGACGACCCGCGGCGAATGCTCTTCCATCACCACGAGGTCGAGCAGGCCATCGTTGATCAGGATGCGATCCCCCACCTTCACGTCGTTCGCCAGCTCGCCGTAGGTCACCGGAATCTCGCCGTTCCTGGCATCCGCCTCCGGCACGAGGACGATGTCGGTCCCCTCGATGAGCGTGACCGGGGCGGGCAGCTCGCCGATGCGGATGCGCGGCCCTTGAAGATCACCGAGCAACGCGATCGGTCTCTTCAGCTCCTGCGCGATCGCGCGGACCGCTCGAATGACGTCGGCGTGCTGCTCGTGCGTCCCGTGCGAGAAGTTGATGCGCGTGACGTTCATTCCCGCCATGATCAGCGTGCGCAGCGCCGCGGGCGACGACGAGGCGGGGCCGATGGTGCAGACGATCTTGGTGCGGGCGGTGTGACTCGAGGTCGTCGAGGATGTCGAGGTCGTCGAGGATGTCGAGGGTGCCACGGTGCTCAAGGGCTTTTCTCCTCGATCACCTCGACGACCTGGACGACCTCGCCCACCTCGACCATCACCGCTCCACCACCTTCTGCTCGAGCCGCTCCAGCAGCCCCTCGAACGATTTCTGGAACGAGGCCAGACCATCGACGAGCAGCTTGTCGGTCACCGAGGCAAGGGAGATGCCGACCGATTCGAGGTCGGCGATCGCCGTGCGCTCGCGCTCGATGTCGGCATCCACCGTGCGAGCAACGATCCCGTGGTCACGAAATGCTTCGATCGTCTGCGGAGGCATCGTGTCCACCGTGTCGGGACCGATGAGCGCTTCCACGTACATCACGTCTCGATAGGCGGGATTCTTGGTGCTCGTGCTCGCCCAGAGGGGACGCTGAACGCGCCCGCCCTTGGCCGCGAGCGCGCGCCATCGGTCGCTCGCGAATCGCTCGCGAAAGAGCGCGTACGCGAGCTTCGCGTTGGCGATGGCGATCCGCCCACGAAGCGCGCGGAGCCGGTCGGCATCCGCGTCCGACGCACTCGTGAGGCGAGCATCGATGCGCTTGTCCACTTCGGTATCCACGCGGCTCACGAAGAAGCTCGCCACCGACGCCGCGCGCTCGATCGACTTGCCGTCGCGTACCCGCTCCTCGAGGCCGCTCATGTAGGCCTCGATGACATCGGCATAGGCATCGAGGGCGAAGAGCAACGTGATGTTGACGTTGATCCCTTCCGCGATGAGACGCCGGGCCGCCACCGCACCATCGCGCGTTCCGGGCACCTTGATCATCACGTTCGGGCGATTCACCAGTGACCACAGGCGGCGGGCCTCGGTCAGCGTTTCCTCGACATCGTGCGCGGCTCCGGGCGACACTTCGATCGAGACGAAGCCATCGGCATGCCCGCTCGTCTCGTACACTTCGCGGAAGACATCGCACGCGTCGCGCACGTCGTCGGTGGCGATCATCTCGAACAGCTCCCACGATGTGTGCGAGGCGGGCGCTCCCGCGAGCTGCTCATCGTAGGCGTCGGACTCGGTGAGTGCCTTCTCGAAGATCGTCGGGTTGGAGGTCATCCCGCTGAGCGCATCGCGCTCGATGCGGCGGGAAAGCTCGCCATCGCGGAGGAGCGATCGATCGATGTAATCGAGCCAGATGGATTGTCCGGCGTCGTGGAGCGCGTGGAGCCGTGTCTTCGCCATGACGGTCTCATCGACGGTGAAAGGGCGCGCCGCATGCGGCGGCGGCGATCTCGACACGAAACATATCATCCGCTGGCCTCGTCCGCTCGCTTCCCGCCGTTCGCGGCCGCATACATCTTTCCGTACGTGACATTCCGCGCGCAATCGCTCTTCATCAGGCCGTGACGGCCGCCACATGCCCCTTGCCGATCACGCGCGTACGACTCGCGACCGTCTCCACGGCACGCTCAGTCCCGCCGTCCCCGTCCCGCGCTTCGCCACCGGGCGGATTCACGCCCGGGCGCAGCAGGCATACTCCGCCTGGATGGCGAAGCAGCCGGTCGGCGGCGTCGCCGTGTGGGCGCACACCGGCCGGGGCCTGCACCTCGACCCCGACGTGCGAGCGCAGGTGCTGACATCGTGGCGAACGGCGCTTCCGTCACCGGCGGTTCTCGTCGCTGGGTGCGGCGTATCACACCACGCGGGACCACTCCCGACCGAGACGCGCGCGCGGACGGATGAGGTCATACGGCGAACGCTTGCCATGGCCGAGGAGGCGCGCGCGGGCGGCGCTGACGCCCTTCTCGTACACCCGCCCGGCCAGCTCGCCGCCCTCCCCGACGCGTCAGGCCGCGTCCTGGCGCTGCACGATGCCCTCGCGGACAGCTCGTTACCGGTGATCGCGTTTCTCCTCTACCAGCGCGCCAGCGGGCTCGAGTACGACGAGCCGCTCCTCGATGAGCTGCTCGCCCTGCCTCACGTGCTGGGAGTGAAACTCGCGACGCTGGATTCCGTCATGCGATTCCAGACGGCGGCGCAGCGCCTCGCGGTTCATCACCCCGAACGCGTGCTCATCACCGGCGAAGATCGCTTTCTCGGTTACTCCCTCATGATCGGGGCGCGATGCGCCTTGATCGGCATGGGTGCGGCGCGACCCGCGATGCAGGCGGCGCTCGTCAAAGCGGCGGTCAAGAACGACGCACCGGAGCTGGTACGCCTCACGAGACTGTGCGACCAGCTCGCCGCGGCGACGTTCGTCGAGCCGATGGAGGGCTATATTCGGCGTATGCTGTGGGCGCTGGCCCAAGACGGGATCATTCCCGATGAAGCATGCCATGATCCGCACGGACCCGAGCTCGATCGGCGGGAACGAGCCGCCGTCGCGAGCGCGCTGCGTGCCCTGGACGCCGCCGCATGAAGCGCGAGCTTCCCGAACTACCACCGTTGTCCGACCGAGTTCGGCGCCAGCTCGCCGAGGAATTCGAAGCGCGCGCCGACGAGCCATTGAGCGCCAACTTTCGCGAGTGGGCGCTCGAGCGATGGGGTGTCGACCTCGCGGGACGCTACGCCGGCCGAAAAATACGGCTGCCATTCGGCAAGGGATCCGGACAGCTCTCCATGACACCGCAGCAAGTCGACGCGGATGCGCGCGCGGGGCTCGGCTTCGTCGTACTGAAGACCGTGATCGCCCAGGACACCAGCGGCGAGCGCGGGATGGCGGCGTGGGCCATTCACGAGACGCACATGCTCGTCGAAAAGATCATCGACGATGACGGGACGGCCGGCTGGACGGTGACGTGGAAAGGTCGGGGATGGGACAAGCCATTCTCGAGTTACCTCCGCCTGCTGAGAGCCGCGATTCCGATCGGCCTGGAGCATGAGATGCCGATCAGTGCCTCGGTGAAGTACCACCTTCCAGCAACGAGCGATGAGGCGTTTCGCGACTCGGAGTACCGCTACACGACGCAGGCGATCGCCGCCGCATGGCGCGACGCGGCCGGCGTCGGAGCGCCAATCATCGAAAAGGATTTCAGCCCCACGCTGGCAGCCGATCCCCGCGCCGAGGATCGCGCGAACGTGTTGCGGTGGCTACGCGAGGTTCCGCGCCTCGTAGCCAATGCCGGGGCGGGACCGATCGACCTCGGCATGAAGCTCATGAACGCCCAGTTCGATGACGATTTTCAAGCTGAAATGCTCGCAGCGCTCGAGGATGTCCCGCTGGTGCGCTTTCGTGTCGCGTTCAACCGCCTGTTCGACGAGGAGCGCGGCGTCGCATACGGCGGTCCGGCGCTCGCGCGCCGCAACCTGCGCGCACTGGACGCGTTCATTGCCCGCGCAGGCGCGCCGCCCGCCGACCTCTCCGCGACCGGCGACATTCACTCCGGTCGTCGCATGATCGAGTACGCGCTGCGCGGCGCGCAGAGTGGCCAGCTCCACACGTACTTTCAGCTTCCGCGGGCGTCGTATCGCTCCGGCTCGGCGTCGCGCACGGCGGCGGCATTGCACGAGCTGGTCGTGCACCCGGAGCACGGGCTCATCGCATGGATCCTCGCCCTCGGTGAGATGGGTTGGCTCGAGCGGCGCGACGGCGTACTGCACTTCCTCGATATCAGCGCCCAGGTTCCCAGTCAGCGTTGACGACCGCGCTGCGGATCGACCGCGCGCGACTGTGGGAGGTCGCGCTTCCGCTGACGGTACCGTTCGCCATCAGCGGCGGTGTCATGCACGTTCGCCGGTCGCTGATCGTAGAGCTGACGTCTTCCGACGGCGCGAGCGGCTTCGGCGAGAGCGCGCCGTTCGAGCTGCCCTTCTACTCATCGGAAACGCTGGAGAGCGCACGGTGGATGCTCGAGAAGGTGGTCCTTCCACGCCTGCTCACTCGCACGCTCTCGGCGCCGACCGATGCCGACGCGCTGCTCAAGGTTGGCGTGCGGGGCAACCCGTTCGCGCGCGCCGGCGCGGAGACGGCCGTGTGGGACCTCTTCTGCCATCACGAGCGTGCAGCGCTGCTGGACCTCGTGACACGGACGCTTCGCGATGCCGGTGTCGCCGCTCGCGAGCTCGCGCCGCGTAACCGCATCGACTGTGGAATCGCGCTCGGTATTCCTGACACCGGCGGGGCCGCGACGGTCGAGCGGTGGACTCGTGAGGCGCTCACGCAGGGCTACCGGCGCGTGAAGATCAAGATCCGCCCCGGCTGGGACGTGGAGGCGCTTCGAGCCGCCCGCGCCGCGATCGTCGATCACGGACAGGACGTGATGCTGTGGGCCGATGCGAACGCGTCGTACGATCTCGGTCGGGATCTCGACGCGCTTCGCGCCGTGGACGAGCAAGGCTTGCTCTTCATCGAGCAGCCGCTGCAGCACGATGATCTTCTCGATCACGCGGCGCTCGCGAAACAGCTGCGCACTCCGGTCTGTCTCGATGAGTCATTGCGTGATGCGCGGTGGGCGCGTCACGCGGTGAGCGTCGGTGCGTCGCGGATCTGGAACATCAAGGTCCAGCGACTTGGCGGACTCGCCGAGGCGCTCCGTGTGTACGCGATCGCCGCGGAGTCCGACGTCGCGCTCTGGGGCGGCACGATGCCGGAGACCGGGATCGGCGCGCGGACGATTCTCTCCCTCGGCGCGCTCCCCCGCTTCGTCTACCCGAGCGACGTGGAGCCCAGCGAGCGGTGGTATTCGGGAGACTCCGATCCGCTTCCCCTCGTTATGGCCGATGACGGGACAATGGCGGTCCCGCGCGAGAAGGGGTTGGCGACGTCAGGCCTCGCGGAGCGCCTGGCGAAGGTCGGAACCGTGGTGTGGAGCTCGTGAGGAGCTGTCGTTGCGGGCTACGGGCGCAGCATCACTGCCGCAGCGCCCGCGCCGAATAGAGCTTCCCTCCGACAGCCACCCATCGCACTCGCGACGGCCACTCGGGGATTTTGCGTAGCGTTCCTTCGACCACCACGAAGTCGCCCCGGTCGCCCTCGCGCATCACGCGCGCCGTCGAGGTGTCGCTGGCCTCGAGGACGTGCGGCGTCAGGCCGCCATCGCGATCCAGCCCGCTGCGAATCTCGCGCAGCGCGACGGTATCGTGTAGCGCGAGCTGCAGGGCGACCACGCCGTGAGCGAGCAGGCCGGGACCCCAACCGAGATCCGAGACGCTCCAACCGGTCGCGCGGACCCCAGGCATCACCGTGACGCCTCGCCCCTGCACGATCGGGGTGCCTTTCGGAATCTTTACCGCCGCGCGGGTGCCAATGCGCGCGATGCGACCATCCTCGACGAGCACGACCGCGTTGCGCAGCGGCGTGTCCCGTTCACCGTCGAGCACCGTTGCCCCGACGATCGCGAACCGCTCCGAATGTGTTGGCTTGATGTCGTCGGCGGCGTTCCGCACGATTCGCAGCGCATCGCGGCGCGCGGAGGTGAGCAAATACGGCATGGCCTCCTCGTATCCTTCGCGCAAGGCGAACGCGCCCGTCATCCCGCCAAGCGATCCCACCAGCACGCCCACCGTATCCACCCACAGTGTGCGCCGCCCCCAGCTGTTGCCACTGGCTTCGATGCGCTCGAGGATGATCCGGCGGCTTCCGATCAGGACCGAGTCACGGCCAAGTACCGACATCTGCACGTCGGAGTACCCGGGCACCTTGATGCGTGCCGGGCGCTCGAGTCGGTCCCACCGCCTCAGCAGTGCACTCCACGGGGCGACGGAGGGCGACTCGTTGAGCAGGAAATACCCGGTTGGGGTCTTGATCGTACGCGCCGTCGATCCCGTTCCGACGCGAGTGCGAGCGCCAAGGACGGACACGGTCGCATCTTCGTCTCCGTCGACGCTCAAACGGCGAGGCGTGTACGTCGTGTCCATTCGAAGCGTGAGGACGTGAGTCTTCGACGCGGCCGCCGACTCGACACGTGCAACGATCGATAATGTATCCTGCGCCCGGACGAGCTCCCACCACTCGCGCGCGACCCCTCGACCCGCGACGTAGTGGCGCAGCGATCCACGCTCCGCGACGTGCATGGAAGGATTGAACGGGACGTTGCGGCGGAGCGAATCACCGGCGAGCGTGGGTGCCTCGGCGTCGCAACGAACTCTCCACATCACGACATCGGCGGTCTGCACCTGCCGGTCGAAATCCCAGGTGGTCTCTGCCTGACCACGAAGCGTATCGCCCTCGTGCGACAGCGACATGTTGACGCCGCTGAACCCCGTCGTCCATCGCAGCTGGATGCTGTCACCCCGCCCCATGTTCCACCACGAGTACCGGTGCACGCTCGGCGTCGCGCCGGGCGCCGGGCGCACGAGGAGATTTCGCCGCTCGTACGGACGGGTTCCGACTGTCGAATCGATGAGTACGCGAGATGGGGGCGTGACGATCCGCTCATCGTTGCCGAGCGCAAGCGTCGGGCGCCACGCACCCATGCGCAGCTCCCAGCAGCCGACGACGTCCGGCCAGCTGGGAAGCGCCGTGGCCACGGGGGCCGGGGTAGGCACGACGATCGGCTTGCGCGGCCCGCAGCTTGACAGGATCGCGGGCGTGATGAGCGACGCCACGGTAAGCGCGCGGGCAATCGCAATGTTCGTCTTCGATCCCACTTACAACCTCCTGGAACGCTCGGTCGACAAACTCCGTGGCGTATACCAGCCCGCAATGCACAAACCTTGCTCGCGCGTCCCCAATAGCTGAAACCGCGATGCCAGGCTCGCGTACGGGATGACGTCCTCCGCTCCAGGATGCCTCGTGCGAGCCCGTGTCTTCCTGCCGATCGCGCTGCTGCTCGTGATGCCAGGCGTGCTGCCGGCGCAACGTGACTATCTCGATCTCACGGTGAACGACGTGGGTATCGCCATCGGCGATGCCCCGCGTGTCACCGGCCTGCGTATCAATTTTCGCGACCGTCACCTCGAGCGCGTCAACGGAGTGAACATCACCGTGTGGACGCCTTACGAGGCGACCGGCGATGTAAACGGAATCGCGATCGGCATCCCGGCGACGGGTGCACGCCGAATCACCGGGTTGGGCATCGGAGCAGGTGTCGCGGCGGATGACCGGCTGCGCGGCATCACCGTCGCAGGGATCGGCGCGGGGGCCGGACAAGAGGTCTCCGGTCTCGTCATCGCCGGGCTTGGCGGGGGGACCGGGGGCCGCTTCAACGGCATCGGAATCGCCGGACTTGGCTTCGGAGCTGGTCGTGAGCTTCGGGGCGCGATCGTCGCCGGGCTCGGCGCCGGAACCGGCGGCAAGCTGACAGGCCTGACGATCGCCGGCCTCGGTGCCGGCGCCGGCGAAGGCATCGACGGCGTCACGATCGCCGGTCTGGGCGTCGGGAGCGGGGGCCGGGTGCGGGGTGTGAGCATCGCCGTCCTGGGCGTCGGCGCCGGCGGTGGCGTGACGGGCCTCAGCATCGCCGGAATCGGTGTCGGCGCTGGCGGAGAGGTGCGTGGCGTGTCCATCGCGGGGGTCGGCGTCGGCGCACCCAAACTTTCAGGAATCGTCGTCACCGGCTTCGGGGCCGGGACCGTCGAATTCAACGGCGGCGTGATTGCGCCTTTCTACTTCCGCATCGAGCGGGGCGGATCGATGCGTGGTGTCTCGGTAAGCGCATTCAATCGCTTCAGTGGCGTGCAGCATGGACTCACCATCGGCGTGTTGAACATCACCGAGGAGCTTCGCGGCATTCAGATCGGACTCATCAACATCGCCCGCAGAAACCCCTCGGGACGGCGCGTGCTACCGATCGTGAACTGGGGCTCGCGGGGCTGACGTACGGGTAGCGGCCGGCACGCCGCGCACAAATCCGATGTAATCGGTCGGTTCGGGGCGCGCGCCAGCATCGCGCACCAGGAGCGTGACCTGTCCCCGGTGGTAGCTCCCGTGCATTGCGACGTGCAGGAGAATGTCCTCGACGAGTCCGTCGAAGTCCTGCCCGGCGCTGTTCACGTAGTGAATCGTCTGTTGGAGCTGCGCACTCGTCAGGCCATCGAGGTACGCGCGGAACGTGCGCCGGTTCTCGCGTGCCAGGCGCTCACATTCGTCCAGTGTGAGCTCCGGCCACACCGCCACCGCCGGCACCCGCTGCTCGAGTCGCGACAGCCAGCGATGCTCGACGCCTAACACATGTGCGTACAGATCGACCGCGCGCTGGGGGATGTCCGGCTGGCGGAGCGACTCGAGCACTCGCTCGTCCGCCCACTCCATGTGCGCGAGCAGCCGGCGAATGTGGTTCATCGCACCCTCGTCAGACGCGCGTGAGGTCGTTGACGGTCCTCTCGTTGGTGACGTTGCCGGTATTGAGCGTTCCGGCGGGCTCGAAGAGTACGATCTCCGTCTCCTCGTCGGCGACAGGGCGATGCTCGACGCCACGGGGCACCACGATCATCTGACCCGGGCGCAGCTCGACCACGCGGTCCCGGAACTCCATTCGAAGGCGCCCGCGATGGACGAGGAACAGCTCGTCCTCATGGTCATGATGATGCCAGATGAACTCGCCGCGAATCTTGGCCAGCTTCACATGCTGGCCGTTCAACTCTGCGACGATCCGCGGGCTCCAGTATTCGGAGAAGGTGGCGAACTTCTCCCGAAGATCGATGCCGGTCACTTACCCTCCCGCGCGCGCGGCGGCCGATAGCGGCGGACATGCCGCTCCAATGGCTGCCACAATCTCTCCGCGAGAGAGTCCGGCTGTCCAGTCGTAGGCGGTCTCGAGCTCGTCGGCGATGCGCGCCAGCACGTGCTCGCGCGGGTGCCCGCCGGCAAGATCCCAGCGCGCCTCGGCGCAAAACGCACGGGCTTCCGAGCTCAACTTCCCGTCGACGGTAAGGCGCGCCGCGTACGATCGGATCGCGCCGATCTCGCGGCACTGTTCCGCGTGAGCGCCTTCATGAATCGTGGCGAGCATCCGGGCCCGGCCGCTGAGCGTCGAATCGATCCGGGTGACGGGGCCGACGAAGGGAAGGCACATCGTCATCCCATCGAGGCCCTTTGGAAGCGGAGCGCGCGCGGCCGCGAGCGAGAGAACCAACATCGTCGAGGGAACGATCCACAACAGCCGCAGGCCCGCGATCCGACGACCGCGTGCAACGGTGTGGAGCTGACGCGTCATCGAAACGCCGATCCCTCGCATGTTCGCATCCCCCGACGCCCTATGCGGGCAGTGGACGGTGGCCGGCGATCCGAACTCCGCTTACGTCCCTCGCAAAGAGTCAAAAAGTGCGCCGAAGAGCGCGATCGATCCCCAAACCGCCAGCGCGATCAATAGAATCAGCGCCAACAGGATCACGGCGACGGTCACTCTGCTGGACCGCTTCGTCGCGACAGGACGTTCGCGCCACGACTGAAGCAGGCGAATATTCCGGGTGTTGGCTCGCCAGGCAACGTCGAAAATGTCGCCGAGGAGCGGGACCGCGCCAGCCACTACATCGAGCGCGACGTTGCCGAGCATTCGACCGAGCACGGTCGCCGGGGCGCCGTCACGCGCCGCCTGGAGAATGATGAGCCCGGACAGCAGCCCGCCGGCAACGTCACCGCCGCCGGGCAGCAAGCCGAGCAACGCGTCGAGCCCGATCCGGATGTTGGTGCCGGGAATCCGAATCGCCTCGTCGAGCAACCTCGCGAGATCACGAAGGCGGGGACTCTCAGTCGGCGATGCCAGGGCGTCCCTCCACGCGGATCATGGTGGCGGTCATGATCGCGATCTCGCGATCAGCGCCGTCCCTGATCGCACGCACCGTTCCTTCGCATACCGTCAACGTGCGTCCGGTCCGCCGCACGCGGCCACGGGCGATGAATCGGTCACCTCGACCGGGGGCGAGCAGGTTGACCTTAAACTCGACGCTCATCACGCCCGCGCCGGCGGGCATCATCGACAACGCCGCGTAGCCGCAGGCGCTGTCGGCCACCGATGCAATTGCCCCGGCGTGAAGCACGCCATGCTGCTGTCCGAGATCCTCACGCCAGGGCAGCTCGATCACGACCTCGCCTGGCGCCACCGAAACGATGCGGGCGCCGATCGTCGCCATGAGCCGCTGCCGTCCGAAGGAGTCGCGGACGCGGCGATCAAAGTTGGGATCGGGCGGCTCGGGCTTCACCAGGGACATGGCTGGAGTGATCGGCGGAGACCGATCACGAACCTCAGACGATGGTGAGCTTGAAGTACAGCTCGCCGCTGGGATATTCCGGGGTGCGATCCCATCGCCGCTGAGCCTCCGTGATCATCTCTCGCGCGGCGGCGACCGACGCCGAAGGATCAAGGGGAAGCGCGAACGATCCCTGATGCACCAGCGACTTGGTTCGCATCCCGTCGGGGAGTCGTACCCACCCTTCCCACGACTCCACCCGTAGCCCCGCGCGGTCGATGTGCTCGAGCGCGGCGATGGTGTCATCGTGTTGCAGGACGAGATCCTGCCTCGAGAGGGACCGCGCGGCGAGATCCTGGGGAAGTAGCGCCAGATGCGAGGAAGGCATGCGGGGAATCTCGCCCGGGCGTGCCGTCGGGCGCCAGTCGTCGTGGCGAGGCCGGTTTAGGGCATTCCGATCACGTATCCGCGCGCGAGGGCGGCGGCGACGAACACAATGATGATCACGATGAGTGTCTCGATCGCGCTGATGCGCGAGATCCGCCGCGCGGCCGACAGCGACACCGACTGGTTGCGTCCCAGCGCGCGTCGCCACCTGAAGAGGGTGATCATCGGCCAGATCTCGAGGCCCAGCACAAGAACGAAAAGGCCCATCTTCACGTGGAAGAGGGGGTTTTCCATATAAAAGCCGATGCTCTTTTCGGTGGCCGCGAATAGTCGAGCCAGGCCGGTCGCAAGCCAGAGAATCGCGGCGAACCCCCACCAGGCGTCCGCCGTGAAGGCTCGGCGGAGTGCGGCGTTGTCCACGATGCCGCGCAACGCGCGACTGCGCGTCCACACAGCACCCAGCCCGATGCCAAGCGCAAGCAGATGTGCAGCGGCGAGAAGGAGGCGCACCACGTGGAAGGTCCGGGAGGGGTGGTTTTGCGGGTGATTCGAGTGGCGCAACCATACATCGAGCGGCCAGGCCCTGCAACGGAGGCGCGCTGGTTGCGGAGGCTCAATTCTGTGGCCACGTTCAGGAGCAGCTACACAACTGCCCCACAGGAGGTCGCTAATGCCGAGCACGATGCCCTCCATCGACCGCGATGCGTTCGCCCGCTTGCAAGCAGGCGATGAAGGCGCGCTCCGCCGCATCTTCGACGATTATTACACGCCGTTGACGCAGGAAGCCGCGGCAGTCCTCGAAGATCCGGCGGGTGCACCGCGGGTCGTCGAAAACGTCTTCGTCCGCGTGTGGGATGACCGCGCCGAATTCGAGTCGCCGGAGGCGCTGCAGTCCTTCCTGCATCAGGCTGCGCGGGAGGCGGCGGCACGCGCACAGAGTCGGCGCGCTGCCCTGCACCGCTTCGAGTCTCACGAAGGGGTTCACGCACAGGCGCACGCGCGCAAGGAGCCGACCACAGCGGCTGAAGCATGGGCCCATGTGGAGCACACGATCCACGCGCGAGCGCATCGCGGCGAAACGGTGCACCAGATGGCGGATCACGCGCGTCATGCGACGGCCGAGCACGTCGGCGGCATCACGAAGCGGCGGCCGTGGCTCTGGCCAGCCGTCGGGATTCTCGTGGTCGCGGTGATCGTCATGATCCCCGTGGCGCTCGTCGATCGGGCGAGCGAGGATCGCGCCGTGACGGCTGGTATCCGTTCTCGTGAGGCACGGACGCTCGTGGCTCGCCAGGGGAGCCGCACCGCGATCACGCTCGGGGATGGCACCGACGTGATGCTCGGAGGCGACTCGAAGCTCACCGTCCCTCCAGGGTTCGGTGATCGGCTCCGCGGGGTGGGACTCGAAGGCACGGGGACGTTCACGGTGGCGCCTAACCAGCCACTGGTCTTCCAGGTTCGTGCGAAGAACGTCGCGATCAAGGTGCCCGGAACGGTGTTCACCGTGCGTGCCTACCCCGACGAGGGTTTCGTCGCCGTCCGCACGAAGGAAGGACAGGTCACCGTTCAGGGTGAAGGTGAGCCGCGCGTGCTGGCCGCCGGGCAGGCCGTGATCGTGGACGCGAAGGGCGCCATGCGTGACCCGACACCACAGGAGCTCGAGGAAGCCCTGTCATGGGCCGATGGCCGCCTGGTAATGCACGACAAGCCGATGCGCGAGGCGCTTCATCAGCTGCAACGGTGGTACGCGCTCGGGCTCGTGGTTCGCGATTCGTCGATCATGGACCGCAAGGTGTCGATGAACGCCTCGCTCGATTCCTCGCGCAACGCGATCTCCGCGCTCGAGCAGAGCGCCAACGTGAAGTTCGGGTACGAGGGTCGCGTGCGGGTGTTGCGGGACGCGGGGACGAAG
>DASTYE010000275.1:0-7008 GCA_035765135.1 Gemmatimonadaceae bacterium | reverse complement strand
TCGTCGCCGTCGCGCGCCAGCGGTGGAACTGGAGGAAACGGCAGGTGGCATTCTTTCTCGCCGTCTTTCTCACCATTGACGTCGCGTTCTTCTCCTCGAACCTCCTCAAGGTTCCGCACGGCGGGTGGGTGCCGCTCCTCGTGGCGTTGATCGCCTACACGATGATGACCACGTGGAAGCGCGGCCGTGTTCTGCTCATGAGCATCCTTCAGAAGAGCTCGCTTCCGCTCGATCTCTTCCTGAACGACGTCGCCAGGCGCAAGCCGGTGCGCGTGTCCGGCACCGCCGTCTTCATGACGTCGTATTCCGAGGGCACTCCGGTCGTCCTGCTGCATCACATCAAGCACAACAAGGTCCTGCACGAGCAGGTGATGCTGATGTCGATCCTGTCCGAGGAAGTGCCGGAGGTGCCTGACGAGGAGCGGGTGAAGATCGAGCGGCTGCCGGAGAATTTCGTCCGCGTGGTCGCGCGCTACGGGTTCATGGAGACGCCGAACGTCCCCGAGATCCTCGAGTACTGCGAGGAGAGCGGCATCAAGCACGTGAAGCCATCCGAATGCTCCTTTTTCCTGGGCCGCGAGCGCCTCATCCCGATCGGCACGTCACGCATGGCCCGCTGGCGGAAGAAGCTCTTCGCGATCATGTCCCGCAACGCCCAGGGAGCGACGGAGTTCTTCCAGATCCCCCCGAACCGCGTCGTCGAGCTCGGGGCGCAGATCGAGTTCTGATTTTCTTGTTCAACGGCAACTTCAAGAGCTTGAACCACAGAGAACACAGAGACCACAGAGAACTGCCTAGAACGTCAACTGCGGGAGCTTTTGCAGAAAGCCTTCGCAGTTGAAGTTCTCTGTGGCAGCTCTCTGTGCTCTCTGTGCTCTCTGTGGTTCAAGCTTTTCAGGCTCCTTGCGCACCAGCCCAAGCCTCCTATCCTCGGTCCGCCCGCCATGCGCTCCCTCCCCCTCGCGTTCCTCCTTGTCACGCTGGCAGCCCGGCTCGGCGCTCAGGCGCTGCCGGCGGACTCCATCCGCGACGATCGCCACTTCTCGTTTTACGACCGCGGACCGTATCGGCAGACGGTGCCCCGCCCCGAGACCGTGCTCGGCTACTCCATTGGCGAGATGAACACCCAGTACGCCGCGCAGGAGCGCGTGCTCCTCGCGATCGCCGACGCGGCGAAGGATCGCGTGCGCGTCGAGGAGTTCGGCTCGAGCTACGAACGGCGCACGATGCGGACGTTCATCGTGTCGTCGCCGGAGAACATCGCGCGCCTCGATGCCGTTCGCGCCGATCTCGACAAGCTGGCGGACCCGCGCACCACGAACGCGGGCGAGCTCAATCAGATCGCCGCGCGCACCCCCGCTGTCGTGTTCCTATCGCACTCCGTGCACGGCAACGAATCACCGGGCTTCGAGTCGGCCATTCAGCTGCTCTATCAGCTCGCCGCGAGCGAAGAGCCGGCAACGGTCAACGCGCTGCGCAACACGATCGTGGTCATCAATCCGAGCTCGAACCCGGATGGACACGAGCGCTTCACGGTCTGGTACAACTCGATCAACGTGCGCCATCCCGACCCGAACGCGATCGAGCACGACGAGCCGTGGAGCGTGCAGGGACGATTCAATCACTATCGGTTCGACATGAATCGCGACGTCATGGCCTCGACACAACGCGAGGTGCAGGGACTCATGCGCGCGATGCTTCGATGGCACCCGATGGTCGCCGCCGATCTGCACGGCGTCACCGAGCGCTTCTTCTTCCCACCGGTCGCCAAGGCGATCAACGCCAACTTCGGAGACCTGTTCACGAAGTGGATGGAAATCCTCGGCCGCGCCAATGCCACCGCGTTCGACCGGTACGGATGGATGTACTACTCGCGGGACGTCTTTGATTTCTACGCGGTGTTCTACTGGGACACGTGGCCCTCGCTGATGGGCGCGGCCGGAATGACCTTCGAGACCGACGGCGGCGGCTGGAAGGGCATCCTCTGGCGCCGCGACGATGGCACCCTCGTGTCGTTCCGCGATGGCATCGCGAAACACTGGGTCGCCTCGATGGCGACAATCGAGCAGACCGCCGCTCGCCGCGAGGAGCGAGTGCGCGATTTCCTGCGGTTCCGCCAGTCGGCGATCGCCGACGGTCGCACCGGCGCTATGAAGCGCATCGTCCTCGTCCCGGGACGCGACCCTGGACGTGCCGCCGAGCTGGTGTCGGCGCTGCTGCGCGCGGGCATCGAGGTCCGCGCCGCCGAGGCAGAGTTTTCGTCGTCGCGTGCACACGCGTTCGGGGATGACGCGGTGCGATCGCAGCGCTTCGCCACCGGGGCATACGTCATCGATCTCGCGCAGCCGAACGGGCGAGTCGCCAAGGCCTTCCTCGAGCCGACACCGGCCATGGACAGCGCGTTCGTGCGCGCACAAATCGCGAAATTCGTCCGCAACGTGCGGCGGGGTCGCGGCGGAGTTCGCGAGGGGTACGAGTTCTACGATCTCACCGCATGGTCGCTCCCCGTCGCGTTCGGCGTCGAGGCATACTGGACGGAAGACGCCGCTCCCGTTCGAGGGCGATTGCTGTCGCTTCCGGCCGAAGAGCCGACGTTACCGGAAGCGCAGCAGCAGGCGCGGCGCGTGGGAGGCGAGCTGGTGGCGGTCGAAATCCCGGGCGGGATCGTGACCGGCGCCGGCGCGAAGTCGGCGTACGTCTTCCCTCCCGATCGCAACGGCGCCTCGCGACTGGCCTATCACCTGATGAAGGAAGGGTACCGGCTGGCGATCGCGACGCAGCCGATCGAGGCCGATGGGAAGCACTTTCCGCGCGGCACCTGGGTGGTGCGCGTTGCTCGGAACGACACCACCGTGGCGTCGCGACTCGCCGTGCTTGCGCGCGAGAGTGGCGTCGAGGTGACCGGGGTCAATTCCGCGTTCACGACTGCCGCGCAGTACGGCATCGGGTCCGAGGCGACACTGGCGATCACGCCACCACGAATCGCAATGGTTGGCGATGAAGGAATCAGCCAGACGTCATACGGCGCCGTCTGGTGGAACTTCGAGCGCCGTTACGGCATCGAGTTCATGCCCATCTCGATCGGCTATCTGTCCGGTGGCGACCTGACGAAGCTCAACGTCATCATCATCCCGAGCGCATCACCCGGCGCGCTCACCGCGCGGCTCGGCAAGGATGGTGTCGAGCGCTTGAGGCAGTGGATTCGCGACGGCGGGACACTGATCACGATGGGCGGATCGACGGCGTGGGCGGCGCGCGCGAGCACGGACCTCACGAGTGGCCGCGCCGTCGGCGCCGATGAGGACACGACGAAGGCGGACAAGCCAGCGGCCGACAGCGCCGCGCGTCGTCAGGCACCGGAACGCACGGCCGAGGATCTCATCCCGGTCAAGAGCCCGTCGTCGGACGACGATTCGCCGGCGTCGCTACCGGGAACGCACTTCGACGTCATTCTCGACCGTACTCACTGGCTGACGTTCGGCTACGAGGATCCGCGCCTCACCGTGATGCTCGACGGGGACTTCTTCCTCAAGCTCTCGAAGGATGGCGCCAACGTCGCCGTGTTCCCCGCGAGCGGGCGGCTGCATCGGGCGGGCTTCATCTTCCCCGACAATACGGAGCGGCTTCTCCGGGGCACGGCGCTGCTCGTCGAAGAATCCCTGGGCGGCGGACACGTCGTGGCGTTCGTGAACGAGCCGATGTTTCGCGGCTGGTGGCGAGCGCTCGACAGGCTCGTGTTGAATGCGGTGCTGCTGGGACCCTCCATGTAGATGCGGGCCAGGGGCCAAGGGCCAGGGGCCAAGCGTGTGGAAAGGCAAACGGCGGCGCTGTGCGCCGCCGTTTGCTCATCTGATGGAGCGCGGCTGGCTGCGGAGCAGCCGCCGCGCCTGTCCACACCCCTGGCCCCTGGCCCTTGGCCCCTGGCCCGCCCTTCCTAGAACCACCCCCGCGTATACGCCCTCGCACGAGCCTCGGCGGCCGCGCGGCGGGCATCGCTGCGCGCCTCCGCCGCCATGGCACGGGCCGTCGTCGCCACCACCCGCGCGGCACGCGTCGCCTCACGAGCGGCCTCGTCGATGACCTCGTGATCGACGTCGAACTCTCCGTGGATCATCGGCATTGGAGGCATGGGCGGCATTGGTGGCATCTCGATGCGCGGGAAGCTGAAGCTGTGATCGCCATCGAAAAAGAAGGACATGCCTCGCCGCGTCGACTTGAAGTCCGACGCCTTGCCTAACGTCACGCGCACGTTCTTGTACGCGCCGTCCGACCACACGCGAAGCTCCACGTTGTCGCCCGGCTTCGCCTTCGAGATCTCACGCCGGAACCGCTGAATCCGCGCGCTGGCGATCTGTGTGTCGCCCGCGTCCTCCGCGCGAACGCGAACGTCGACTCCGTTGATCGCCGCGATCCGATCACCCTCGTAGATGCCGGCCTTCTCCGCTGGGCCCGACTCCATCACGCTGCTGACGAAGAGGCCGATGGTGTCGCGCTTGCTTCCGCTCGATCCAAGACCGAGACCAAGCACCGGCCGCTCATCGAGATCCGCTTCACGCACCTTGCGACGACCGGGCAGGTCGGCGACCGCGACGGTCTTGACGCGGATCGTGCGGAACTGACCGTCATCGTAGACGCGAAGCTCGACGTTGTCGCCCGGCTTCACCTTCCCGAGCTCTCGCGTGAGGCGGCGGGTCAGGATGCCCCGCATGTCGGGCTCACCGGCGTCGGCGCTCGAAAGCGATAGACGCACGCCATTGATCGCGGCGATGCGGTTGCCCTCCTCGAGGCCAGCCTGCTCAGCCGGGCCGCCAGGAGTGACCGACGTGATGAGCACGCCCAGCGTGTCGCGCTCCCCGCCGCTCGAAGTGCCGATGCCGAGAGCCGCCCGCTCTTCATCGTTACCACCGATCTTCCACATCTCGGCCCGCGGCGCCACGGCGACCTTCTCACGCTCCTGACCGAGGACCGACCAGGGAAGCAGCATGACCGCCACGGCGGCGACGGTCCATTCACGAAGCAACATGTTGACCTCTAGTTGGTGGGTTCTGTCCGGTGTGACACGGCCGGGCGTTACAGGGTTGCCGCGGAAGGGCTCGGCATGGCCCGAAAGGAACGGCGAGGGACGTCATGTTTCGGGTTGGACCCGAGAGGGCGATATTGTACGACATGGCCACGACCCAATCTCCTGGTCCCGATCTTCACGACTTCGAGCACCATTGGCAGGACGAGGCGGACGCCGCCTTTCTTTATCGTGTGCTCGCTGCCGCCGAGAAAGATGCGAAGCGCCGTGACATCTACACTCGGCTCGCGCAGGTCGAGGACCGTCATGTCGGGATTTGGGCCGACCTGTTGAAGCAGGGTGGTCGCGCGCCATCGCAGCACCGTCCGAGCGCGCGGGCACGGGTGCTCGCCTTCCTCGGGCGCCGATTTGGCCCCGACTTCCTCCTCCCGCTACTCCTCGCGGAAGAGGGTCGCGAGGTGAAGGGGTACCTCGCATTGCACCGCGCAACCCCGCGAGGAGCGATCGGCGGCAATGAAGCGCTGGTCCTCGCGCGTGAGTCGGCCGAGCACGCGACCACCCTCGCCGCGATCGCGGGAAAGAACGCGGAGCCGTGGCACCGCATCGAATCCGGCGGATTCCTCCGCAACGTGGTCTACGGGTTCAATGACGGGCTGACGGCCAACTTCGGTCTCGTCGCCGGCGTGCTCGGTGCCGCCTCGATCAGCGCGCACCAGACCATCATCGTCGCGGGCGTCGCCGGCCTCATCGCCGACGCGCTCTCGATGGGATCGAGCGGGTACCTCGCCGCGAAAAGCGAGCAGGAGGTTTACGCCCACGAGATCGCGATGGAGCGGCAGGAGATCGAGCTGATGCCGGAGGTCGAGCGCGACGAACTGGCGCTGATCTACGAGGCGAAGGGGATGCACGCCGACGCCGCGCACGCGCTGGCTACCGAGGTGATGGCCGATCCGCAGCGGATGCTCGACGAGAAGGTGCAGGAGGAGCTGAAGATCGGCGAACAGGGTGCGTCGCCGCTGCGCGAGGGCTGGGTGACTGGCCTGGCGACCGCGTTCGGCGCCGTCATCCCGGTCGCCCCTTTTCTGTTGCTCGAGGGGATGCCCGCGATCTGGGTGTCGTTCATCATCTCGATGCTGTCCCACTTCCTCGTCGGCGCGGCGCGGTCAGTGTTCACCGGACGCGGTATCATCCGGTCCGGGATGGACATGTTCGTCGTCGGCCTCGGGGTGGCGGTCGTCGGATACTTCGTGGGCGAGTGGGTGTCGCACCTCCTCTGAGTCCGAGGGGGATCTTCACCATATGCCGCGCTCACGCGACAGGCGAAAAAGCACCGCAACCGGTTCCAAATCGTTGTGACGAAAGCGCTTGGCCTACGGCGCGCGATGGCACTCGCTCTGCATTAGCCTCGGCCCGCCCCGTGGTCCGTGTCGGAGTAGTCGTCTTGCCTCCCCAAGCAATCTGACACGGCCGCGGCGGCGCCACGACTTCAGGGATCGAAGGCATTGAGGTGATCAACGGGGGCGGCTAGGCGGCGGCGAAGCCGCCGCTGATTCGGATGAGCGAACGGCGGCGCTTTGCGCCGCCGTTGCCTTTCCATCCCTTCGATCCCATGGATCCCTCCGACCCCGCGATCCCGGTCCTTACACAACAATGTTCAGCAACCTTCCCGGCACGAAGATGACCTTCTTCGGCGGGCCGGTCACGAACTTCCTGATCCCCTGATCGGCGAGCGCCGCGGCAAGGGCATCGTCCTTGGTGATGTCGGGCGACACCTGCAGCCGGCCCCGCACCTTCCCGTTCACCTGCACGACGAGCTCGATCGTCTGTTCCGCCGCGAGCGCTTCGTCGTACGCCGGCCATCCCGAATCGAACACGCCACGCTCGTGGCCGAGGCGCTCCCAGAGCTCCTCGGCGATGTGCGGCGCGAATGGTGACACGAGCTGGACGAGTGGCTCGACCTCGGCGCGGTGCGCGCGCCGCTCGCCGGC
>DASTYE010000274.1:0-7437 GCA_035765135.1 Gemmatimonadaceae bacterium | reverse complement strand
AAGGCGCGCGGCAGAAGGTCGACGAGCACCGGCGAAAGGGGGAGATCCGCGGCGTCGCGCGCGCCGCGCTGGAGGTCCAGACGCTGTCCGCGGTCGAGCGGGAGCTGCGGGAGATCCTCGACATCCTCGAGGGCGGGGAGCGCGCCCCATGAGCCGTGCAGTGGCGTGCGTCATACCAGCGTTTCGGGCTGAGACCACACTCGCTCGTGTCGTCGATGGAGTGCGATGCGCGCTTCCCGAAGCGCGCGTCATCGTCGTCGATGATGGATCACCCGATGCGACTCCGACCGTCGCCGCGTCAGTCGCCGATTGCGCGATCTGCCTGCCGCGGAACCGCGGGAAGGGCGCCGCGTTGCGCGCAGGCTTCGAGCACGCGCTCAGGTTCCCGGATGACGTGGTGATCACGCTCGATGCCGACGGTCAGCACGATCCGGCCTACGCTCCCGCACTCCTCGCGGCCCTCGATGGGTGCGACATCGCTATCGGGCAGCGCGCTCGAGCGGGCTCGAGCATGCCGCTGCCTCGCCGGATGACCAACGCCATGGCGTGCATGGCCATCGCCCACGTCGCCGGGATTCGGTTGAACGATACACAGTCGGGATTTCGCGCCATCCGCCGTCACGTGATCGAGCACGTAAGGGCGTTTGGTGATCGCTATGAGTTCGAGACCGACCTTCTCATTCGCGCGGGACAGGCGGGGTTCCGCGTCGGGCACGCGGAAATTCCCACCGTCTACGGCGCGCCGAGCCATTTCCGCGGAGTGAGCGACACGCTGCGCATCGTGAAAACGATCTGGGCGCATCGCAAATCGCGCATGCGCGGGGTGAGGAGCTGATGCGGCTGCTGTGCACCAACGATGACGGCATTCTCGCGCCGGGGCTGGAGTGTCTGGTACGCGCAGCGGAGGCGTTAGGCGACGTCACCGTCGTCGCCCCTGACCGGGAGCAGAGCGCGACGAGTCATTCCCTCACACTGCATCATCCGGTTCGCCCCGTGCAGCGCGGTGAGCGCCGGTGGCAGGTCGATGGAACGCCGACCGACTGCGTCATGCTCGCGGTCGAGGCACTGATGGATGGCCGTCCCGACTTCGTGCTCAGCGGCATCAACCACGGCCAGAACATGGGCGAGGACGTCCTCTATTCGGGGACGGTCGCCGCCGCGATGGAGGGTCTCTCTCTCGGAATTCCGTCGATCGCCGTGTCGTTCGCTGGTGGGGATCTGCGCGCGGACCCGGACCTGCTGGCGGCGCAGGTGGGAGTGCTCTCCAGGCTGCTCGCGCACGTGGTGAATCTCCCGTCCTTTCCGCGCGACACGCTGTTGAACATCAATCTGCCACCGCTTCGCGGCGACGAGATTCGTGGTGTGCGGGTCACCGCGCTCGGACGCCGCGTCTATTCGGATTCGCTCATGCGAATGCGCGACCCGTGGGGGCGGGAGATCTTCTGGATCGGCGGGGGCTCAGCCGCATGGTCCGGACGCGAGGACTCGGACTTCCGCGCGGTGCAGGAGGGCTTCATCTCCGTGACGCCGCTTCATCTCGACCTAACGAACTACCAGCTGCTCGAGGCGCAGCACGATTGGTGGCGGGACCTGTAGTCCCCGAGTACCGCGGGCCGCGCCGCCGGCTCGTCGAGCTGCTGCGCGAGCAGGGAATCGCCGACCTCGCGGTTCTCCGCGCGTTCGACCTCACGCCGCGTCATCTGTTCGTTCCGTCGGGGATCCGCCATCGCGCCTACGACGACAACGCGCTCCCCATTGGGAACGGGCAGACGATCTCGCAGCCGAGCACACATGCACGGTACCTCGAGCTGCTCAGGCTGACCGGCGAGGAGCGGGTTCTCGAGATCGGGACGGGCTCCGGTTATCAGACGGTGCTGCTTTCCCACCTGGCCGCACAGGTGTTCTCGATCGAGCGTGTGGCCCCGCTGCTGGACACCGCGCGCGAAGCGATTCGGGCCGCGGGGGCGCGCAACGTGTCGCTGCTGGCCGGTGACGGGACGCTGGGGTGGCGCGAATACGCGCCGTACGACGCGATTCTGGTTACAGCGGGCTCACCTGAGGTTCCAGAGCCGCTCCTTCGGCAGTTGGCCGAAGGTGGACGGCTGCTTGCGCCGCTCGGGGAGCGAGACGCGCAGGTGCTCACGCTCGTCATTCGACGAGGTGATCGGTTCGAGCGGACAGCGATCGCTCCCGCGCGATTCGTTCCCCTCATTGGACGGCACGGCTGGTCCGCGGAGGGCTAGCGCGCTGGTCGAAGGTCGCGCCGCCTTTATATTCGCACGCACGAGTCCTCACATGGCCAACCACAACGACCAGTCACCCAAGCCCAATCGCGTCGTCCCGCCACCGTTCATGGGACCACCGCGACTCGGTGCGCTTTCTCCCGCGACTCGAACCGATCGGGCCGCGGCACCACCGTTCGCACCGCCGTTCGCGAAGCGCCCATCACCCGCAGCGCCGGCGCAGCCGTCGGAGCTGAAGACTCCGGCGACGGAGCCGGCGCCCGCGCCAGCCGCGGACCCAGCGTGGCTCGAGGCCGTACCTAACGAGATCTCGAGCGCAACCGGCGCGCCGCCGGCCGATCCCGTGGGCATCGAGTGGGTGGATCCAGACGTGCCGCCGGCGACTGCTCCCGCGCAGGCTCCCACGGGCATTGCCTGGCTCGACTCGCCAGAGCCCGAGGCCGCCAAGCCCTCGGTGCAGCCGTCCGCGAGCGACGTCGATGATGTATTCGGATGGGATCCGGCCGAGGAGCGTCCTGGTGCGCTCGACACCGCCCCAGTCGCGGAAACGCTCGAGGCGTTGAAGGAGCTCGAGCCATGGGCTCTTCCTGGCGGGGAGGCAGGCGCGTCGGCATCGGAGGATCTGGCCGTCGCACTCGAGAGGGTCGCCGCGCGAATTCGCTCGGGGGATCTGTTCGTCCCGGGCGCGACCGCCGTGACCGACGAGGCCGCGCTCGCGTGCGTGCTGGCCGCCTTGCTGCAACGAGCGCACGGATAGAGAGTGCGACGGCGCCTTGTCGTGACTGGGCGCGTGCAGGGGGTCGGCTTTCGCTGGTTCATTCGCGAGGCCGCGCGGCGTCATCGCCTCGCCGGCTGGGTCCGGAACAGCCCCGACGGTAATGTCGAGCTCGAAGTCTCGGGTGAGGATGGGGCGTTCGAGAAATTCATCAGGTCCGTGCGGGAGGGTCCTCCGGGTGCGCGGGTCGATGACGTGCACGAAATGACCGTGAGCACAGAGGAGCCTCTCCCTCAACCATTCACGATCATCCGATGAGTGTCACGCTCGATGTGGCGGCTCGCGTCGCCGCCGCGATTCGCGATGTGCCCGACTTTCCGAGACCGGGAATCAACTTCAAGGACATCACTCCAGTTCTGCTGGATGCCGGGCTCTTTCGCGATGCGACGGAGGCGATGGCGGCGCCGTTCGCCGGCGATCGGATCTCGCACGTAGTGGCGATCGAGAGCCGCGGGTTCATCCTCGGCGCGCCAGTCGCGCAGTCGCTGGGAGCGGCGTTCGTGCCGTTTCGAAAGCCGGGCAAGCTCCCACACATCGTCGAGCGCATCGAGTACGAGCTCGAGTACGGGGTGGATGCGCTCGAGTGCCACCGTGACGCCCTCGGGGGAGGGCAGCGCGTTCTCATCGTCGACGATGTGCTCGCGACGGGTGGAACGGCGGCTGCTGCCTGCGGGCTGGTCGAGGGGCTCGGGGATGTGGTCGTCGGGTGCTCGTTTCTGGTCGAGCTGTCCTTTCTCGAGGGAAGGCGGAAGCTCGAAGGCAGGCGCGTGGAGCATCTCGTGAGGTTTTGATAAGGGCGTGCTGACTCGCCCTTACGCGCTCCGTTGGCGCCAGTTATGTAAAACTTTTCCCTCTAAAAACCACCTTGCAGCCCAGACAGCGACCTTAGGTTGTTCTCGCGGGCCTCGAGCGTGTATCTTTCTCCGCGTCAACGCGATTCGCCCCTGTAGCTCAGGTGGATAGAGCAGCGGTTTCCTAAACCGTTGGCCGGGTGTTCGAGTCACCCCAGGGGCACGTTGCCTGGACATCTGCCGCGCACGCCCACACACCCCAACGAATGACCAAGACCGCCCCCGTCCAGACCCACCCGAAGCTCGACGACCGTGCCGACACGTTCTTCCTCTGGATTCAGGGGCACATGCGGCAGGTTGCGATCGCCGGCATCGTGGTGGTCGCGCTCGGGCTTGGCGTGTGGCTCTGGCGCCAATCGCGCGAGGCGCGTGAGCGGAATGCGTCGATCGACCTGCTGACCGCGGCACAGACGATTCAGTCGGGGAACCTGGCCCTGGCGCAGTCGGATCTGGAGCGACTCGTCGACCGGTACGAGGGGACAAATGCCGCCGCCCAGGCGTCGCTCGAGCTGGCGACGATCTACTACCAGCAGGGCCAATACGACCGCGGCATCGCGGCCCTGGAGCGGCTGTCGAAGTCCGCTGACGACGACCTCCTGAAGGCGATGGCCGAGAACGGCATCGCATCGGGCCATGAGGGGGCAGGCAGGCACGCCGACGCGGCGACCCATTATCTGCGGGCATCCGAGCTGACGCGTCTCGAGGACGAGCGCGACGCCTACGTCGCCAACGCGGCCCGAGCGTACCAGGCGGCGGGAAACCGCAGCGAGGCCATCGCGCTCTGGCGTCGTCTGGCGGATGGCGAGGGGAGCCAGGCTGCCGAGGCGCGCGTTCGGCTGGGCGAGCTGACGGCGGAGCCGGCGAAGCAGGGTTAGGGCATTCCGCGGCGCATCCGAGGGGTAAGCTAGCCTCGATACGGGCGTCGGAATGAACTGCGTATAAGATATGTTATGTAAACTACCGCCCGTGCAATAATGTGCAGAACTCCCCTAGACCTCGCCCAGCTGCCCCTCGAACACCACTCGACCCTCCCCACGTAATCGCGGCAGAATCGCCCCAGACTCGTCGCGCAGCGTCACCTCGAGCACGCACCCGGATCGTGTCCTGAGCGCCGTCTGAGAGCCTCCCAGGCCCCATGCGCGCAGGAGCGTGGCCGTCGCCACGGCGCCGGTCCCGCACGCCAACGTCTCCCCTTCCACGCCTCGCTCGAAGGTCCGGATCGCCCAGCCGCCGGCCTCGGCGGGGGCCACGAAGTTGACGTTCGCACCGTCCGGCTGCGTCCACGCGGCGCTCCGGAGCGCGGCGCCGCGATGCGCCACGTCGACCCGTTCCACGTCCTCGCACAAGACGACGACGTGCGGAACGCCGGCCACTGCGTATCCCAGCCGGCGCTCGCCGGACGCAGCCCCGCCCTCGGCCGTTTCCTTCACGCGACGGACCGGCTGGAGTTCGATCTCCGGGCTGTCGTTCACGAGCCGCGATCGGACAATTCCGTCGTCGGTCTCGATGGCCATCGCATCCGGGTTCTTCGCCAGACCAAGCCGAGCGGATAGCCGCGTGACGCAGAGCGCTGCGTTTCCGCACATCTCGCCGCGCGATCCGTCGCTGTTGAAGTACTTCATGAGGACGTCCGCGCGCCGGGACGGCTCGATGATCACCACCCCGTCCGCGCCGATCCCCTGGCGGCGATCGCACAGGCGGCGGATCGTTGCGGGTTGCTCGAGCTCATCGACGGCGCCGTCGCGCGAATCGAACACGACGAAGTCGTTCCCTGATCCGGTCATCTTGTAGAAGCGCCGACCGCGGATCACACCTTCCCCCGGATCGACCACCAGCGAAGGCGCCAGACCATCCATACGGCTTCGCGGACGATCCGCTTGGACATCTTGCTCTCCCCTTCGGTTCGGTCGACGAAGACGATGGGAATCTCGACGAGCCGAAACCCCTTCTTCCACGCGCGGAAGTTCATCTCGATCTGAAAGGCGTAGCCGCTGGAGCGGACGGCGTCGAGGTCCAGCGCCTCGAGCACCTCCCGCCGGAAGCATTTGAATCCTGCCGTCGAATCGAAGAGTTGCAGACCGGTCACGACGCGCGCGTAGATGTTCGCCGCGTAGCTGAGGAGCAACCGCCCGACGGGCCAATTGACGACGGTGACGCGCCCGTTGCGATACCTGGATCCAATGACGAGATCGGCGCCGCTGAGCGCCTCGAGAAACTGTGGCAGATGCGCGGGGTCGTGCGAGAAGTCCGCATCCATCTCGAAAACGAAGGCATAGTGGCGGGCGAGAGCCCACTTGAAGCCGGCGAGGTAAGCCGTTCCCAGGCCTAACTTTCGGTCTCTGTGGATGATGTCGACGCGCGGGTTCGACGCCTTGATCTCATCGACGATCGCTCCAGTGCCGTCGGGCGAGCCGTCGTCCACGACCAGCACGTCGAGACGCTCATCGCGCGCGAGCACCTGGTCGATGAGGCGCGCGATGTTGTCCTTCTCGTTGTACGTCGGGATGACGACGAGGCCCCGTTCAGACACGACGTCGACGCTCCACCACCACGCCTCCTCCGATGAGCGCGAGCGTGACCACGAGGGCGATGACGGTGATGATTTTGCCGCGTGCGTACACGGGATCCGCGAACGAGAGCTCGATTCGCCGTGCGCCGGCCGTGAGCGGTACGCCAATGAACGTGTAGTTCGCGCGTGCGGTCGTCGCCGCCTTCCCGTCCACCGTCGCGGTCCAACCCGGATACCAGTTCTCCGACACGACGAGGGCCGCGCCGGCCGGCGCTGGACCATCGAGCTCCACGCGAATGTCGCGATGGGACGGATACGTTACGTGCGCACGGAGCGAGAGTGGCTCCGGTGCTCTGCTGATCACGGCCCCCTCGATCGCGGCGGACGAGTCGAACAGAGCTGCCCGGTGCACATCGAAAGACGGATCCATCACGGTCGCCCGAATTGCATCGGGAGGCCCTTCCGTCAAAACCGGCGTCACCCAGGCGGCCGGATTGGGCTCATCGAACTCGTACAGCCATACCTGGTTGCCTGCCGCGTTCCGAACGGGCCCAACGCGCTTGAGGAGGCGCATTCCCGGTAGCTGTGGGTGTTCCGGCGGAAGGTCCGCATCGGTCAACCAGAAGCGCGTATTGGTCAGTCGACGGAATTCCCGCGTGAACACGTTGGGGCCGACTGCCGGCGACTTCGCGCCCGCGAGGTCGACCCACCGCTGGAATTCGTTCCCCTGGTGGCCGGTCACGGCGCGCACGCGGTGCCTGACGAGCGCGTCTCCATGCAATACGGGGTCGGGGCCGCCCTGCCCGGTGAGCGCCACCGACATAACGCGCCCGGGCTCCTCCAGTCGCTGGAGATACTCGATCGTGGGGTCTGCCGCGTACAATTCGCGCGCAGGCGGGGAGAATCGGAAGTACCCTCGCTCGACCGACCACAGGTCGGCAGCCGCTAGTGCGACCAGCAGGCCGGCGGTCGCCGCCGACGCCAGCCGTCCCCGACCCGCGGTCCACATGACGCCGAGGGTGAGCGCAACAAAAAGGAACGAGCGGACCGACCCGCCGA
>DASTYE010000273.1:0-3409 GCA_035765135.1 Gemmatimonadaceae bacterium | reverse complement strand
GGTGGTCGACGTGTGGGCTCAGGAGTTCGACCAGCTGGCATCGCGGCCGGACATCGCGCACGTCCAGATCTTCGAGAACAAAGGTGAGCTCATGGGGTGCAGCAACCCGCATCCGCATGGTCAGATCTGGGCGCAGTCCACCGTGCCGATGCACGTCGAGCGGGAAGCTGGGCGTCAGGTCGAGTATCGCGCTCGGCACCCGCGGACGCTGCTCGAGGACTACCTCGCGCTGGAGCTGCGCGCCGACGAGCGAATCGTTTACGCCAATGACGGGTTCGTCGCGCTCGTTCCGTTCTGGGCGGTGTGGCCGTTCGAGCTGATGATCGTGAGCCGCCGCCCGGTGGCGCGTCTTCCCGAGCTCCACGACCGGGAGCGCGATGAGTTGGCGGACGCGCTTCGCCAGGTAACCGTCCGCTACGACAATCTCTTCGAGACATCGTTTCCTTACTCTGCGGGCTTTCATCAGGCGCCTGCCGATGGCACGCCGCATCCGGAGTGGCACCTGCACTTTCATCTGCATCCGCCGCTCCTGCGGTCGGCGACGGTGCGGAAGTTCCTCGTGGGCTACGAGTTTCTGTGCGAGCCCCAGCGCGACATTACGGCCGAGACGGCTGCGTCCCGGTTGCGAGCGCTGCCGGACGTGCATTATCGGCACCGGGGCGCCACGTGACGGACAGCTCCGAAGTTCGTGGCCGTGTGATCGCGGAGTTCGAGCGACGATTCGGCGGCCCGCCCAGGTTCATCGCTCGTGCACCGGGGCGGGTGAACCTGATCGGCGATCACACGGATTACAACGATGGGTTCGTGCTGCCGATGGCGATCGACCGTGCGGTGTGGATCGCCTTACGAGGGAGCGCCGACGGTCGCGTTCACGTGAGCTCCCTCGATTTCAATGAGCGTGGCGATTTCGATCCGGGCACCCTTCCCGTCAGCCGGGACGGCGCGGGTGGCCCGGGGTGGCTCGAGTACGTTCGGGGAGTCGCGTGGGCCCTTCGCGGCGCGGGCCTCGCTGCCGCTGGATGGGACGGCGTCGTCGCCGGCGATGTCCCGTTAGGTGCCGGGCTCAGCTCGAGCGCCGCGCTGGAGCTGGCGTCCATGGCCGCCTTCGCGGCCTCTGGATCGCTGCAATGGGACGCGGTGAAGATGGCGCGTCTCGCCCAGCGGGCTGAGAACGGATGGGTAGGCGTCAACTGCGGCATCATGGACCAGCTCATCTCGGCGGCCGGAGAGGCCGGTCACGCGCTTCTCATCGATTGCCGCTCGCTCGAGACGCGCGCGGTACCACTGCCCGAGAGTGTCGCGGTCGTCGTCCTCGACACCGCGACGCGCCGGGGACTCGTGGACTCGGCGTACAACGAGCGCCGGAAGCAGTGCGAGGCCGCGGCGAAGCTCTTCGGGGTCCGCGTGCTGCGCGACGTGAGCGATGGCGCGTTCGCGAGCCGTGCGGCAGAGCTGGATGACGTCACGCGCCGTCGCGCGCGACACGTCATCACGGAGAATGCGCGCACGGTTGACGCGGCGACCGCGCTCGCCGCCGGCGACGTGAAGCGCGTGGGTCAGCTCATGAACGCGAGCCACCACAGCCTGCGGGTGGATTTCGAGGTTTCACGACCGGAGCTCGATGCGATGGTTGACCTGGCGACGCAGCGCGAGGAATGTTTTGGCGCGCGCATGACCGGCGCCGGCTTTGGCGGGTGCGCGGTGGCTCTGGTCGCACGTGAGGCCGCGCCGCATTTTGCGCGAGGTGTTGCGCACGACTACGAGAGGACCACAGGACTGCGCCCCGCCGTCTACGTGTGTACGGCGACGCGCGGAGCGAGCCTCGATCGCCTCTAGGGGTGTCAGATGATAGTCGAGTACACGCTCACCGCCGACGATTTTGTGGCGTTCACGCTGTATCACAGCGAGCACAGCCCCATCGTGCGGAAAAACATGCGCTGGATGCGCTACGCGGTGCCCGCGGTGTACGTCGTCGTTGCGCTTGCTCCGCTCGCGTGGGGGAGCTCCCTCAGCACGTTCGGCATAGTGATCATCGGACTCGCTATCGTGTGGGTGGCGGGCATGCCGTCCTACTTCCAGCGGTCCGTTCGGCGCAACGCGGCCCGCCATTACCAGCGCGGGTTGGTCAATGGCCAGCTCGGTCCGCACCGCATGGAGCTGACCGAGACGGGGATCCGCGATTCCACGCCCGTCTCCGACTGGCACATGTCGTGGGCCGGCATCGAGCGTGTGGCCGAGGGACCGGAGCATCTCTTCATTTACACCGGCGCGTATTCGGCCCACGTCGTCCCGAAGAACGCGTTAGGCGACCGCGTTGCGTTCTTTCGGGAGATCGTCGAGCACAAGTCGTCTCGCGAGGCGCCTACCCTCCAAATCGCGCGGTGACGCCGCCGGCCGGATGCTCATCCATCTCATCCTCGTTCCCTATGACTCGGGTCGCCGTGACGTGCGGATGGGCGCCGGCCCCGCGTCGCTGGCCCCGGGCCTGACGGCATCGCTGATCGAAGCCGGATGCGAGGTGGAGCAGGCGATCGTCGAGGTACCGACGGTGGGATGGCACGCCGAGGTGGCCGCCGCTTTCGCGCTGGCGAACGGAATCGCGCACAAGGTCGATGCCGCCCGCGCGCGCGGCGCGTTCCCCGTCGTCCTCTCGGGAAATTGCTTCGCCACCGTCGGCGTCGCGGCCGGCCTCGGCAAGCGCACCGGCGTCGTCTGGTTCGATGCGCACGCCGATTTTCACACGCCGGAGACGAGCACGTCGGGATTCCTCGACGGCATGGCGCTCCGCACGCTGACCGGCGAGGGGTGGGAGGCGCTCCGCAAGAAGGTGACTGGCTTTACGCCGGTGCCGGAGCGCGCGACGTGGCTCGTCGGGGCACGCGACCTCGACCCGGCCGAGGTCGAGGCGCTGGAGCGTTCGCGCGTGCACCGCGTATCGGCTGCCGCCGTCAGCGGTGACCTCGGTGACAAAATCAAACGCGCGGCGGACGAGATCGACCAGTTCGCCGCGCACCTCGATCTCGACGTCATCGACGTGTCGGAGGGGCGCGCGAATCCGTACGCGGTGGAGGGTGGCGTGAGCGCCGCGGCGCTCGTGGCCGGATGCACCTCACTGGGACGGGTGCTCCCGCTGGGAGCGCTGACCGTCTCGGCGTACGATCCGGCGTGCGACACCGACCGGCGAATACGCTCGGTCGCGGGGGCCGCGGTGTCGGCGCTGGTCGAGGAGCTCGCCGCGCGAGCGGCTGCCTAACGGCGGCGAAAATTTTCCCATGCCCGAAGTGACCCTACTTCCCCTCGACCAGCCTGCCGCGGAAGAGCTCGCGGCGGGCCCGGAGGCCTTTGCGCGGGCGCGCGACATCACTCTTGTTCCGACCTGGCCCACGGTGGTAGACATCGCGACCCAGAC
>DASTYE010000272.1:0-10426 GCA_035765135.1 Gemmatimonadaceae bacterium | reverse complement strand
CGGAAGAGGGGAGATCAACACTGCCGGACTTCGATTCTACGGCGCGCTCATCGACGAGCTTCTATCTCATGGTATCGAGCCTATCCTCACGCTCTACCACTGGGATGTTCCGCAGGCGTTGATGGAGGAGTATGGGGCGTGGGAGTCGAGACGGATCATCGAGGACTTCGACAACTACTGCGTCACGCTCTACAGGCATTTTGGTGACAGGGTACGATACTGGGTGTCGCTCAACGAGCAGAACTACAACTTCCACCACGGCTTCATCACGGGCATGCACCCGCCGGGTGCAAAGGACCGAAAACGGTTCTACGAGGCGAACCACATCGCGTTCCTGGCGAACGCGAGGGCGATCGAGTCCTTTCGCCGCCATGTCCCCAACGGGAAGATCGGGCCGAGCTTCGCCTATTCGCCCGCGTACGCGCTGACGAGCGATCCGCGTGATGTTCTCGCGTACGAGAACGCGGAGGCATTCACCAACGAGTGGTGGCTGGACGTGTACTGCTGGGGGAGATACCCGGACGTCCCGATGCGGTACCTGGGTGAGCGAGGACTGGAGCCGACGATCCAGCCAGGTGATCTCGAATTGCTCGAGCGAGGGGTCCCCGACTTTCTCGGCGTGAACTACTACCAGACCCTCACCTACGAAGCCAATCCCCTCGATGGTGTTTCCGAGGGAACGATGAATACGACGGGTCAGAAAGGAAGCACGCAGGACACGGGCATTCCGGGGCTGTTCAAGACAAAGCGCAACCCGCACCTCGAAACCACGAACTGGGACTGGGCGATAGATCCCGCCGGGCTACGCATTGGCCTTCGACGGGTGGCCAGCCGGTATCGAATGCCGGTGTTGATTACCGAGAACGGTCTCGGCGAGTTCGACGTTCTGGGGCCGGATGACACGGTGAACGACGAATATCGAATCGCCTATCTGCGCTCGCATATCGAGCAGTGTCGGCACGCGATCGCCGATGGCGTCGATCTGCTTGGCTACTGCGTGTGGTCGTTTACCGACGTGTTGAGCTGGCTCAACGGCTACCAGAAACGTTATGGGCTGGTGTACGTGAACCGCGATGAGCTCGATCAGCGGGACCTGAGGCGCGTTCGGAAGAAGAGCTTCCACTGGTATCGAGACGTCATCCGGACGAATGGCCAGCGCGTGTAGCCAGGGACGGGGAACCGCAGATGGCCGCAGGAAGCGAACTGCAGCCGCAGATGAACGCAGAAGACGCAGATGGTTTCCGCCGGATCGACAGCTCCGTGCGAGATGAAGTTCCCAAAGTTCCTTGTTAACGGCTACGCACAGCCGGGCCCGTCGGCGGGGCCGATCTGCGTATTCTGCGTTAATCTGCGGCCTCCCAAGCCCGCGGGCCAACGAGAGTTAGGCCAGCCTCAATTCGGGAAGCGAGCGGAGCAGCCCGGCCACGCCCTGATTTTCCTCATTGATCGCGATATCTTCGGGGTTTTCGTGATGTAGGTAACAGCGGATGCGCCACACCGCTGGTATCGATCGGGTCCCCAAAAAACAGGATGTTGTCATGGCGATCTGGAAGGAACCGTCCAGCTCCAACAAGGACGCGACGATTGTGACCCCCGAGCTCCCCGTAAAGCGTGATCCCGAGTACCCCGCCGATGTCGCGCCCTCCACAGCACGCCGGCCCGCGGCGCGCGAAGCGAGGGAGTCCGTCATTTCGGGGGAGATCACCATCACGGGCAAGATCGACGGCGCCGGCAGCGTTCGGCTCCTCGGACGCTTCGAGGGCGACGTACACATTCAGGGCGACCTGACGGTCGAGGCGGGCGCGAAGCTCAACGGGAGCGTCCGGGCGAAATCCGTCACCATTGGCGGAGAGATCGAGGGCAACATCGAGGGCGCTGAAAGCGTCGAGATCCTCTCGACAGGCATTCTCAATGGCGACCTCACGGCGGGCACGCTGACCGTTGCGTCGGGCTCGCGGATGCGCGGCCGTGTTCAGTTCGGTTGGGAGGATGAGGCGTCGTCGAAGTCGCCGCTCACCCTGGCAGCTCGTCACGCCTCGTGAGCACGGTTCGGAGGACTCCAGCTGGCGCGACGCGTACCTGCCCGCATTGCCGGGCAGTGATCCTGCAAAGCACCAGCGTCTGTCCCTCCTGCAAGAAGCACCTTCGGTTCGCTCCGGGTGGGGACCCGATCGTCCCCACCTTCTCCCCCCTTCGTGTCGAAGGGTCGATACGCCACCCGAACGGGGAAGAGGCGTGGGAGTACGCGGTGATGGTGTCAATCACCAACGATCGAGGCGACGAGATCTCGCGCCACGTCGTGGGAGTCGGGGCCATCCCCGCGGGCGAGCAGCGCAAGTTCATGGTATCAGTCGACGTGTTCAAGCCGGCGGAAGCGATCATCCCGGAAAAGCCCGCGGCTCCCCCACAACACCGATTGACTCCGTCCCGCGCGCGCTGAGATCCGCACGTCAGGTCTTCGTATCGAGCGTGCGCTCGTCGCGTTGAGCGTCGCGCTCGGCGCGTCGGCATGCACCGGTGAGAAATCCGAGACCGCCCACGCGCGGCCGGATTCTCCAGCTGCACGCGACACCGCGCGAGTTATCCTCGACGAGACGCGCTGTTACCGTTCGCCCCACTCGGTGCTCCTCGGTCCCCCGGTCGCGCAACGGAACAACGGCCGTCCACCCGGGTGGATTCGCCTCGACTCCATTCGCACACAACCTAACGGCCCGGGACAGCTCGTCGACGCCAACCGCGCCGGGCTCCATGCGCAGTGGCATCGGCAGGGCGAGGACTCGCTTCGCATCGCTGCGGCCGATGACTTCGTTCGCGTCGAGCTCGTGGTCTCCCTTGGCTCCGACTCACTTCACGGGCGCGCCACAGCATTCTCGGATGCTGACGTCGAGCGAGACGCCGCTGGGCGACTCGGCCCTGTCCAGCGAAATTGGGAGCTGCGCGCCGTGCGAGCGTCGTGCGACAGCATGCCTCGGAGGTGGACGGGGAATCCCTGACGCGGGATCATCCGGGCGGGTGTCGACCTTGGTGCTTGCGAGCGGGCGAACGTTGCTGTAATTCGCAACGCTCGCTTCCATCGTGAGGCTCACGGACGATGAAGTGCTGCCCCTCGGGATCACGAGCCGTCTGCTTCGGCGCGCTGTGGCTCGGAATCATGACCCACATCGACTGGCATCTCGGGCGACCCGGTCACGACCACCTGAGCTTTCACCTGTCGTATCACTGGCTCCTCGCCCTGCCCGCCTTCCTTCCCCTGGCGTGGTTGGCCGGCACGCGGTGGCCCGACGTGGCCGGGCGTGCGGGCATGCGCATGATCCTCCTCGGCATTCTCATCGGCCAGGGGCTGGAACCACTCGGCGAAGCGCTCCTCGGCGAAGGGCTCGAGCCATTCACGAACACGACTCGGTGGCGTGTGTTCGCCGAGTTTCTCGCCGCGGGCGTGCTCACGTTCTTCCTCGGTCTGATGGTCGTTCGATATCTCGTCCGCGAGCGGCGCTTCCAGTGGCCCGGCTGATTCTGTCTGGCAGGCTCAGGAGCCGCAGATGGCCGCAGAAGGCCGCAGAAACGGCAACGGCAACGTCAACAGCTTATCACGGATCTTGAACGGCGAAACGGCACGAATGAGCTGCAATTGCGAAAAAGCCTTGTGAAAACCTATCGGTCAGGTCGCGGTAGATTGTCCGATCGGTCGTTCTTTGAGTTTTGCAGTTGCGGTTCCAAAAGGCCCTTGCAGTTTGCCGTATCCGTATCGTTTCGCCGTTCAACAACCGTGGAATCCGGGCCAACGCTTTTGACGTTGCAGTTTCTGCGGCCTTCTGCGGCCACCTGCGGTTCCCCACACCATCCGAAACGCGGAATCAGTCCGCGGCTCGCTTCCGCATTACCGCTCTCGCCGGCGCGCCTTCGTGCCCGGCGACCTCGAGCGGGAGCACGATGAGATCATAGTCACCTGCATCGACGGCGCGCAGGTCGAGCCCCTCCACGATCGGGATGCCCTTGCCCAGCAGGATCTGATGCGTCTTCGGCGTTGTCGCGCCGAACTCCTCGGCCGACAGGTAGTCGATGCCGACAAGCACCACACCAGCGTCGGCGAGGAGCTGCGCCGCGTCGGGAGCGATATGCGCGAAATCCCGGTGAAACGCGGATGAGTCCATCCACCCACGCACCGAGCTGCGCGTCCGGAAGAGCACGCGCTGCGCTCCGCGCCATTCGTGCCGGTTCAGCTCCTGAGCGTCGATGACCCGCACGCTGTCGGGAATCTCGATCACGCGTGCCCCGCCGATCAGGCGCGTAAGCTCCACCTTGTCGATCGGCGCGCCATCGGCGACGAAGTGCATCGGCGCGTCGATGTGCGTCCCGCTGTGTGCCCCCATCGAAAGGGCCGAGAGGGTCACGACATCGCCTTTGTTCATGTGTCGGAGAAACTCGAATTTCATGGGCGCGTCCCCCTCGTATACCGGCGATCTCGCGGGATCGAGCGTCGCCGAGACGTCGATCCATCCCTCGGAGCTGAGCGCCCCCGCCGCGCCCTCTGCTGACCGCCGATCCCGCGTCGTACAGGCCAACAGGCCTAACGCGGCTGCCATCAATGCTGCCTTTCGCATGTCGCCTCCGTAAGATCTCGATGTTGGCCCAGGAACCGCCGAAGGCCGCAGACGGCCGCAGCACTGCTGAGCCACAGAGTACGCCGGTCCCGACGGGAATGCCTATGCATAGCTATTAACATGGATCTTTGGGAACTTCATCTCGCACGGAGCTGTCGAGCCACCGCAGACAATCTGCGTATTCTGCGTTCATCTGCGGCTGCAGTTCGCAGTTCTGCGGCCTTCTGTGGCCCGTCCGCGGTTCCGCAGTTCAACAGCCTAGACCACCAACCCGAGCAATAGCGTAAACGCCAGCCCCGCGACACCAATGATCGTCTCGGCCACCGTCCACGTCTTGAGCGTCTGCGGAACGGTCATGTTGAAGAATTCCTTGATGAGCCAGAAACCGGAGTCGTTCACGTGCGAGAGCACGAGCGAACCAGCGCCCGTCGCCAGCACCAGAAGCTCGGCGCTCGTCCCGGGTGTCGCCAGCGCGATGGGAGCGACGATACCCGCGGCGGTCGTCATCGCCACTGTCGCCGAGCCGGTGGCAACACGGATGAGCGCGGCGATGATCCAGGCGAGGAGGAGCGGCGACGCCTGAGCGCCGATGGCGACGTCGGCAATCGCTTTTCCGACCCCGCTCTCGATGAGCACGCGATTGAAGCCACCGCCGGCGCCGATCACCAGGAGAATGGTCGCCGTCGGCGCAAGACAGTCGTTCGTGAACTTGAGGATCTGATCGTTCGTGAAGCCTTGCCTGTACCCTAACGACCAGAACGAGAAGAGCAGCGCCAGCAGCAACGACACGATCGGGCTCCCGATGAAATCGAGCGCCATGCGCACCGTGCTGGTCGGCTCGAGCAGGACGTCGGCTGCGCTCGCGAACAGCATCAGGATCACCGGAAGCAGCACAGTGAACACGGCGATGCCGAAGCTCGGCATCTCGCGCTCGACTTCGGCCGTGAACTGTGCGGGGACGGGATTCTACGCGGGGAGCGTTATCCGCGGCGCAATCCACGAGGCGAAGATCGGGCCGGCAAGTGACGCCGTCGGCAGTCCGACGAGGATCGCATAGGCGATCGTGAGTCCGACGTCCGCCTGATACGCGCCGACCGCGAGCATGGCCGCCGGATGCGGCGGCACCAGCCCGTGCACCACCGAGAGTCCCGCGACCAGGGGAATGCCGATCTTTACCAGTGACATTCCCGTGCGACGCGCGATCGTGAACACCAGCGGGATCAGGAGGACGAAGCCGACCTGAAAGAACACCGGAATGCCGACGATGAAGGCGACGAACATGATCGCCCAATGCACGCGTCGCTCGCCGAACATCGCGATCAGCGTCGTCGCAATGCGCGTCGCCCCACCCGACTCGGCCATCATCTTACCCAACATCGTCCCGAGGGCGACGACGATCGCGATGAACGCCAGGACTCCCCCAACGCCATCCTGAAAGGCCTTCACGACCGCGCCTAACGGCATCCCCGCCACGATGCCGAGCGCGATCGACACCACGACCAGCACGACGAACGGGTGCAGCTTGAAGCGCGCGATCAGCACGATCAGCGCGACGACGGCCCCCGCCGCGTAGAGGAGCAGCAGAGCGTTCTGGCTCATTCCGGGATGCCGCGCATCACGAGGTCGCGGACGATCTCATCGGGCGTTTTGGCGATGTCGCAGACCCACGCGCGCTCGTCGGCTGATGGCTCCTCCAGAGTGGCGAGCTGGCTGTCGAGCAGCGCCGGCGGCATGAAATGGCCGCGTCGGTTTGCCATCCGCTCGGCGAGGAGCGTGCGGCTCCCAGCGAGATACACGAACCGCGTGTCGGGGTCGCCAGCGGAGCGCAGCAGATCGCGATAGCGGCGCTTGAGCGCCGAGCACGAGACGACGAGGCCGGCGCCGGCCCGCTTCGCATCGCGGAGACGCGCGGCGATCGCGATTAGCCAGTCCTGGCGGTCGTCGTCCGTCAGAGGGATCCCGGCCGCCATGCGCCTCACGTTCTCCGGTGGATGAAGGGCATCACCTTCGACGAACTCGATGTCGAGCGCGCGAGCGAGCTTCGCTCCGATCAGGCTCTTCCCGGCGCCGCAGACGCCCATGATCACGTAGAGCCCGGTATGCACAGGGCCCTATCCTATACCATCGGGCGATTCGGGGCTATTCTGCTGGCCAGGAAAATCTCTCGGGAGCGGCGACAATGCGACTGGCGATGATCGGGCTGGGCCGGATGGGGGGCAACATGGTGCAGCGGCTGCTCCAGGAAGGACACGAGGTCGTCGTGTACGACCGGAATGCCGATGCAGTCAAAGCGCACGCCGCCAGGGGAGTGACTGGAGCGAAGGACATTGCCGACGTCGCCCGTCAGCTGCCGCCTCGCCGGATCGTGTGGATGATGGTGCCTGCCGGCGAGCCGGTGGAAAGCACGATCGACGAGCTCGTCCCGCATCTCTCGCGAGGAGACATCGTCATCGACGGCGGCAACTCGAACTTCCGTGATACGCTGCGTCGCGCACAGGCACTCGAGGCACGCGGGATCGAATTCCTGGACGTCGGGACGAGCGGCGGCGTCCATGGTCTCGCGAACGGCTACTGTCTGATGATCGGTGCATCGCCGTCCGCCTTTCAGCATTGCGAGCCGATCTTCCGGACCCTCGCGCCGCCCGATGGTTATGCTCATGTGGGGCCGCCGGGCGCCGGGCACTACGTCAAGATGGTGCACAACGGGATCGAGTATGGAATGCTCCAGGCGTACGCCGAGGGCTATGAGATTCTGCATGCGTCGCGCGATTTCGAGCTCGACCTCGGGAAGATCGCGAAACTGTGGAACCACGGTAGCGTCGTGCGCTCCTGGTTGAACGAGCTGGCGGAGCGCGCACTCTCGCGCAACGGCGAGCTGGCGGGCATTCGCGGCTACGTGGAGGATTCGGGCGAGGGGCGCTGGACGGTCGAGGAGGCAATGCGCCTCGACGTGCCGGCGCCGGTGATCACGATGTCACTGCTCGCGCGCTTCCGCTCACGGCAGGAAGAATCGTTCGGCGCCAAGGTGATCGCGGCACTCCGTCGTGAGTTCGGCGGACACGCGGTGCAGACGAAATGACCTGGAAGTACCTTGGGGTGAACTAACGAGCGAAAAAGGACGCATCTCGCGGGGCGCCGCTGGCGGGCATGGAACGCCGAGGCCCATTGAGAGCTTGGATGGTTAGGTGCCCATTTGTCCCGTACTGAAAAGGAGCCGACCATGAAACATCGCGGCGGCGTGGTTTCTGGAATTGGAGCGGTGTCGTTTGCCGTGCTGCTCGCTTGCGGGCCACCGCAAGTCACGCTCACGCCGCTCGGGGCCGGAGTGGTCTATCCAGCGACACCGGACAGCGTCGCCATCCCGCTCTACGCGACCACCAAACCAGAGTGTCCGTACGACGAGATCGCGGCGATAACCGCCGAAGGGCACATCGCGCACTCGGTCGAGAGCGAGGTGCTCGCGGCGCTCCGGGCAAAGGCCCGCGCCGTCGGCGGTCATGCGATCGTTGGATATACGCAGAGCAGCCGGGTGGCAACCAGCGGATCCCTGAGCACCGACATTCACGTCCGAAGTGGAACGGCGATCCGATTCCGCTCCGCTGATTGCATGAAATGACGCGCGGCACTGTCCACCTCCGGAGCGGACTCGATGACTTCATTCATGCTCGTCGCCCTCGTCGCACAGCTGTGCGGCAGCCTCGATGAGCGTGGCGAGGGCCGCCCGCGGCACTACGTTTTCTTTTCACACGAGCACCACCGGATCGCCGAGCCGAGCTTCCTGACGCACGCGCAGATCGCCGGCGCGCAGCTGAAGTACACGTGGCGTGAGCTCGAGCCGGAGCGGGATCGTTATGCACTCCAGCCGCTGCGCGATCACGTCGCACTCCTGCAACGTCACGGGAAGCGGCTCTTCATGCAGCTTCAGGATGTCACGTTCTCCGACAGAATCCCGGTGCCGGACTATCTGCTGAGCGACACCGTCTTTGGTGGCGGTGCGGCGCGCAAATACGAGGAAAACGGCGCGGGGCAGACTCGATTCGCTGGATGGGTGGCACGGCGATGGGACCCGGCGGTGCGCGCGCGCTTCATCAAGCTCATCGAGGTGCTCGCGGCGGAGCTCGATGGCCGCATCGAAGGTCTGGTCATCCCGGAGACGGCCATTGGCTTCAACGATCCGGAGCGTCATCCGCCGGGCTTCAGTTACGAGGGCTACGTCCAGGCACTCCGGGAAATCATGACCGCGGCGCGGCGCGCCTTTTCGCGGTCGTGCGTGATCCTCTACGCCAACTTCATTCCCGGCGAGTGGCTCCCCGCGTCCGACAAGGGATACCTGAGAGCGGTCTATGCACACGCCGACAGCATCGGCGTCGGCGTTGGAGGACCTGATGTGCTCCCGCACCGGAAAGGCCAACTCGATCACAGCTATCCGCTCATCGCTCGACGCCGGAAAGGTGTAGTCGCCGGCATGGCCGTGCAGGACGGAAACCTTGGGGAGAAGAACCCTGCCACCGGGGCGCGGGTGACGGTCGACGAGCTGTATCGCTTCGCGACGGACTACCTCAGAACCGACTACATCTTCTGGGGGACGGAGGAGCCGTATTATTCCAGGGAGATCCTCCCGTATCTTCGAAATCTTCGTACACGAGCTCGATGAGGCGTCCGGGTTCCCGTCGCTACACTCTCGTTCCGCTGCTCTGCGCGGCCGCACTCGGATGCGAAGCGCGGCCGACGCCATCCGTCGATGGCACGAAGCGCATGGCGGACACCCTGGCGTTTCTCAATGCGCGCGCCGTCGCGCAGCCGGAGCGCTACGAGTTTCTCAATCGCGAGCGCGTTGACGCGTTGAAGACCCGCATGCTGTTCCAGCAGGGGCGCCGGCCGAGCCTGCAGGAGCGATTCACGCTCGCCAGGGAGAAGCTGCTCGCGGGACAGACTCGTGAGGCGGTCGACGAGCTGGAGAATCTGGCGCAGACCCGCGGACTCACCCTCGACGCACTGTCTCCGCAGGACAGGCCATTCCTCGACATGCTCGGCATCGCGTATCTGCGCCTCGGCGAGCAGATGAACTGCAACCTGAACCCGGGCACCAGCATTTGTGTGCTCGGCAAGCTGCGCCACACCGACGTTGAAGGCGCGCGCAACGCGATCGCGGTCTACGAAGCACTGCTCCGGCACTTTCCGGACGATCACGGCTCCCGGTGGTTGCTCAACATCGCGTACATGGCGGCGGGAGAATATCCGTCGGCCGTGCCGCGGAAGTACCTGATTCCCAATTTGACCCGGAGGCGAAATTCGGGCTTTCCACCGTTCTTCGATGTCGCGCACGACGTCGGCGCGGCGATCAACGGGCTCGCTGGCGGGCTCTGCCTCGAAGACTTCAATCGCGACGGATTGCTCGATCTCTTCACGACCGCGTGGGGGCTCGACGATCCGATACACTTCCTCGTGGCCGATGGTAAGGGCGGCTACGTCGACCGCACGGCGGAGTCCGGGCTCGAGGGAATCGTCGGCGGACCTAACTGCAGCCACGCCGATTACGACAACGACGGCGACGAGGACATCTTCATCGTGCGCGGCGGCTGGCTGGGCGACGGCGGCGCGTTCCCCAGCTCGCTCATCCGGAATCGAGGGAACGGGACGTTCGAGGACGTGACGTTCGACGCGGGCCTCGGCGCGATGAACCCGACGCATACGGCCGCCTGGGCCGATTTCAACGTCGATGGGCACATCGATCTCTTCGTCGGCACCGAATCCGGTGTCGGCATCGGCTGGAGCTCGTATCGGTCGAAGCTCTATCTCAACAATCGCGACGGCACCTTCACCGA
>DASTYE010000271.1:0-3577 GCA_035765135.1 Gemmatimonadaceae bacterium | reverse complement strand
AGTGGTGCGCTTCTTCGCCAAGTATCAGCGAGCGGACGGAAAGATCACACACGAGATCTCGCAGTCGGCGGGGAAGATCCCGTGGTTCACCGACTATCCATACGCGTTCTATCACGGCGACACGAGCCCGTTCTGGATCCTCGCGGTCGGTGAATACTGGCGGCAGACGGCGGACAGCGCGCTGCTGCGCGAGGTGTGGCCTAACGTCCGGAAGGCATACGACTGGTCGCGGGCGACGGACAAGGATGGCGATGGCCTGATGGAGAATCCATCCGCGGGCGCGGGCGCGCTCGAGGTCGGCGATCTCCAGATCGGAATCCTGTCGGATGTCTATCTGAGCGGCGTGTGGGCCGCGTCGCTCGACCGCTTCGCGCGAATGGCCGATGCGATGGGACACCGCACACTCGGCGACAGCGCCCGCGCGATCCGCGGCAAGGCGCTGAGGACGATGGAGTCGCGGCTCTGGATGCCGAAGCTGGGGCAATACGCGTTCGCGCTCCTGCAGGATGGCAGCGTGAACGAGAACCTCACGGCATGGGCGGCGACGGCCATGTCGTTCGACGTCTTCGATCCAGCACGCGGCGCCCGGATGGCCTCTCGGCTCGCCTCGAGCGAGATCATGACCGATTGGGGCGCGCGGCCGCTGGCGGCGTCGAGCACGCTGTTCGACCCGCTCCATTACAACAACGGCGCCGTGTGGCCGTTCGTCACCGGGTGGGTCGCGCTTGCGCAGTATCGCTACCACAATGCCGCCGCTGGCAAGTTCGCGCTCGATGCCATCGCGCGCACCGGCTTCGATGAAGCACGGGGGCGAAATCCTGAGGTTCTGTCGGGGCGGTTGTACAAACCACTCGACACCTCGGTACCGCAGCAGTTTTTCGCGACGTCGATGGTGCTCACGCCACTCATTCGTGGCATGCTCGGCATCGATGTGGACGCGTCTGCGCGGACGCTGACGCTGACGCCGCACCTGCCGCCCGCGTGGGACTCGGTGGCTGTCGAAAACATTCCGTTCGGCGCGGGGACGCTCGACGTGCGCTTTACGCATCGCCGCGGCAGCTCGGTCGTCGCGGCGATCACGGCACATCGCACCGGAGGGCCGATCGAGGTCTTCTTCTCGCCGGCGCTTCCTCCGGGTGCGAATGCGCAGGGCGAGGCGACGGCGACGGCGGGTGACGTTCATGCTTCGGTCCGCGGGACGCTACGCGACACCGTGACCATGTCAGTGAGCTATCGTGGCGGCTGGAGCATCATCCCTCCACCGGCCCTCCCGGCAATCGGCGATCGCTCTACGGCGGCGCGCGTTCTCCACCAGAGCGCCGACGCCGCCACGCTGGAGGGGCTCGCGGGGCGAAGCTATCGCTTCAGGGTGAGCGACGGTGGCGAGTGGCGTGATGTCTCCGTCACCTTTCCTTCGAGCGGCGCGAACGCCGACGGCTACACGACGAGGACCCTGTCCGCCACCGAGCTGCGTCGCGCGCCGTAGCGCTACCGAATTACCAGCTCCGTCACTCCGCTGAACGCGGGCAGCGAGTGCTCGAAGACCACACGCACACGCGACGTACGCACTGGCGTGAGCCGCACCTCATTGCGCGCCGAAGCGAGCGGACGCTCAGGCGATCTCGAGCGCACCCGGGCGTCCTTCCACGCGTTCCCGCTCCAGTATTGCACCGTGTAGCGCCGCGGTGCCTTGATCCCGGCATCGTCGCCAAACAGGTACAGATCCACGGTACTCACGCGCCTTGGCGTCCCGAAGTCGATCGCCACCCAGTCCCGTGAGTTCGGCGACTCGTAGGCCGTCCACCGATTTCGTGAGTACTTCGTGAATGCCACCTGCATGTCGTTCACGTGCTCCAGGCGATCGCGTGGTGACGTGAACGACGATGTCACCTTTGGGTAGGCACCGCGGCCGTCATTGAACGCCAGACTGGGAGGTGCCTCACGTGGGACGGCGAGTGGCAGCGTGTCCTCGCTCCACGCCTCGATCTCTGACAGCCCGAGGGCCGCGCCCGGCTGTGGAGTGAGGACGATTCGTATCCGCGACGTGAGGATCGGCCCAAGCGGCACGACGTTGGCGCGGCGGCCGACGAGAGGCGCCGAACCGTCGGGCCGCGAAGCAACGACCCAGCGATTGTTCCGCCATGCCTGGATCTGGTACCGCATGGGCGCGCGCACGGCCGCGCTCTGGAGGTCGTCGAGCACGTAGAGGGAGATATGCCGGATCGCGCGGGGCGTCCCGAAGGACAACGTCACGGTGTCACGCGCATTGGGCGTTCCGATCGTGGTCCAGCGGTTAGGCGGTTCGGTGTGATACCAGTAGTTACCGTCGATGAGATAGGTCGGCGGGTGTGAAGGCGATGCGTACGAAACGTCGATCCACGGATACGCACCGCGACCGTTGTTGACCGCTACGTTCACGAGCCGCGTCTTCTCCCGTGGGGCGACGCGCGGCGGACCGAGGTGGGCGACGAGCCTGGTCATCGTGTCCGCTCGAGCGATGAGCTGGCCGTCGGCGAGGATCATCAGGCCTTGCCCCCGACCATACCGCGTCCCGTCGATATCCCATAGCACCGAGAGGCGACGCCCGTGGTAGCTCACGTCGTCGAGCGCGAAGTACGGCCACATCCGCGGCGCGAGCGGATTCACCTCGACGCTGTCATCCGCGCGCGGCCGCAGGCCGGCGACCCCGGTGATCACCAGGTTCGCGTACGCCGAATGGAAGTAGTGCTCGCTGTGGTACGGCGTGTCGTGTCCATCCCAGGAGCCATTGTCCGGGTGCGCGGCCTCGGCGATATACGGCCGGCCATCCTTGCGGTGGGTGCGTGTGTACGCGGTGAAGAGCGTCATCCAGTCGCCCGCATCGACGAACGTCTGCTTGTACGAGTTGAGCAGGTTGGCGAACGCGACCAGCGTCTGCGCCGTGGCATAGGGCCAGGAGTTGCCGCTCCACCAGCAACACCGCGGCGAAATGAAGAACTGCGGATCGTGACGCTCGGTGGTCGTCGGCCCGAAGCGCGCCATGAAGCGCGACGTGTCCATGAGGAAGCGCCAGGCCCGCTCGTAGCCGCGTCCTTTCTCGGGGAGCTCGAACTGCCAGGGGACGTAACCGATCAGCTCGCGGCCGTGCGGGTCCCCTGCATACTTGCCGGTCTCATAGGTGCGCGTCAGGGCCTTCACGCCGTCGTTCTCGTCGCGCGATGACTGATGCAGAAAGAACTCGCGCCGCGGGTCCCACAGCTCGTCCTGAACCCGCTTGCGCAACGAGTCGGCCCGGGCGGCGTAGTCGCGCGCGGCGGCGGTGTCGCCGAACAGCGCCGACGCTCGCGCGATGGCAAGGGCGTCCCCGTACAGGTAGCTGTTCAGGGTCGGCCGATACCCCTCGGCACCCGCATCGATGTCGTCGGTCTGCCGGCTGTTGATGTTGCGCTCCATGCCGTCGTGCAGACCGTCCCAGCGGAACATGCGATGGCTGGGGTCCCAATGCTCCGCTATCCATCCGGCGTACTGGCTCTTCATATGGGGGAGCATTCGCCTGAGGAATCCAGTATCGCCAAGCACCTGGTACGTCCCCCAGATC
>DASTYE010000270.1:0-6977 GCA_035765135.1 Gemmatimonadaceae bacterium | reverse complement strand
GCGGGCGCATCCTCGGTGATCTCGCTGGCCTCGCCGAAGATCACGTCGTTCACGTGCACGGGAATGTTCGTGAGGTTGAACATGGAGACCCATTGTCCCGCGGGCCCCTCGATCTCCTCCGCGAGACCGACGGTGAAAGGGGTGGTGATGATGAACAGCCCGACGAGGAACACCGACGCATATGCGCGCCGCGTGGTGAATGACGCCGTCAGCATCGCGAGCGTGGTCGTGTACGCCGCCATCGCCGCGCCGGACGCGAGGAATCTCGGGATGTCGAGCCAGTGCGCGCGGAGATACCCCACCGGATCGGGATCACCCATGGAGAGCCCGAAAAAGAGGATGAGCTGCGGGAGCCAGACCGCCGCCAGCATCACTACCAGGAACGCCGCCCAGCGCGACAGGATGTAGTCGGAACCGGTCAGCGGTCGCACCAGATACAGGCTGATCACCCGGTTGCGCCGATCGGGGCAGAGCAGCTCCGGCGCGACGACCGCCGCGAACACGAAGAGGATGATCGACGCGAACGAATAGAAGTCGGAATGCGAGGGCAGGCCCGCGCGCTCGGCCGTTCCCGGACCTCCGAGCCGATTCGCGGCACCGGCCACGATCGCCATGACGAGGCCGATCGCCGACAGCACGCCGATGAAGAACCAGGGCAGGACCTTCGCGCGCGCGCCGCGCCCGAACCCGAGCGCCGTCCGGAAGCCATCCTTGAAGACGGCGAGCCTCGACCGCCCGCGTCCTTCGCGCCGGTCGGTGTAGCGCTGGTATCCAATGTCGAAGACGGTGCCGCTCGTGGCGCCGTATCCGATCACGTCCTCGGTTCGTGCGATGGTCTCTGTCATGCGACTCCGTTGGTCGATGCGGTGTCGTCAGCGCGATCGAACAATTCGGTCAGCGCGCGGCGGCGCGGCGCCATTCGACGGAGCGGCGCTCGTGCCTCCACCAGCGCATCGCGGACATGATCGTAGACGGACTCGTCAGGCCCCTCGATCGTCAGGCCGCTGCGTTCCACGGTCACCGCCACTCCGCGCTTCTCGAGCGCGGCGGCGAGCTCCGGACGGTTGCTGTCCACCTCAATGAAGACGGTCTCGGTCTCCCTGGTGAACTGCCCGACCTCGCCGGACTGTACCAGCCGCCCATCCTGCAGGACGATGATGCGGTCGCACGTGCGCTCGATGTCCGCCATCAAATGCGACGAGAACAGGACGCTGATGCCAAACTCTCTGTGCGTCTTACGGATCAGCGTCAGCATGTCCTCGCGCCCCGCGGGATCGAGCCCGGCTGTCGGCTCATCGAGGAACACGAATGCCGGATCGTGCACCAGCGACTGCCCAAGCTTGACGCGCTGCTTCATGCCGGTGGAGTAACCGCCAATTGCGCGGTACCGCTCCTCGAACAGCCCCACATGGCGCAGCGTGTCGGCGGCGCGTGTTCGCGCCATCGCCGGCGGGAGCCCGCTCGCCTCCGCCATGTGCGTCAGGAATTCGGCGGCGCTGGTATGCGTCGGCAGGCAGTCATGCTCGGGCATGTAGCCGACGCGCGCGCGCACCGCGACACTCTCGCATGCATTCTGACCGAGGACGGTCGCCGTACCCGATGTCGGCTGGAGAAGACCGAGCAGGATCTTGATGGCGGTGCTCTTCCCCGCGCCGTTCTCACCGAGGATGCCGGTGATGCCATCGCTGATGCTGAAGGTGACGTCGTTCAGCGCGACGACATCGCCGTAGTGCTTCGTCAGGTGTTCGACGGCCAGCAGTGGCTCTCCGGACGCCATCAGGCACTCTCCTTCGCGGCGCACGCGTCCGCATATCCGTACTCGCACGCTCTGGCCCTGAACTCTTTCGCCCGCTCGGGCTGACGGTACACGCCCGCGCCCCGATCGTACATCGAGGCCAGACGCGCACAGGCCTCTCCATGCGTGTCCTCGCACGCCTCCCGGTACAGCAGCGATGCCTGGTGGAAGTCGGTGGCGACGCCGCGCCCGGTCTCGTAGGCAATCGCGCGCTCGACGCAAGCGTCCACCTCGCGCCCCTCACACGCCCGCTCGAAGAGCGACATCGCGACGGAGTCGTTCCGGGCGACGCCACTGCCGGCGGCGTACAAACGTCCAAGGCCAAGACATCCGAGCGCCACCTGCTGGTCGCACGACTGCTGGAAGAGCATGGTGGCACGCGCAACGTCCTGCCTAACGCCTTCGCCGGCGGCGTGGAGCGTTCCGAGATGCGCACACCCCGACGCGTCGCCACCATCGCACGCCTGCTGAAAGAGCGCGGCCGCACGCGCGACGTCTCTGGTGACGCCTGAGCCTCGCTGGTACAGAGCGCCAAGCCGCGTGCACCCTTCGCTGGAACGGAGATCACACCCCCGGCGGAAGAGGTCGAACGCGCGAGTCGAATCGCGTTTCACGCCGCGGCCCCGCTGGTAAGCCACTCCGAGGCTCGCGCACCCGCTACCGACCCCGCCTGTGCAGGCGCGATCGAACAACACGACGGCACGCTCCTCGTCGCGCAGGACGTATTCGCCTTTCTGGAGCTTCACCGCGAACGCGTTGCAGGCGGCTGCGTCTCCCCCATCGCACGAGCTGCGCAGCTGCCGGGCTTCGGCGTTTCCGGGGTGACATCCAGCGATCGCGAGGGTGGCAATCGTTATGAGATAGAAGAGAGCGTGCGTGCGTCGATGCACGTTCGGGAGGGCTCGCGATCGCATTTGATGGTCGATCGGACAGGGAACCTGCGGGGGACGGGCGTCGCCCCTGGGGAGCGATACGCGGGGCCGACGGCAGAAGTTTCTTGACTTCTGCGACGCGCTCAGGTTAACTGGAAACCGCGTCGCAGGGCGCACCCCGTCCGCGGGAAGGGCCGAGCCCACCTGTGCACTTTCGACGGCCACAATTCCGATCTTCTTTCAGCCCGAAGTGCGGACGCGGGCGCTCGTGAAAGGAGATCTCATGTCCGATCCGACCTCGAAGCTCCCAGCGCGCCCGTCGCTGGAGCAGCTCCGCAAGCGCGCCAAGGACCTCCTGCGCGCCGCACGCGCTGGCGATCACGACGCGGCTTCGCGGTTCCGGGCCATGGATGACCGGTGGACCGCTGGCTCGGTCCCCCAGAACGCGATTCTCGCGGACGCGCAGCTCGTCATCGCCCGGGAGCACGGTTTCGCGAGCTGGGGACAGCTCGTTCGTCACGTCGCGGAGCTGCCCGTTAGGGGCACGGCCACGGTCCTGGGACCGATGATCCGTCCGGTGGAGCTTCGAGGCTCCCGACCGTACACGCTCGCCGACGGCAGCGTCGTCACAACCGATGACGTGTTCCGCATGTTCGTCGCGTCGCGCGCCGGCGACCTCGGTGAGGTGAAGGCGCTGATCGCGCGCGCGCCCGGGCTCGCCGTCGTCGAGTACAACTACACCCCGCCCATCCACTTCGCCGTGCGCGAGGGTCATCTCACCCTCGTCGAGCTGTTGATCGAGCGAGGCGCCGATCTCGCCTATCGCAGCTATCCCTTTCAGGACTCGCTTCTCATGATGGCGGAGGATCGTGAGCACTGGGAGGTCGCCGCGCTGCTGCGGAGACACCTCTCCCGAAAGTTCGCGCTCGCGACAGGAACGAAGGAGATCATCGACGCCGCCCGCGCGGGAGACCTCGGCCGCGTTCACGCAGAGCTCGCGCGCGACGCGAATCTTGCGCGCGCGAGCAACGAGACCGGCGACACCGCGCTGCACCAGGCGGCACACAACGGCCATCTCGACATCGTTCAGGCCCTGCTCGCCGCCGGCGCCGATCCCGACGCGGTGCGCGGAGATGGCTATCGGCCTGTCCATCTCGCGCTAATGCCTAACGTGCGGGCGAGCGTCGCGCGAGAACGCAGTGCGGCCATTGCCGACGCGCTGCTCGCCCGTGGCGTGCGATACACCATGTTCATCGCCGCGATGCGCGGTGACGAGCAGTTCATTCGAGACGCGCTCCGACGCGACCGCTCGCTGGCGAACGAGGAAGACACCTGCCACCACCGCCCGATCTCGGCGGCCGCTCGCCGCAGCGACCTGGAGATGGTTCGGCTCCTTCTCGAGCACGGCGCCGATCCTTCCGCGCCCGAGGAAGGTGCACCGCGAGGACACGCGTTGTGGATGGCCGTCCACAACCGGCAATACGAGCTTTCGCGACTGCTGCTCGAGCACGGAGCCGACCCCAATGGCATGGTAGAGTCGAGCGGAACTCCGATGGATCAGGCGCGCCGGGATCCCCGGCTGCTCTCGTTGCTCCGCGCGCACGGAGGCATAGAGCCTCGCCATGAGCGCGATGATCTCGGCCGCATGATCGCCGAGCGCCGCTTCGGCGAGTTCGAGCGCATCGCTCGCGAGCGGCCCGACCTGCTCAACGATGAGGAATGGGGCGATGGCATCCTCGCTGGGCCGGCCAACAAGGGTGATCACGAGGTGCTCGAGCTTCTGATCCGCCTGGGGGCCCGCGTGCCGCTCGTGTCGAAATGGGCGCCGTACTACTACTTCAAGCATGAGGCGACGGCAGCCTTCCTGCTCGAGCACGGAATGGACCCCAACCACATGAACTGGCATCGCCTGACGTTGCTGCACCACATGGCGGCCGAGGGTGAGCTTCGCAAGACGCGGCTGCTCGTGGAACACGGGGCGGCGATCGACGCCATCGACGAGGAGTATCGTTCGACGCCGCTGGGGCTCGCCGCACGGCGTGGGCAGCGCGAGCTGATCTCGTATCTCCTGGAGCGCGGCGCCGATCCGAACCTGGCGGGAGCGCCGTGGGCGACGCCGCTGGCCTGGGCCATCAAGAGGGGCCATGACGACATCGCCGGTACGCTTCGCGCGGCGGGCGCATCAGGGAACTCCGGATGAGGCCTCCCCGTTATGCATCGACCGGGTTCGACGTCACGCATCGCTTTATCACATCAGGGCAGGGATCAACCGATGAAAAACGTCATTCTTCAGGAATTCGTCTCAGTCGATGGGTTTGCCGCGGCCTCGGATGGCAACGTCGATTTCATCCCGGCGTCAATGCAGGGCGATCAGCCCTTCGGGCAGCACCAGGTGAAGTTCATGGACTCCGTCGACGCGATCCTCCTCGGCAGAGTGACGTACGAGATGTTCGCGGGCTATTGGCCGAACGTGACGTCAGGCGACGACAAGCCGTTCGCCGACAAGATCAACGCCATGTCCAAGCTCGTGTTCTCGAAAACGCTGCAGAGCGCCGCGTGGGGGAAATGGGACAACGCGACCGTCGTGAAGGGGAGCGCGTCGAAGGAAGTCGCGAAGCTGCGTGAGGGCTCGGGCAAGGGCATGGTCATCTGGGGAAGCATCTCCCTGGCCCAATCGCTCATGAAGGATGGGCTGATCGACGAATACCAGCTGTTCGTCTGTCCCGTGACGTTAGGCGAAGGCAGGCCGCTCTTTCCGGGTCAGGCGGAGATGAGGCTCGTGCGGACGCAGACGTTCGCCCGCGGCGCCGTGCTTCTCGCCTACAACGCCACCAGGTCGTTCGCCGCCGGGAAGAAACGCGCGCGTTAGCGCAGCAGCGCTCCGACGCCGAACCCGACGGCGAGCAGGCCGGCCAACGTGACCACGCGCCGCTTCCACGAGCTCCGGGACCGGACGAGCGGCGGTCGCGTCCAGATCACGATGCTGCCGCAATATTGCTGCGTGAGCCCGACACTGAACTCCGGCGGCGTGCCCGCACCCCGGTAGATCTCGATCCCCGCGATCTCATCGGGGCGGATCCACGAGTCGATGTCATCGGCGCTGAGCGTGCTCATATAATGGCCGTCGATGTAGACGCTCGGAGCGCAGCGATCGGCGAACATGCCCCGCATCCGGATGCGCGTGTCGCCTAACGTCCCGCGCTCGAGAAACACGCCCGGCACGGTACCGAGGAGGTTCGACGTCTGGATCGGCCGCCGGCGAACGATCTCCTCGGATGTGATGTACCGCCCGACACCGCCGCGACGACGTCGCTCGAAGCCTTGCATGCCACGGCTGACGCGCGAGGCGACGACCGTCACCGTGTCGAGCACCGCTCGCATCGTGAAGAGCGCCGTGCGCACCGGACCCGCGTCGGCCACGACATCGACGCCGACGCGTTCAGGATAGTAGCCGACGGCGCGCACCTCGAGCACCCGCGTGCCGAGTGGAACGCCCACGAGCGTCCACTCCCCACGCTCGTTCGCGCGCGTTTCCGGACCATCGCGGATGGACACGTATGCTCCAGGGATCGCACGGCCGCCGGCAACCGCGGTGACGACGCCGGTCAGACGGCCATCGCCGGTGCGACGCCGCGTGACCGTGGCGAGTGAATCGATGGGCTGCGTATCGGGTGTGACGACAACGCGCGAGGGGCCGAGGTACAGATCGCGCCGCAGAAGCCGCTCGGCCGGCATGTCGAGCTCTATGAAGTCGGTGCTGTCCGCACCGCGCTTCGCCATGAGCGCGAGGCTCCCCGCGTTCGGGACGTTGCACAGGGCGAACCATCCGCTCTCCCCTGTCGTGGCCTCGAGACTCTGGGTGCGCCGGTCGATGCCCTGCGGTCCAAACTCCAGCTCGAGCCAGATGCCCGTCACCGTCACGCCCGACGCCGGGCGCCGGTTCCGTGCATCGCGCACGACACCAACGAGAACCGCTCCGGAGTCGGCCTCCACGCGCGCGCTGCAGAGGGCGGCCCTCAGTCGCGACGCCGATGGGATGGCGAGATCGACGCGCACCGGCGCGGCGCTGACGACCGTCACTTCACGTACGGGCGGCTCGATGCCGAGCGAGTCGGCCGTGGGGTGAAAGAAGCCGAGCCTGTATCGGCCGGGCACTACGCCGACGAAGCTGAATCGTCCTAACGAGTCCGACTGTGCTGTGGCGGCGAATGGCGCAGCCGTGTCGACGGAGACGAGCTGCACGTCTGCGCCAACCAACGGCCTTCCGGCGATGCTGTCGCGCACCACGCCACTGACGACGGCGCGGGGAG
>DASTYE010000269.1:0-12637 GCA_035765135.1 Gemmatimonadaceae bacterium | reverse complement strand
GTCGAAGCCACCGGCACGATCGAGGCGCAGCAGAGCATCGACCTTCGCCCGGAAGGCGAGGGGCGACTCGTCCAGATCTACGTGCGCGAGGGAAGCATCGTCGGGCGCGGGACCCCGCTGTTCAAGATCGATGATGCGTCGCTCAAGGCCCAGGTCGCGCGCGCCGAGGCGGAGCGCGATCTCGCGAGGCAGGCGCTGACGCGTACGCGCCAGCTGCTCGAGCAGAACGCGACGAGCGCCAGTGAGCTCGAGCGCGCCGAAGCGACGGCGCGGAGCACCCAGGCAACGCTCGATCTCCTGCAATTGTCGCTCGAGCGCACGACCGTCCGCGCCCCGTTCGGCGGCGTCGTGGGACGGCGGCTCGTGTCGTTAGGTGATTACGTCACGCCCCAGCGCCCGCTCATCTCTCTCCAGACCTACGATCCGCAGCGTGCCGTCTTTCAGATTCCCGAACGATTCGCGGACCGGGTCGCGAACGGACAGCGCGTCGAGTTTTCCGTCGCCTCGCTGCCGGGGAAGACGTTCAGCGGCGTCGTCGACTTCGTGGATCCCGTCGTCCAGCTGCCGGGGCGCACCGTGCTCGTGAAGGCGCGTGTGCCCAACCCGAGCCGTGCGCTTCAGGCTGGGATGTTCATCGAGGTGAGCCTCGCGACCGCGACCCGCGAAAACGCCGTGGTTATCCCCGAGGATGCCGTGCTCACGTCGCTCAACCAGCGCATCGTGTGGGTCGTCTCGCCGCAGAACAAGGTCGAGCGCCGCGAGGTCACGATTGGCGTCCGCCGCTCCGGCTTCGTCGAGATCACGCAGGGCGTGACAGCGGGAGAGAAGGTCGTGGTCGGCGGGGCGGAGCGATTGCAGCCGGGAGCGCCCGTCACTCCCATGGAGAGAGGAGCGAAGACCGGGTAACAATTCTGACTCTGGAACCCCTCGACACGCTGGGCCCTACTCGCGATAGCTGCTCAGCACCAGCCCGTCTTTCTTCAGTCGGTCGTGGCAGGCGAAGCATTGCTGCGGTGCCGGCGTGTCGGCGAGCTCGGTCGGGCTGTCCCTAACGAACCGCTGAAATCCCCAGCCACCGGTGCTCGCGAAGCGCACCGAGTCCTTCATCATGACGTCCACCTGACGGCGCGGACCTTCCTCGAAGGCGCCGTCTTTTTCTCGCATCTCGAGCCATTCGAAGACGACGACCGAGCCCTCCGGGAACGTGCGCGTACGGTACCCGATCATCGCCTCTGCGTTCGCGTAGATGTGCTGGAAACCGCCCCTGGAAGCAAAGTCCTTGTGCGCGGGGCCGATCGCGGTGCTCTTCACGTGCGCCCACACGCGATATCCCACGGGGTACGGCACGGGGTCGGCAGAGGGTTGCCAGGCGATGACGCTGGCGAGCATAGCAGTCGATGCAATTGCGGGTATGATTTTCACCGTGCACTCCCGTGAGGTTGGGACGGTGGGCTCTGCGACTGAATGCCGAGCGCTCGCGTTCAGTTCCGTTTCAAAGGGTGTCGAGGGCAGTCAAGGCGTTCACGGTGACACCCTCGACTGCCTGGACACTCTCGACTCCCTCCGCAGTTCAGCTTTCGTAAATCCTCTCCCGGAACAACCGGCGGGAACTCATTGTTCTAGGAAGCCCATAATCCACGACAGAGGCAGCAACATGTCCGTCATTCCGTTCGCGCTTCTCCTCCTCGTCCAGCAGGGCGCGCAGCCCGCGGCGAGCGTCTCGCGGATCGTCATCAGCCCCGCAGCGCGGACGGTTCGAGCGGGGGACACCGTCCAGTTCGCGGCACAGGCGTTCGATGCGAGCGGCGCGGCGTTGTCGAACGTGAGAATCCGCTTCGGAGGGCAGGGCTCGGGTGCCATCGACAGCACCGGCAAGCTCGTCGCGAGCGCCATTGGGAAGATGCCGATCGTCGCCATCGCCACGGTTCCAGGCGCAAAGCCCCTCATCGAGCGCCGCGAGCTCGAGATCATTCCCGGGCCCGCCGTCCGCGTCGACATTCGCGTCGCGCCCACGAAGATGGTCGTCGGCCAGCAAAGCCGTATCGAGGCCGCAGGTTATTCACGCGCGAACGACCGCGTGATCGAGCCGGTCGAGTGGACGTCGAGCGCCGCGCGCGTGGTGCGCGTCGAGCAGGGCGTCGTGATCGCGGGGGCGGCCGGCCGCGCGACGCTGACGGCGACAGCGGGGAGCGCCAGGGCGAGCGTCAACGTTCAGGTCATCCCGAACACGATCACATCGCTCACGATCACGCCGTCGCGTCCAAAGGTCCGCACCGGAGACGTCGTTCGCTTCAGAGCGAGCGCACGCTCGGCGTCGGGCGCGGTGAGCGGCCTCACGCCGACCTGGGCGATGCAGGGTCACGGGGTCATCGACGCCGACGGCGCGTTCGTCGCCTATGCGCCTGGCCAGATCGTCGTCACCGCCACGTTAGGCAGTCGCTCGGCATCGACGGTGGTCGATGTCGCGGACCGCGATGTTCGTCGTCCCGTGTCGATCGTGGGTCGTCTCCCGCGCACGCAGTTCACGACCGCCGAGGTCTGGGTGCACCCCAACGGGAAGGTCGCGTACCTCGGCACGCATGGCGGTGGCGATCGAGTCTACACGATCGACATCTCCAACCCCGCGAACCCGACGGTCGTCGACTCGGTGGTGATGAACACGCGCCTCGTCAACGACGTCATGACCGACAAGGCGGGCACGGTCCTGGTGATGACACGCGAGGGGGCGGCCGACCGAAAGAACGGCATCGTAATCGCCTCACTCGAGGATCCGCTGCACCCCAAGGTGATCTCCGAGTTCACCGAAGGCGTGACGGCCGGCGTCCACTCGGCGTTCGTGTACACGCAGGAGAAGTTCGGCACCCACATCTATCTGACGAACGATGGCACGGGCGCCGTTCACGTCATCGACATCAATGATCCGAAGAATCCGAAGGAAGTCGCGCAGTGGCGCACGACCAACCGGCCTGATGAGGCGCGGTACGTTCACGACATCGACGTGCAGGATGGCTTGCTGTACGCGAGCTACTGGGACGACGGGCTGATCATCCTCGACATCGGCAAGGGTATCAAGGGTGGCTCGCCGTCGAGCCCGCAGCTGGTGACGCAGTTCAAGTACAACCTCGACTCGCTCTATCGCCAGGTCGAGGTGGAGTCGGGGCCCGGCTTCACTCGCGGCACGCATACGGCCTGGCGGTACAGGAACTACGTCATCATCGCCGATGAGGTCTATCGCGCGAGCTCGGTGAAGGGTGCGAAGGACGAGGCGTCAGACCGCATGTACGGCACGCTGCAGGTGGTGGACGTCACCGATATCGAGAAACCGAAGTCGGTTGCGTGGTACACGCCGGAAAACGGGGGCGTGCACAACGTGTGGGTTGCCGGCGACACGCTGTACCTTGGCGCCTACGACGGAGGCTTCCACGTGTTCGACCTTTCCGGTGAGCTGAAGGGAGACCTCCGCGCGCAGGGGCGAGAGATCGCGTTCGTGAGCACCGCCGACATGCAGGGGAAGGTGCAGAACCACGCGATGACGTGGGGCGTCGTCGTCAACCCGGCCGATGGGCTGGCCTACGTGAACGACTTTCACAACGGGCTGTGGATCGTCAGGGTCGAGCCGCGATCGCCGCCCGTGCCCTGACCACGAAGGTGTCGAGGGGGTCGAGGGTGTCGAGGGGGTCGAGGTGAACACCTCGACACCCTCGCGCGAGGTGTTACCGGCGCTCGAGCGCCAGATGCGCGTCTGCGGCTCGGTCCTCCTGCTCGCATTGACGCCGGTTGCAGGTGCCCGGGCAAACGCCCAGGCACCTGTGCCTTCTTCATCGCGCGGTCTCGATGGGTCCGCCTTCGAGACGACCTTCCGTCGTGCCGCCGAGTTGCCGAAGCTGCGCAGCCTCATCATCGCCGTCGACGGGCGCATCATCGGGGAGCGGTACTATCACGGCGCCACGCGCGCGCGCCGAGCCAACATCAAGTCGGTCTCGAAGAGCATCATCTCGGCGCTCGTCGGGATCGCGATCGCCGAGGGGAGGCTGAAGGGCGTGGAGCAGCCGATCGCCGCATTTTTTGCGCGCGAGCTGCGAGATACGGCCGCGGTGGCGAAGCGGGACATCACGATCGCGGACCTGCTGTCGATGCGTGCGGGGCTCGAGTCGACGAGCTTCGACGGGTACGGACGCTGGGTGACCAGCGGGAACTGGGTGCGCGCGGCGCTCTCTCGACCACTGGTCGCGCCGCGTGGCGGACCGATGATCTACAGCACCGGCAACACCCACCTGCTGTCGGCCATTCTCACCAAGGCGACCGGCACGAGCACCCTGGCGTACGCGCGGCGGAAGCTCGGTATGCCGTTAGGCATCGAGATCCCGCCATGGCCGCGCGATCCGCAAGGGATCTATTTCGGCGGAAACGACATGCGGCTCACGCCGCGAGCGATGCTGGCGATCGGCGAGCTGTATCGGAACCGTGGGCGCGTCGGCCGGCGACAGGTCGTGCCGGAATGGTGGGTGGACAGCTCCCTCGTCGTCCGCACGTACTCTCCATTCAACGGACACGGCTACGGCTGGGGGTGGTGGGGCCGCGACGCCGCGGGCCATCGCGTGCACTTCGCCTGGGGGTACGGCGGGCAGTTCATCTTCATCGTCCCCGCGTTGCGGGCGACCGTGGTCATGACGTCCGACGCGGAGAGTCGCCGTGAATGGGGACATCTCGACGCCCTGCACGATCTGATCGACTCGTACGTGATTCCGGCTCTGACCGGGCCAGGGGCCAAGAGCCAGGGGCCGCGGGGAGGGTGAAGGGTTCACCGAGCTACTGTAAACCCTTCACCCGCCCTTTGGCCCTTGGCCCCTGGCCCTTGGCCCGTTCCTCCGCTGATTCTCGACGATCGCCTTCCAACGGGCCGCACGCTCCTTCGCCGACAGTGCGAGCGCGTCGTCCCAGGCGCGCCGGTACGGGCCGTGGCGCGCCTTCTCGACGACGACCTGTGCGTCGGCGAACTCCTTTCCATAGAGGCTGACCCAGACGTCGTACAACCAGAGGAACAGCGGACCGTGCTCTTCGTCCTGCCGGCGGAAGAGCGGCGACTGCAGGCGATGCCCCAATTCATGGATGAGCGCCGCGCGCTTCGTGTCGATCGGATGGCTCGCGCGCAGCCGCATTGGCGTGTCGCCGAAGCCTGACGAGCTCACGCCCTCGAACACGACCGCCGTGATGACCGTGTCGGTGAACATGAGTCCCGACGCGTTCTGCATTGCCCGCACGATGCGCGCGGCATCGGTGGCCCAGATGCGCTCGTATTCCCCAACGGCGGCCGCGAACGTCTCGGATGCCGGAACGAACTCGAGGCGCGGTACGCGTACGGGGGTGGAGCCGGTCGAGGGCGATGGCGTGGAGCTACAGGCGAGGAGGAAGACGAGGAGCGCCGCGTTCGTGGATCGCCGCGAGAGGTTCATTGGGAGCTCTCCGTTTTGAGTCGAAGGGATCGAGGGGTTCGACGGGGTCGAAGGGGTCGAAGGGATGGTATGCACACGGCGGAGCAAAGCGCCGCCGTGTGCTCATCCGATGAGCGGCGGCTTCACCGCCGCATACCATCCCGTTGATCCCTTCGACCCCGTCGATCCCTTCGACCCCGTCGGTGTCTTCGGGCCCTCAGCTCACCTTGAACTGCTTCACCATCCCGTGCGCGAGGTGCGGCTTCCCGTCCTTCGAATCCGGCACGAAGCAGATCGCGACGTATTCACCAGCGGGGAGATCGACCTCGAGGTAGTTCGTCACGCCGGGCTTCATGCTGGCGATGCCGCCAACCGCGTCACCAGGCGCTGGACCTTCCATCGTCCTCAGCCACTTCTCCATGTCCGCCATCGTCTTGCCGGGCTCGAGACGAATCAGCTGGATCTCATGATCCTGGGCGGCGGAGTTCGTGACCTTGATCGTGTGATGGCCGGCGGTCAGCTGCTTGTCGAAGTTGAACTCGAAGTCCTTGAGCTCCAGCTGGATGTCCGCGGAAGGAGCCATCGCGTTCGTCGCTGCCGGCGTGACCGTGAAGCCATGGAACATGCCCTTCGCGAAGTGCGGCACCTTGTCCGGGATGTCGACGAAGCAGATCAGCGCATAGTTACCCGGAGTCAGGTCGAGGGTCGCGTTCGCCTCTTCGCCCGGGTTGGGCACGTTCGGGCCACCGACGAAAGTCACCCATGACGGTGGCGGTCCGGGGTTCTTGAACGCGGCCATGAGGTCGGCGACGGTCTTTCCCTCCTCGAGTCGGGCGATGGTCGCGTGGTGAATGGCCTTTCCCTGTCCTTTCAGCACGAACTTCGTGAGCCCGGCGGGAATCTCCGCGGGCGCCTGGAACGCGAAGTCGTTGGCGACGACGGTGACGACGTTGGGCGTCGCGTGGCCGGCGTGCTCCGACGCGCTGTCGGTAGCCGCGGACTGCTCGGCTTCTCCTTGGCTACAAGCCGCGAGGATCGCGGCCGCGCCTGCGGCGGCAACTAGGGTCTTGATTCTCATCAGTTGGGTTCGGTGTTGGTGGGTGATGCGGGTTGGGACTTCCACTTGGATACTACTACGAAGGCGGGTTTCAGGAGGCGAGGGCGCCGAGGGTGTCGAGGGTGTGACGAAGGTCACCTCGACACCCTTGACACCCTTGACACCCTCGACACCCTCGGCTTCACGGCACACCCGTTGCCCCATCGCCCACGACCCCATTCGGAGCATCTCATGGATCTGCTCACCTGGATCATCGTTGGCCTGGTCGCCGGCGTGCTGGCCTCGCTGGTGGTTGGCGGCGGCTTCGGGATCCTCGCCGACATTATCATCGGTATCGCCGGGGCATTCGTCGGCGCCTGGCTGTTCCGCGCGCTCGGCGTCAGTTCTCCGTTCGGAGGCCTCGCGGGAACGATCTTCATCGCCTTCGTTGGAGCGGCGGTGCTGTTGTTGATCCTGCGGCTGATTCGCGGAAGGGCAGTGTACTAGGACTGCGGGCCAGGGGCCCATAGGCCCCTGGCCCTTTGTCATCTCCCTCCCCCGGAAGTAGTGTAGAGCGGATTTCCCGAGGGAGCCCGCCCTGCCTGCTTCACACATCTTTCGACGAGCGGCCAGTGCCTGCTTGATCGTCGGCATCCTGTCGTGCGGGGATGATCCGACCGCACCGCCTGTCGGCGCTGGATCTCGGCTCGTTTTGACCACCACCGCGCTTCCCCCGCTCGATCCGCTGCGCGAGGGGTCGTATGAAGCGTGGGCGATCGACGACGGCGGCCGTGCGCACTCGCTCGGGCCAGTGACACCGGGTATCGACAACTCGCTCGTCAGTCCCGTTGCCGGGGTGGTAGCGGTGGAGGTCACCGTCGAGCCCCCAGGTGCGCCTGACGACACGCCATCCGCGCAACGGCTGCTGCGCGGGGCGATCCGCGGTGGGGTTGTCGAGCTTTCGATTCCCGGCGCCATCACGCAGGGCGATCTCCAGCTGCACCGCCAGCCGGGCACGTTCACGATGTTCTCGCCGAGCGACAACTCGTGGGCAGGATACCCCTCGCACGAAGAGTCTGGCGTGTGGCTGTTCAACGTCCGCCCGCGCATCACGCCGCAGAACGATGCGTGGGTGCGCCTAACGCAGCTGAACACCGGGTGGACGTACGAAGGGTGGATGGTTCGCGATTTCGGGACTCCCACTGCGATCTGGCTGTCCTACGGCAAGTTCGTCCCGGATCAGTCCGGCGCGGTCAGCGGTCGCGATGACACTGGCTGGGGACCGTTTTCAGGCGTTCTCGACTTTCAGACGGCCGGTGAGGAGGAGTTTCCCGGCGATGACTGGATATCGAACCCACTCAATTTTCCCTTCCCCGCAGAGCTGACGCTCCCGCTGGATCTGCGCGAGAAGAACACGGGGGGCGCGAGCCGGTGGACGCATGTCATCACCATCGAGCCGTCGCGCGACCGCGGTGAACCGATCGGGATGGAGCAACCCTTCTTCATGCGGCCGTATCACGATCCTTTTGGTGATGGCGCGTCCGATGAGCCCCGCATCATCACGTTCGATGACCGGACGATCCCGCGCGCGCGCGTCGTGATCGAGGGCAGCTGATGCCGCGCCGCTGGTCGATCGTTCTCGCGATAGCGCCGCTGCTCATCTCGTGCGGCGACACACCGGTCGAACCGGCGATCGCCGCCGATGTTAGCGCGGGAGAGTGGCGCACGTGGGTCATCGCGAACGGCGCCGCCCTGCGCCCGCCGGCGCCTCCGTCGAACGCATCCGCGGAGCTCGGCGAAATCATCGCCCTCCAGCAATCGGTGACGCCGGCCGAGAACGCGATGATTCAGAAGTGGAACACGCTTCCGACGACCGCCTGGCACAACCTCGCGCTGGACCTCTTCGGGTTCTACTGGATCCTTTTGCCCGACGTGCGCCTCGCGACCCCCGCACGCTCGGCGCGCGCATTCGCGCTCCTGCACGTGGCGATGTACGACGCGCTCGTCGCCACCTGGGATGCGAAGTACGCCTACGATCGCGTCGCGCCAGCGCGCGCCGACTCGCGGGTGCGTGCGTTGGTGCCGGTGACCGATGTGCCGAGTTATCCGTCCGAGCACGCCGCGGCGGCCGCGGCAGCGGCGGCCGTTTTCACCTATCTCTTCCCCGACGAAGACACCGCCAGCTTCTCGGCGCTCGCTCGTGAGGCAGGTGAAGCGCGCATCGCCGCCGGCGCATCGTACCGCAGTGATGTCGAGGCGGGTTATGCCATCGGACGTGCCGTCGCCGCGGCCGTGATCGAGCGAGCGCGCACCGACGGGTCCGACGCGGCATGGGCGGGCACGGTTCCCGATGGGCCGACTGCGTGGCGCCCGACGCCGCCGCGCAACGTCGAGATTCCTTTTGACCCGACGGCGCCGCAGTGGCGCACCTGGGTCATTGCATCGCCCAGCGTTTTTCGACCGCCCGCGCCCCCAGCGATGGATTCGCCGGCATTTGCCGTTGATCTTGGTGAGTTGCGCCAACTCTCGACGTCACGCACCGTGGCCCAGGCGGACACTGCTCGATTCTGGGCATCGGAGTCGCCATCGTCGCGTTGGGAGGTCTTCATTGGCGAGGAGATCGCGCGTCGCGGCCTGACGCCGATGCGAGCGGCACGCGCGCTCGCGCTTGCCAGTGTCGCTACCTATGACGCAATGATCGCCTGCTGGGATGCCAAGTACACGTATTGGCTGATGCGTCCCATCTCCGCCGATCCGACGCTCAAGACGGTGTTCTCCACACCACCGTTCCCGAGCTATCCGTCGGGGCACTCGACGCTTTCATCGGCGGTCGCGGAAGTGTTTGCCGAGCTGTTCCCGGATGCGGCCGACTATTACCGCCGGAAGGCGGTCGAAGCGTCGATCTCCCGAGTACTGGGCGGCGTCCACTACCGCTTCGACGTCACCGTGGGCGAGCATTTGGGGGTACAGGTGGGGGAGGCGGTGGTGGAGTGGGCGCGGGAGGACGGCTCGTGAACCGCGCCTAGGGCCAAGAGCCAAGGGCCAAGGGCCAAGGGTGTGGAAAGGCGCGGCGCCGCTTCGCGGCCGCCGCGCTCATCAGATGAGCAAACGGCCGCGCACTGCGCGGCCGTTTGCATTACCACACGCTTGGCCCTTGGCCGCCCTACCGCGCCGCCGTCGCCGGCTTCGACGGATCCAGATAAGGCCTCAGGCTCCACTCGAGAAACGCCCACGTGCGGTTCCACGAATCGCGCTGCTCCGGCGTGTCCTCGCGCTCCAGCGTCTCGCGGTTCACACGCCGCGTGAACCCGTGCCCGCTCGGCGGATCCACGTACACTTTCGTCTCCGAGAGATACGGCTTCTTTGCTCGTAAGGCGTTGATGAGCTGCTCGGCTTCCACGAAGTTGACGTCGTCGTCGTTCGTCGCCACGTGCACGAGAAGCGGAACGTTGAGCTTGTCGACATGATAGAGCGGGGAACGCTCGACGTAGATGTCGCGCTTCTCGAACGGCAAGCCACCGATCCGCTTCTGGGTCGCGAAGCTCCGCTGGTAATACGGTCCCTTGTACGAGAGACGGAAGATCAGATTCGTCACCGGGACGATCGCGACCCCGGTCTTGAACGGGTGCTTGTCACGGAAAAGCAGGTGGGCGGTGATGAACCCGCCGTGACTCCACCCCATGATGCCTAACCGGTCCTGATCCACGTGCGGGAGCCGTTTCAGGTACTCGACGGCCGTGAGAACGTCGTCGAGCTCATAGCCGCCGTAATCGATCGCGTTGTGGTGTTCCTTGCCGTATCCCGTGCTTCCCCGATAGTCGGGGGCAATGACGACGTAGCCGCGATCGACCGCTTCCTTCACGAATGGGAACATCCCGGCGCCCCAGTTACCGTGCACGCCGCCATGCACCCAGATCATCGCCGCGTGCCCCTTGGGGCCGCGCTTCTGGAGGGGCTGAAAAAGATACGCGGGGATGTCCATGTCACCGACACTGCTGCGGTACGTGATCTTCTGAAAATCCATCACGCCCTTGCTGCGCGCGCGGTAGATGCTGTCGATGCGCGCCTTCTCCGCCATGTCGCGCGCGTAGTCACGCGGTGGGTGATCTTCCCACCGGCTGCTGACGAAGAGTGACTCGGCTCGCGTTCTCGGACGGTTGGTCGTGTCTGGTGCCTGCGCGTTTGCGGCGACGGCCGTGAAGAGGACGACGGTTGCGGCACCGCCGCGGAGGAGGCTGACCCGCAACGCGGGGCGAACGTGAACGAAAGGCATCATGGCACCGGCGATGAAAGGAATGCGGGACATCCGCTACACGTTAGGGTTCGACTGCTCCTCGTTCTCGCTGACCGGAATGCACTTGTCCCGATTGTCGAGGAACGAGTTCTTGATCGGCGCGGGCTCGGCGTTCCACCGGCGCAGATCCCAGAGGCGCCGCCCCTCCATCCACAGCACGGCCGCCCGTTCCTTCTGCAGGATCGGCCACGCCTCGGCCTCGGTCGTCGCCGTCAGCGGCGGCAGCGGCCGTTGCGTCGTGCTGTAGAAGGCTCGCTGCTGATTGATCAGCGCCATTGCGCCGGGCACATCACTGGCGCGTAGCCGAGCTTCGGCCCGCAGCATCAGCATTTCCGTCCCCTTTGTCAGCGGAACGTCGGCACCGAGGCCGTTGTACTTTCGCTGGCGGAAGAAGGGAGTGCGTCCGTCCTGCCCTACCTGAACGGCGCCACTCGTCGTCTTCACCGTGTCCCACAGCACGCGTGGATCGTTGAAAACCCCGGCCCATTGCGTGTTGTAGACGGTGTACTCGAGACGATTGTTCGTCTCGAACACCAGATCGTTGTTTTCCGCCGGAGTGTTCGTCGAGTAGACCGCCTGAAAGACGTAGCTCGTTGGAACGTTGGCCGCGTCCGCCGCCGCCTCCGTCCAGTTACCCAGCCACGCCCGCACCGAGGCCCGGCCACCATAAGCGGCGCGGAGCAGGGAATCGCGGAGCGTCGCACTCGTTATGTTCGCCGCGAGGCGGATTGCCTCCGAGAACTGCTCCTCGGCCCGCTCGAAGTGCACCGTGTGCGGCTCGCGCGGGCCCCCGTCGATCACCGCATCGCAGACGTGCTCGCCGAGGAGGCGGTTGGCGAACCCGGCGTAGATGTATGCGCGTACCGCGAGAGGACTCGTCTCGAACCCCGCGCCGAGCACGTCCTGCATGCGCTCGATGCCGTTCTCCGCCACCCAGCGGGCGCGATGCATCTCGCCCCACATGCCATCGACGTCCTCCTTCTCGATGATCCCGCGGTTGAACAGCCCCTGCGGTCCGTAGCTGCCACCGTGGTAGAGGTCGTCAGCCATGATGTTGCTGTTTTGAAGCACTTCATCGAATCCCCGGGACAGATCGAACGACATGCCGGTCACGAGCCCTGGCATGGCCGCCGGGACGTTGAGGTCGGCATCGGCAAGCGAGCCGGGGTTCTCGACGTCGAGCAGATCACCGCACGCCGCGAGGAGCGCGACAGCAGCCGTCAGCGCGATCCTCGCGATCTGATTTCCGGTCCTGGTCATCGTCTTCATCGAAGGCTCCCGGTGGTCAGAAGGAGAGTCGCACGGACGTCGTGAACGAACGAAGCGCGGGAAGCTGATAGTACTCGCGCCGCGCGAAGGTATCGTCCGCCAGATCGGCGGATTCGGGATCGAGCCCGCTGTAATCCGTCGATGTCCAGAGGTTCCGCCCGGCCACGGTGATCGAACCCGACCGCGCTCCGCGCAGCCAGCGTGACGGCAGGGTATACGTCAGCGACACGTTCCGCAGCTTGAAGAAGTCCGTTGGCTCCAGCCAGAAGTCGGAGCTCTGCTGCGTGCGGTCGACCGCGCAACGGGCTCGATCCATGGCGCGAACGTCGTCGAGGGCGCTCGCATTGCCCTCCATCGCGGCGATGAGCTTCTTCTGAATTGGGATGCAGGCGCGCCACACCCCGCGCAGCGAGTTCTGGTAGCCGATGTAGTTGATGTTATGCCCACCGCGCTGGAACTCCCCGAGCGCGTCGAACCGGAAGTTGTCGAAGACGGTGATTGTCGTTCCGAGCCCGATGATCTTCTCGGGGAACGTCGATCCGATGAACACCGCCTCATCCGTCAGGATGGGAGCGGCGAACGCATTGGGATTCAGCACCCGCCTCG
>DASTYE010000268.1:0-23396 GCA_035765135.1 Gemmatimonadaceae bacterium | reverse complement strand
TTGGGGCGACCAGTCGGTCGCGCGTCGCAGCCTGGTCGCGTCGCCAACGAGGATCGGCACATCGGCGGGACGCACCAGTGCAGCGTCAGTGCTCAATATCGCATGCGTACCCACGAGAGCAAGCACGCGCTCGGCCAACGTTGCGACGTCCACGCCCTCGCCGCTGGCGACGTTGTAGACCTCGCCGGCCGCGCCTCGCACGACCAGCTCCGCATACGCCCGCGCGACGTCCTTGACGTGAAGGAAGTCGCGCACCGGCGCGGTGTTGCCGACCTTGAGCGCGGTTCCGCCGGATGCGCGCAAAGCCACGGCCCGGCAGACGAGCGCGGGCAGCAGGTATCGGTCGGACTGCCCTGCACCGCTGTGGTTGAAGCTACGCGTCGCGATCACGCGAACGCCGCTCGACCGGAACGCCTCGAGAGCGATCTGCTCCTGCGCGGCTTTCGAGGCGGCATACACCGAATGCGGACGCTGCTCGGCCGTCTCCGCCAGCGGCATCTCGCTGGCATCGTGGCGACCGTACTGCTCGCCGCTGCCGATCACGAGGACGACGGGATCCATGGTGCCCGCCGCGCGCCGCGCCTTCACCGCCGCGAGGAGCCGAGCCGCCGCGACGACGTTCACGTCCAGCGCCGCACCCGGGTCTGCCTGTGCCGTCGGAACGAAGGCGACCCCAGCGAGGTGGAGGATGGCGTCGAATGGGCCGGCCTCGAGGAGGGTCGCGAGGTCCTCCCCGCGTCGCACGTCAACAACGCGCCACCGGACCGCGGCGAGCGGATCGTTAGGCTCCACGGTCGGCGGCGCATCGAGGGAGGTTCCGTGCACCTCCCACCCGCGCGCGATCAGCTCGCGACACACCCACTGCCCGACGAACCCCGCGGCTCCGGTCACCAGCGCGCGCATGCGTCAGCGCGCAGCCACGCGGTGCCGCGCAAGGTCGGCGTCGACCATCATCTCCACCAGTTGAGCGAAGCCTACCGTCGGAGTCCAGCCCAGTCGGTCGCGGGCCTTGGTCGGATCGGCCACGAGAACGTCCACCTCGGCGGGACGCATGAAGCGCTGATCCTGGACGACGTACTTCTTCCAGTCGAGACCGACCCGTGCGAAGGCGACTTCACACAGCTCCCGAACCGAGTGCGTCACGCCCGTGCCGATCACATAATCGTCAGGCGCCGGTTGTTGCAGCATGCGCCACATCGCGTCGACGTAATCGCCGGCAAAGCCCCAATCGCGGTGCGCATCGAGGTTGCCGAGTCGAAGCTCACTCTGGAGGCCGAGTGAAATGCGCGCCACCGCATCCGTGACCTTGCGCGTCACGAACTCGGTTCCGCGACGCGGGCTCTCGTGATTGAAGAGGATCCCCGAGACGGCGTAAAGCCCGTAGCTCTCGCGATAGTTGACCGTGATCCAGTGCCCATACACCTTCGCCACCCCGTACGGCGACCGCGGGTAGAATGGCGTCGTCTCGCGCTGCGGCGTCTCGAGCACTTTCCCGAACTGCTCGCTCGAGCTGGCCTGATAGAAGCGAGCCTTTGGCGCAACACGGCGCACCGCCTCCAGCATCCGGGTGACGCCGAGCGCCGTGAACTCGCCGGTGAGAACGGGCTGCTTCCAGGAGGTCTGTACGAAGCTCTGTGCGGCGAGGTTGTAGATCTCGTCAGGCTCACACGCGGCCATGGCTTCGACCAATGAGTGCTGATCGAGCAGGTCGGCCGAGACCAGCTCGACGTTATCGACGAGATGGGCGATGCGCTCGTACGGCGTCGTGGAGCTCCGGCGCACGATGCCGACGACGCGATACCCCTTCGCGAGCAGCAGCTCGGCGAGGTAGGACCCGTCCTGGCCGGTGACGCCGGTGATGAGGGCGGTCGGCATGGACCTCAAAAGGGTGTCGAGGTCGTCGAGGGTGTCAAGGTGATCGAGGGGACTTCACCTGGATCACCTCGACGACCTCGACACCCTCGACCACCTCGACACAAAAAAAGAGGGAGCCGATAACAGCTCCCTCGCAACGAGCTTGCAGGGCGAGGCTCACGCCGCCTGTTCGCCGCGCGGTGCGCGCTTCACTTTCCCCGCGCTCAGACACTTCGTGCACACCTTCACCTTCGTGGTCTTGCCGTCGATGAGGATGCGCACGACCTGAAGGTTGGGCTTCCACACGCGACGCGTCTTGTTGTTCGCGTGCGAGACGTTGTTGCCGAAGGCCACACCCTTCCCGCAGGTGTGGCAACGATTCATGCTGGCCATGGTCAGCCCTCGATGAGCTCGATGCGCGCCATCTCCGCGCCATCGCCCTTGCGATGGCCCGTCTTGAGGATGCGCGTGTATCCGCCAGCCCGCGATGCGAACCGCGGACCGATCTCCTGAAACAGCTTGTCGGCCGCCTCGCGCTTGCGCACGTGCCGGCCGGCCAGACGGCGCGCGTGCAGCGTGCCTTCCTTCGCCTTCGTGATGAGCTTCTCGACGAAGGGACGGAGCTCCTTGGCCTTGGCCTCGGTCGTCTCCACCTTCTCGTGCTCGATGAGCGATGTCGCGAGCCCGCGCATCAACGCGAGCTTCTGTTCGCTGGTGCGGCGGAGCTGCCGCCCTGCCTTCCGGTGACGCATGACTCCTACTCCTCCTCGTCCGGCGCGGCGGCGGCGGCGCGGCTCGGCGGCGTGCCCCAGTCGATGACACGAACGCCATCAGCCGACTCCTCGTACCGCATTCCAAAGTTCAACCCCTCACGCTCGAGCAGATCGGCGATCTCCTGGAGCGACTTCTTCCCGAAATTCTTGACCTGCAGCATCTGGCTCTCGGTCTGACGGACGAGGTCGCCCAGCGTCCGGATGTCCGAGTTCTTGAGCGAGTTCACCGACCGCACCGACAGCTCGAGCTCATCGATCGGCGTCTTGAAGAGCTGCTGGAGACGCGCGCCGTCGCCCGACTGCTCGCCGCCCGCGGCAACCATCGCCGGCGAGTGCGAGCCGAAGTTCGCGAAGTACTGGAAGTGCGTCTGCGCCAGCGCCGCCGCGTAGCTTACCGCTTCCTCGGGCGACACCGTGCCGTTGGTCTCGACCGTCAGCGTCAGCCGATCGTAGTCGGTGCGCTGTCCAACACGCGTCTCGGCCACCGCGAAGTTCGCGCGGCGAACCGGGTTGTAGATCGCGTCGATACGAACGAGGTCGACCGGCAGCCCACGATCGAGCGGGTGCTGATCCGCTTCGACATATCCCCGCCCCTTGTTCACGTACAGCTCGACGTTGATCTCGCGGTCGTCCTGCAGCGTGAAGAGGTGGTGACCGGGATCGACGATGCGGGCGCCACCAGCGCTCTCGACGTCACCCGCCGTCACCGGGCCGGCTTCCGACTTCTGAATGCGGAGAACGGCCTCATCGACATCATCAGGCAGCGTCAGCACCAGCGACTTCAGGTTGCCAATGATCTGATGCACATCCTCGACGACGCCCGGGATGGTCTGGTGCTCGTGAAGGACGCCGTCAATGCGGAATCCCCACACTGCCGCGCCGCGCAGCGATGACAGCAGCATGCGCCGCATCGCGTTGCCGAGCGTGTGTCCAAAGCCGCGCTCCAGCGGCTGCAGCCGAAACTCGGCGACGTTCGGATTGTCCTCGCGCTTCGTCGCTTCGACGAGCTGCGGCCGGACGAGGCCGGAAAGATCGATGGTCTGTGCCATTGTGTATGAACCTCGGGTCAATGCCGGAAAAATCGTCCCGGCAACGCCTCACCCCGCCCGCGACGCGCGGTGAGCTCGTAAGGGAGTCGCGGTCCCTGACCGAACCCCAAGGGGCCGACGGGGATCCAAGGGTTCCAAGGGATCCAAGGGCCCGCGCCCGTCGATCCCTTCGACCGCCTTCGATCCCTTACCCCTTGGCTACTTCGAGTACAACTCCACGATCAGCTGCTCCTGCGCCGCGATCGGAATGTTCTCGCGCGCGGGGCGCTCGAGCATGCGACCGCTGAACGTGTCGCGATCCACCGCGATCCAGGAGAGCGGTGCGCCGCGAGACGACTGGTCCATCGCCATCAGGATCGACGCCTGCTCACGCGACTTCATGCGCACGCGAATCTCTTCGCCCGGCTTCACCAGATAGCTCGGGACATCGACGTTCTTCTGATTCACCTCGACGTGCCGGTGCCGAATGAGCTGCCGTGCCGCCTTGCGGCTCGACGCGAATCCCATCCGGTAGACGATGTTGTCGAGGCGGCTCTCGAGAGCGGCGAGCAGGTTGTGTCCCGTGATGCCCGGCAGCTTCGCGACACGCTCGAACGTGTTGCGGAACTGCTGCTCGCTCACGCCATAGATGCGCTTCACCTTCTGCTTCTCGCGCAGCTGCTTGGCGTACTCCGACGACTTGCGGCGGCGGGCCGTCGACTGCCCATGCTGGCCCGGCGCGTATGGACGACGCTCGACCGGGCACTTCTCGGTGAAGCACTTCGTCCCCTTCAGGAACAGCTTGGTCCCTTCACGCCGGCAAAGACGGCAGACCGGTCCGGTATAACGCGACATCGGTCAGACCCTCCGGCGCTTCGGGGGACGGCAGCCGTTATGCGGAATCGGCGTGACGTCCTTGATCGATCGAATTTGCAGCCCGGCGGCGGCAAGCGCCTGGATGGCCGACTCGCGACCACTGCCCGGCCCCTGCACGCGAACGTGCACCCGCTTCACGCCCAGTCCGAGCGCTTCGCGCGCGGCGGCTTCGGCGGCCACGGTCGCGGCGAACGGCGTGGACTTCTTGGAGCCCTTGAAGCCCGCCTTGCCTGACGACGCCCACGCGACCGCGTTCCCGTGCGAGTCGGTGATCGTCACGATCGTATTGTTGAACGTCGCGTTGACGTGGGCCACGCCTTCGGCCTCGACGACACGCTTCGCCTTCTTCGTACCCTTGGCAGTAGCCATTACTTGGTCACCTTCTTCTTCCCGGCGATGGCGCGGCGTGGTCCCTTCTTCGTGCGCGCGTTCGTGTGCGTGCGCTGTCCGCGAACCGGCAGCCCGCGGCGATGACGCCCGCCGCGATAGGAGCCGATATCCATCAAGCGCTTGATGTTCATGGCGACTTCCGTCCGGAGCGCGCCCTCGACGCGATAGTCACGCTCGATGACCTGACGCAGCCGATTGACGTCGGTGTCGGAGAGGTCCTTCACGCGCGTGTCCGGGCTGACCCCCGTCTCGGTAAGGATGCGCCTGGAAACCGTCTTACCGATTCCGTAGATGTACTGCAGGCCAACCTCGACGCGCTTCTCGCGCGGCAGATCGACGCCAGCGATTCGTGCCATATGATCAGCCCTGCCGCTGCTTGTGCTTGGGGTTCCGCTTGCAGATGATGCGGATCACGCCGTTGCGCTTGATCACCTTGCAGTGCTCGCAGATCGGCTTGACGCTCGTGCGGACTTTCACGGATGCTCCACTCGTAACGGAAAAATTGCGGTCAAGACCCTAAGCATAGCCACTGCATTGGCTTGACGCAAGGTGAGGAGTCCCGCGATGTCAGCGCCCCGCGACCCCGATTCTGAGCTCCGCCAGGCGCCAGCGGCCCTCGTCCAGACGGAACGCGGCGAACACCCGCTGCTCGACCACCGCGTCAGACCCACGAACCCGGAAACGTCTCCGCATCTCGGCGTACACCGTCTCCTGTCCGAGGGGCCGGATTTCGTCGAGCACGAGCGCGACCTCGGTGGCGTCCTTGAAGAGCCGCTCGATTGCCCGCGCCGCCTGGTCGGTTCCGAGCGGCGCGGTCGCCGCCTCGCCCGGAAGCTGGATCACGATGCGAGTCGCGCCGGCGACGACCGCCGCCGCGTCCTGTCGCGACCAGGCGGCGCGGATTCGGTCGATGGCCTCGCGGGGGTCCTGCGCGAGGGCAACCGCCAGCCCAATGACTGCCCAGACCCTCATCCGACCACCTCGAGAACTCGCCGCATGGCACCCCGAGGGTCAGCCGCCGCCGTGACTGTGCGGCCGAGCACCAGGTAGCTCGCTCCCGCCGCGACCGCCTCCTTGGGCGTCGCCGGCCGCGCCTGGTCGTGCGTTTCGGATCCCGGAAGCCGAATTCCGGGGACGAGAAGTCGCAGCGAGTCGCCGTACGCCGCACGGACGGCGCTCGCCTCACCGGCGCCGCAGACGATTCCGTGCGCGCTCGCCGCGCGAGCCACCTCTGCCAATCGCAGGACTTCCTCCTCGATCGCGTCGATCGTCCGCCCCCACGCCTCCGAGAGACGGCCGGCGTCCATCGACGTTAGGACGGTAACCGCCAGCACTCCGCACCCGTCGCCTGCTCCGTCCACGGCGGCGCGCAGCATTTCACTCCCGCCCGACGCGTGTACAGTAACGAGCGACGCTCCGAGCCGCGATGCGCTTCGGACCGCCCCACGGACGGTGTTCGGGATGTCGTGGAACTTCAGGTCGAGGAATACGTCCTTTCCGTGATCGCGGAGCCGCGTCACCGCCATAGGGCCGGCGGCGGTGAACAGCTCGCTTCCGACCTTGTAGAAGTCACAGCTCTCACCGAGCGCATCGACGATGCGGTCTGCATCCGCCTGTGATGGAGCGTCGAGGGCAACGATCGCACGGACTTTCCGCTGCGTGCTCACGTACGCCATTCCAGCGTCCCGATCACCTCGCGAATCGACCTTACGCCATGTCGGACGCACCATTGCTCCAGCCCGCGAACGACGCGATGGGGGGAGCGAGGATCGCGCATCGATGCCGTCCCCAGCGCGACGAGCGACGCTCCAGCAATGAGGTACTGGAGCGCATCCTCGGCCGTCGTGATGCCACCGACACCGACGACGGGCACCTTCACCGCCCGCGACACGCGCGCGGTCGCCAGAACACCGACCGGCATCAACGAGACTCCGCTCACACCGCCGGTGCCGAAGCCTAACGCGGGTCGTCTCGTTTCAATGTCGATGACCAGACCCGGAATCGTGTTCACCACGGTGATCCCATCTGCCCCGGCATCGACGGCGATGGACGCGGCCTGGCCAATATCGGAGAGTGTCGGCGACAGCTTCACGAACACGGGACGCCGGGTCGCCTCACGAGCCCGGCGCACCACCTCACGCAACGTTTGCGGGTCGGCTCCGAACTCCATGCCGCCGGCTTTCACGTTCGGACAGCTGACGTTGAGCTCGAACCCATCGACACCGCTCGCGCCGTCCAGATACTGCACGACGGTCGCGAAATCCTCAGGCGCGTTGCCGACGACGTTCACCAGCACGCGCGCCCTCGCCACGTTCGACGCGAGCCAGGGCAGCTCGCGCTCGCGCACGTCCACCATGCCGGGGTTCGCGAGCCCGACGGCATTGATCATCCCCCCGGGAAACTCCGCCACGCGCGGGGCCGGGGCTCCGGACCGCGGGGCGGGACTCACCGCCTTGGTCACGAGGCCACCGAGGGCGTCGATGTCGAGAACGTCGCTCAGCTCGCGGCCGTAGGCCGCGGTGCCGGCCGCGAGGAGAACGGGATTCTGAAAACGCAGACCCGCCGCTTCGATCTCGAGGCGATTGGCCTGCGTCGGGCGGCTCACGGGCGGCGACGCTCCGCCGTGATGCTGGCCGAATCGGTGCGGGCGGTGGCGCGAAGCCACGTGTTGCGCAGCAGTCGGTCGTCGGTCTCGAGCGCTGATTGCATTGCCGGCCGTCCGTCGAGCATTTGTACGTACGGCGAATCGCCGTAACGTGTCCGCGCGTGTGCGCGCCACGCACTCGCCGAGTCGGGTGTGAGATCGGCGGCCGCGAGGAGCGCCTTCGGTGCGAGGGAGGAGGCAGCAAGCTCCCGCGCAACCGAGAGGAAGAGTATTCGCGCCAGCCGCGGGGCACCAGCGACGTCGCGCACGACTTCGGCCGCGAGAAAGAGGGACGCCCCCGTGCTATCGCCTGCATCGGCGAGGCGCGTAGCCAGTCGCAAAGTGCTGTCGACGCGAGCCAGCTCATCGCTTTCGGCCTTCCTTGCTCGTGCGCGCTGCAGCGCTGTCTGCGCGTCCGCGAGTGTTGCCGCCGAGCGGATGTCCGCGAGGGCCAGACGAGTTACGACGCTGCTGAGCACTCCCGTGTCGGCGCTGGTTCGCAGGGCGCGCTCGTAGTGCCGCCGGGCGCGGTCCAGGTCGTCGGCTTTCTCCGCCCAGATGCCGGCGTCGATCAGGAGCCGCGCTCGCTCGACTCGTGAGGCGCGACTCGCCTGCGCGAGCTCAATGATGCTGTCCGACGCCGACGGGTCCAGGCGCGCCAGGGCCTGCACGGCCGGACGCACCGCGCTCAGAGAATGCCATGCGCCTGCGCGCTGCCGAAGCAGACGACGAGCGAGCTCCGGCTTGTTCAACGCGAGGGCACCGGAAGCAAGCTCCCCGTCGAGCACATCGAAGCTGGCGACGTTCGCGAAGGACACGACGTCCGCATCGCGACCCAGCGCGAGCGCGGCACGAGCAGCCGACGCGGCGGACAGGCGCGCGATCGCTTCCTCGCGATTGGCCATCAACGGCGTGAGCGTGTCGAGGGCGCGCGCGGGCTCGTTCCGCCTCACGAGACAGGCGCCCCGAGCGAGACTCGCCTTCGCGTGAGAACGCGAATCCCGCGATGGATGCGCTTGCCATTGCTCGAGCCGCTGCATGCCGTGCGCGCAGTCGCCTGTCATCGCTGCCGCCACGCCGCTGAGAAGCAGAGCGTCGTCGGCCCATTTGCTCCGCGGGTATCGACTCAAGACCGTGTCCGCCTTCGCGGAGGCTTCGCGCCACGCTGCCTGTGCCACCGAATCGCGCCCGTCCAGCGTGGCGGATTCCGCGCGCTTCACGAGCCCACGGGCGTTGTACAATCCGTTGTAGTAGGCGCACCCGCCGGCGGCGAAGAGGGTCAGCAGCGCGAGCGCGCGCCTCATCGCCCGGCGGAGCCGAGCCGCCGCTCATATCGTTCGAGGTACTGCATCGTCGCGTCGGCGATCGCCTCGGCGATCTCACGTTGACGCGACGTGCTGGCGAGGTATCGCGCTTCAGCGACGTTCGTCCCGAATCCAATTTCCACGAGGACGGCGGGCATGAACGCGGTGGTCAGCACCACGAAGCCGGCTTGCTTTACCCCTCGCGACGGGCCGGGATGCACCTTGCCAAGGCCATCCTGGATGGCGGCGGCCAGCTCCTGCGATTCCCGCAGGTGCTCGTTCTGCGCCATGTCGTGAATGATGAAGCTCAAGGGATCGTCCTTGGGGGCCTGTGCAGCGGTCTCGAATCGGATGGCTTCGTTTTCCATCCGCTCGACGCGCCGCTCGTCCTCCGTTTTCGCCTCCGCGAGGAAATACGTTTCGAAGCCGCGCGCATCTCCGGGACGGCGCCAGCGCATGTTGGCGGCGTTGACGTGGATCGAGAGAAAAAGATCGCCCCCCGCTTCGTTCGCGATGGGCCCGCGGTCGTAGAGCCCAATGAGCGTGTCCCGCGTGCGCGTCATAGTGACTTCCACACCGCGCCGCCGCAGCGAGCGAGCCAGCTCGAGCGAGACGGCGAGCGTAATGTCCTTCTCGCGAATCTTGTTGCGACCGCCGATCGGTCCCGTCATGCCGTTGTCCGGCCCGCCATGACCAGCGTCGACGACCACTCGCCGTCGCGTGCGCGAGCGCGGCGCCGGTGCCGGCGCGGTGACGCGCAGCTCGTTGCGTACAGGATCGAAGGCGAGCCGCGATGGGAGGAGGCGTGGAAGAAGCTCCGACACCACCTGGAGCGGGACGAGCAGCCCGTTCCGATCGGCGACGGGCGATCCGCCTAACGGTATCACCGACGTTCCGATGCGTGCGTACGGAACCTGGTCGGACAGCGCGATCGCCACGTCGAACACGGCGACGACGAACCGGCCCGGGCCGTCATCGCGGACCACGATCGGGAGCGCCGGCGAGAGCCTGTCGAGGCGCACGGCCCGTCCGGTCGTGGTCTCGACGACCGGCGCGACGCTTTCGACCGTGCCGGCGCGGGCCGAGATCACGGACGCCGGGATAACGGCGGCCTGAAGCCAGATGAAGATGGTGGTGATCACCGGACCCGGGCGGCGCGAGCCATCTCGCGCTCATCCTCGCGTTTCCGCTGATCGGCGCGCTTGTCGTGCAGCTTCTTCCCCTTGGCGAGACCGATCGTGACTTTCGCCTTTCCGCGAGCGTTGAAGAACAGCTCGAGCGGAATCAACGTGAGTCCCTCCCGCTCTACACCGCCAATGAGTCGCCGGATCTCCTTCTTGTGCAGAAGGAGTTTCCGCGTCCGCGTGGGATCGTGGTTGAACTGGTTGCCCTGCTCGTACGGAGCGATGTGCAGATTCAACAGAAACACTTCGCTATCCCTGACTGTGGCGTAGGCATCGGTGAGGTTGGCCTTGCCCTGCCGAAGGGACTTCACCTCCGTCCCGCTCAGCACGACACCGGCCTCCCACGTCTCGAGGATGTGGTAGTCATGTCGCGCGCGTTTGTTCCTGGCGACCGTGTTGGTCGGCGGTTTGTCAGCGGGCCTGGGCATGCGAGCGGCGAAGTGCAAACACGCGGCCGCGCAAGTGGCGCGGGGCGGCGAGCAGGTGGGTAAGACAGCGGCGACGAGCAACGCGCACAAGAACTTAGACGTCTCGTACCGAGCGGGGCAACAGCGCATTGTCGCGTTGACTTGACCCCCTCGAAAGGCTAGCTTTCTCGACCGCGCCGAAGTGGTGGAACTGGTAGACGCGCTGCGTTCAGGGCGCAGTGGGCGATAGCCCGTGGGGGTTCGAGTCCCCCCTTCGGCATGACTGGCTGCTGAGCGCCGCGACGGCGTCAGTAGCCAGTTGCGTTTACGGCCACGTCCCCGGCGAGACGCGGCGCGCCGAAGTGCTCGCGGAGCGCTTCGTTCGACTCGGCGAGATATCGCGCCAACACGTCGCCGGCCTTCGCCACCGCGTCAGGCCCGCTCCCCTCCTTTCTGCCCGCGAACTCGAGCAACGTCCGGCCCAAATGCCATCCGGTGCCCGCGCCCTCGCGTGCGAGAAGCGCATCTCCGTAGGCTCGAAGTCGCGCATTGAGCTGTCGCTCGGCAATGCGGAGCCGGCCGGGCGCGATGCGGGGGTCACGCGCCAGGGCGCGTCCGAGCGCGGCGGCCACAGCAGAGGCGGTGCGGTCATCCAGCGCATCGCGCTGCGCGGTGAGCATGCCGAGCGCACGCTTCGCGTAGCGGAGCTCCCACCGCGCGTGATCGAGATCGCCTCCAGTCGCCTGCGATGCGAGCCACCGCACGTCCTCGTCAGGCGGCTCGGTGAAGAGCGCGCTCACGTAGGCGGCCGCGCGCGCGCGCAATGCCCGCCGGAGCCGCCATTCGCTCAGCATGCGAGGGCGTTCAGGCGTCGCGGCACCGAAGGGATCAGGCTTGAAGAACGGGAAGTCCGACGCGCTGTCGAACCGTGGGCTCGTCGTGGAGGAGGTCGGCGAGGCTCACGCTCTGGAGCACATCATCGATGCGGCGCTGCAACATCACCCACACGGGGCGAATGCTGCATTCGTGAGAGGCGGCGCACCGTTCCTCATCCACGGGGTGCGACACGCAGTGGAGGTCGAAGGTCGTGAGCTCCGACGCATGGATGACATCGCGAATCGAGATCTCGGATGCGTCTCTCGCCAACAGATACCCCCCGCGCGCACCGCGTACGCTGCTCACGAGGTCGGCGCGCCGGAGGCGCAGGAGAATTTGCTCGACGTAGTCGGTGGGCAGGCGCTCTCGCTCCGCGATGTCGCGACCTGTGACCGGGCCTTCGTCGGCCCGTTTCGCCAGGTGCAGAGCGCAGATCACGCCGTATTCGGCCCAGGTTGTTATGCGCACGTCTTGAGGATAGGTGGCACCGCCCAGCCGGACAAGGCTAGCCGGCCGCGACCGCCCCGTGCTTGCCGCCCGGAACGCCGATCTCCGTCATCTTTCGCAAGTCGAGGACATCGTCGATCTGCTCGGGCGGGAGCACACGCTCCCGCGTGACGAGCTCGCGAATCAGCACGTTCTCCTTCACCGACCGTTTGCTGAGCTCCGCTGCCGCCGCGTAGCCGATTTGCGGCGCCAGTGCCGTAGCCAGCGCCGCGGAGCGCTCCAGCCAGTACGCCGCCATTTCGGGGTTCGCCTCGATCCCGGCAATGCACCTCTCGGTGAAGACGTTCGCGGCGTTGGTGAGGATCTGCATCGACAGCAGCAGGTTGTACGCGATGACCGGCATCATCACGTTGAGCTCCAGCTGTCCGTGCTCGGCGGCGACGGCGACGCAGGTATCGTTGCCGATGACCTGGAAACAGACCTGGTTGACCATCTCCGGAATGGATGGATTGATCTTGCCAGGCATGATGGACGATCCAGGTTGCACCGCGGGGAGGCGGATTTCGTCCAGCCCCGTTCGCGGACCGCTCGCCATGAGCCGGAGGTCGCTCGAGATCTTGCTCAGGTCGAGCGCGAGCACGCGAAGCTGCGCGCTGAAGCCGGCGGCGTCGCCCATGCTCTGCATGAGCTGGACGCGGTCCTTTCCGGCGCGCAGGTCGAGGCGAGTCATCTGCCGCAGATGCCCGATCATCTTCTCCGGGTATTCCGGCTCGACGTTGACGCCCGTGCCGACGGCGCTCCCGCCAATCCCGAGGTCGCGCAGATAGTCGGCCGCTTCAGTGACCCGACGCAGCCCTCGGTCGATCGTCCCGGCGTACGCCTCGAACTCCTGGCCGAGTCGGATGGGCATGGCGTCCTGCAGATGCGTGCGCCCCGACTTCACGACGTCGTCGAACTGCTCGCCTTTGCCGCGAAGCGCGTCGCGCATCGCGGTGAACGCGGCGATGAGTGGCTGGAGCTGAGCGAGGGCCCCAAGGCGGATCGCCGTCGGGATCACGTCGTTGGTAGACTGCGCCATGTTGACGTGATCATTCGGATGTACAGGCGAGTACGTCCCACGCTTCGCGCCCAGCAGCTCGTTGGCGCGATTCGCGAGCACCTCGTTCACGTTCATGTTGTGCGAGGTCCCCGCGCCGGCCTGGAACACATCGACGACGAACTGGTCGCGATGCTGTCCGGCGATCACCTCATCGGCCGCTCGCACGATCGCATCCGCCAGCCGCGTCTCGAGACGCCCCGTATCCTTGTGCGTGAGCGCGGCCGCCTTCTTGATCCACACCGTCGCGAGCACGAAGGCGGGAAGCGGCCGGAGCCCGCTGATCGGAAAGTTCTCGGTCGCGCGGAGGGTTTGCACACCGTACAACGCCTCCGCGGGAACTTCCTTGGGGCCTAACGGGTCCTTCTCAGTGCGTGTGGCCATTTGACCTGGCTCGGGCGACGGAGTGTCGTTCGGATGAATCGGCGATCGTCCACCGGCTTACTGTTCCGGACCCTGCTCGATCTCGAACGCCGAGACCACCACCAGCACGCCGCCCGAGACTTCCTTCGCGGACACGCGCCAGCGTGCGGCGTTGACCCGGCGCGATCCGGTCGTCGCGGTACGCCACGCCGGAACGAGCGTCTCCGGGATATCGGTCGAGCCATCGTCCACGAGCGAGCAGAAGATCTGCTGGTTGGGCTCGACCTCACCGTTCACGCCGTATCGAAGCGAGAGGAGGATCTTCGTGCTGTCGTCTCCGGCCGGACTCCAGGTGATCGGGAGTGGCTCGCCGATCGGCGGTGTCGCCGGGACGGGTCCGACCGTGAACGGGGCCGCTGTCGCGATCGTGATGGTTCCGGCGGCGAAGCCACCCGCCGCACCGGGAACGGTAATCGTGACATTCTCGCCGGGATGGAACGGGAACCGGTCGCTCGACTCCAGCACATAGGACTCGCCGGAAGCGGTAATCACCGGCCAGAGGAACTTCGTCGTCCCCGGCGTGGACACGATGACGCTGTCCCCGGCGTCGAGAAAGCGCGGCAGCGTACCTCCCTGGGTTGGCGCCGGATAGTCCATCGCCAGACATTGATCATTCGCAATCCGGCTCGTAGGGAGCGAGAGCAGCCCGCTCCGATAAAAGACCGCCTCGGGGGAGAGCACCGTATCACTCGTGCCCACGACGGTGTTGAGCCCGATCACGCCGTAATTCGACTCCGGAAGCGGCGTCGGATCGAGGCAGGCGGCGAGCAATACGGGGGCGAGAAAGAGAGGCAGACGAACGTCGCGCATGAGAACTCCAGGCAAAGACTCGTTTCGGGATGCGGGCAATCTGAAATGTGTCATGGGGGACAGCGCGGAGACAACGGGCTGAGGGCCCGCGAAGGGACCAGGGGCCTCGATCAGCGATCGAGGCCGGTGATCCGAACGGTTCCCGTCAGAAAAGGATTGGTGCGCCGCTCGCGCCCGATGCTGGTCGCGGGACCATGGCCCGGGTAGACGATAGTCTCGTCAGGCAGGGCGCAAATGCGCTCGAGCGATCGCTCGAGCTGTGCTCCGCTGGCGAGGGGCAGGTCCGTCCGCCCCACCGATCCGGCAAACAGGCAGTCGCCGACGAATGCAACCCCGTTGCCGTGGATCGCGACGTGACCAGGCGCGTGCCCCGGCACGTGGATCACCGAAAACCTCAACGTGCCGACATGAAGCGTATCGCCATCGGCCAGCGACCGATCCGGCGGCGGGGGCTGTTCGACCCGTAGCCCGAAGACGATCCCGTGCTGCGCGGCGCTGTCGTAAATCGGTCGCTCGTGCGGATGAAGGTAGATCGGAACCGGCGTAGCGCGCACGATTGCCGCGATTGCCCCGACGTGATCCATGTGCCCGTGTGTGAGCCAGATGGCCTCGAGCTCGGCCCGCTCGTCACGCACGGTGTCGAGCAGCAGCTCCGCTTCCTCCCCTGGATCGATGAGGACCCCGCGACGCGTCGTCTCGTCAACGACGAGGTACGCGTTCTCCTCCAGCGGACCGACCGTCAGGGTGCGAACGATCACACGGTGTAGCCGCCGCTCGATGCCAGAAGCGGATCCAGCTGCCCATTCTTGAGCGCGGTCAGGTACTTCTCGGCCGCGATCGTCGCGGTCGTCGCGTCGCCCACGGCCGTGGTGACCTGACGGGTGAGCTGGGAGCGCACATCGCCCGCCGCAAAGAGCCCGCGCATCGATGTCTCCATGTTCGCGTCGGTGATGAGATATCCACCCTCATCATGCTTCACGTGCCCTTCGACGATACCGGTATTCGGACGGAAGCCGATGAAGACGAACATGCCGGTCACGTCGAGCACCGACGTCTCGTCCGTGTTGACGTCGCGCAGGTGCAGGGCCTTCACGAGCCCCTGCGCATCGCCCTCGACGCGATCGACGACCGTGTTCCAGATGACCTCGATCTTCGGATTCTCGAACACGCGCTTCTGCAGGATCTTCGACGCCCTCAGGTGCTCCCGTCGGTGGATGAGGTAGACCTTCTCCGCATAACGAGTGAGAAAGTCACTCTCCTCGGCGGCGGCGTCGCCGCCACCAACGACGGCGATGCGGTGGCCCCGGAAGAACGCGCCGTCGCAGATCGCGCAGTAGGAGACGCCCTTCCCCGCGTACTCCAGCTCACCGGGCACGCCAAGCTTCACCGGGGTGCCGCCGGCCGTGAGAATCACCGTCGGCGACCGGTAGATGTCGCCGGCATCAGTCACCGTCTCGAACCACCCGTCGTCCGTCCTTCGGACACGCTCGACCGTCGCGGTGTGCACCTCGACGCCGAACTTGCGAGCGTGGGCATCGAACCTTTGCGCGAGGTCCCACCCTTCGATGTGCTCGAAGCCCGGGTAATCCTCGATGATCTCGGTATTGAGGAGCTCGCCTCCGGGCGCCCCGCGCTCCACAATCACCGCGCGCAGCATGGCCCGACCGGCGTACATACCGGCGGTCATGCCCGCCGGGCCCGCGCCGACGATGACGACTTCGTACTCGTGCGTTTTCGGCATTACTCGCCTCTTCTCTCTCTCGATGAACGCACGGCGGTCAGGCGGCGTGCCCGTGCCCGACGTGGAGAATGTCGAGCGCTCCGTGACAATGGGAGACCGTCCCCACCAGCACGTCGGCGGCGGCGTTCGCGGCCGCCTGCGCGACGAGCGCGTCTCCGTCGAGCACCGCCCGGGTGTCGAACATCCCGACCCCGTACGCGCGATGCTCACAATGAAAAATGACCGGGCCCGCAAGGGGTGCCCCGCGGTTGTTCTCCGCCTCGACGTACCTCCGGACCGCCACGGGCATGCTCCAGGTGCGCGGGGCACCGATCGCCGGGCACTTTGCCGGCTCGATGCAGTTCACCGGACATGTCCACTCGGCGAAGCTGACGACATGCGTGCCGGAGGGGACCGCTCGCTGCCACGGGATGTCAGGTGCCCGTGAAAGTCCGCGGCGCTCGATGGTGCGTCGCGGCCAGCGGTGACGTGCCCGTCGCATGAGCCAGTCGAACATCAGGTGTGGCATGAGCGGCGACGGCACGATCGCATCACGCTCGGCCTCGGGGGATGCCGCGGCGGACTCGAGATACTCATCGAAGAACGCATCCCACTCGCGATGGACGATCCGCACGTCGGACCCCTCGGAGGCGAGGCTCGCGGCCTGACACCGCGCGTCGCGATCGATCACCAGCAGCGCCTCGAACGAGACCGCACCGGCATCGCGGGCGCGTCGCAGCTGACGCACGTAGTACGATCCGTAGCATCCGCCGCCGACAATGAGGATGCGCCCGTACGCCGTCGGCCTAACGAACATGCCGCCCGCCGTCGACGATCAGCGTCTCACCGGTGACATAGTCGGCGTCGATCAGATACAGCACGGCACGGGTGACATCGTCGGGTGAGCCGAGGCGGCCAAGGGGCGTCGTGCTCGTCAGGCGCTCGGCATCGTCCGCGCTCCAGTCGTCGGGAAGCAGCACCGCGCCCGGCGCCACCGCGTTCACGCGAATGCGCGGCGCGAGGCGCTTCGCCAATGCACGGGTGATGTGAACGACGCCGGCCTTCGATGCGCCGTGCGGGATGTACCCCGTCCATGCTTCGAACGCCGCCAGGTCGGCAATGTTGATGATGACGCCTCCCTCCTTCATGCGCGCGGCCGCCGCCTTCGCGCAGAAAAACGGCGCGCGCAAGTTGAGCGCGAAGATGTCGTCCCACACCTGCTCGGTCACGTCCTCGACCGGCGTGCGGATCATGACCGCCGCCGAGTTCACCAGGACGTCGAGCCCGCCGAAGCGGCTCACGACCTCGCTGACCAGCTGCTCGGGCGCGCCTGCCTTGCGCAAATCGGCGCGGAGGGTGATCGCCTCTCCGCCGGCCGCGCGCACCTGCTTCGCTGTCTCCTCGGCTCCCTGCTCCGCTTCATGGAAATGCACCGCCACTCGCATGCCGCGCCCGCCGAGGGCCACGGCCAGCGCGCGCCCGAGCCGGCGCCCCGCGCCAGTAACCAGCGCGATGGGGGCGGCGCGGGAGGGACTACTCGCGGAAGGGCGCGACGACGTCATCGGGGAGCGGCGCACCGCGGGCGGCAAACGCGATGGTGCCATCGGACCGTATCGCGTACACCGTGCGCTGGATGCCTCGCCCGTCCGGCTTGAGTGCGCGGTAGGCGGTTGCGAGGGCACGATCGGGATCGCTGAGCAGCGGGAATGGTAGCCCGAGCTTGCGCGCGTACTTTTCGTGGGCCTCGACGTCGGCCGGATTCACACCCAGCGGTTGAACCCCATTCGTCCGAAACGTCTCCATCTCATCGCGCACGGCGGAGAGTTGGCGGTTTCAGCCAGGGGTGTTGTTCCCCGGATAGAAGAAGAGCGCGACGTGGCCGCGCGCGAGCAGGTCGGCGAGATGATATGTCTTCCCGTCGCCCGCCTCGGCGGTGAAGTCGGGGGCCCGCGTTCCTACTGGTAGTGGTGATGTCTCGTTCATGCCACTCGCTCCGAACTCGATCGCTCGCGCACGAGCGCCTCCTGTCGTTCCAGCCATGCCATCGGGACGCGCATGTTGCCAATCATACGTGGGCCTTCGGCGAGCCCGTGCCAGTCGGACCCACCACTCGGTACCAGGTCGAGGTACTCGGTCAACGTGCCTAACCGCGCAATGTCCTCGGCGGTGTGCCCGGGGTGCCGAACCTCGACGCCGTCGAACCCCATGCGCTTCAGCGCCTCGAGGCGTGCGCGTGTCCCATCGGGACCGGGGTGCGCGACGACCGCCAATCCTCCCGCGTCGTGCAGCATTTGAACGGCTTCGGTGAGGGCAAGACGTTCCTTCGGAACATACGCAGGTCGGCCACTGCCGATGAGCCGATCGAAGGCATCACGGTGGTCCTTCGCCCATCCGTTCGCGATGAGGACTCGAGCCACGTGCGGGCGGCCGACGGCGCCCGCGCCCGCCTCGCGCCACACGGCCTCGAGCTCGATCGGAAAGCCTAACGACCGCAGCCGTTCGACGATCTGAGCCGCGCGCGTGCGTCGTGTCGCCCGAAATCCCGCGAGACGCTCCTCGAGAGCCGCGAGGCGCGTGAGGTGCAATCCGAGGACGTGAATCTCCCGATCGCCCTCGTGCGCGCTCAGCTCGACGCCCGCGATCACGCGCACGTCCTGCGCGTCGCCGGCGGCGCGTGCTTCCGCGATGCCGTCCAGGGTGTCGTGATCCGTGAGCGCGATCGCGCTCAGCCCCGCGGTCCGCGCGGCGGTGACGAGGTCGGTGGGCGACAGCATCCCATCCGACGCCGTGGAATGCATGTGCAGATCGACGAAGCGCTCCGCGCTACTCGCCGGAGCCGCGATTCCGGTCACTGCCGGTAGCCTGCCTCGGGCGACGTGAAGCTCGGCTGCGAATACTCGAAGAGTCGCTCGAGCTCGGCGCTCGACATCTCGGCCAGCGACTGCTCGCGCGACCGAGCGCCCTGCGGCGAGTACCGGGTCACACGCACCTCGCGCTCCGGGCCTGAGCCCCGCACGAAGACGAGACCGAACTCGTCACGGTCGTATTGGGTGATCCGTCCGGACGGATAGACGTCCCACGTCGCACCGCCGATGGTGATCGTTCGTGCAGGCATTTCAGCTCAGCTCCACTTCCTCGTAGACGCGGCCGGGGTCGAGCAGCTGATCCGGTGCGTTCTCGAGCGCCGCGTGCAACGTGTCACGATCCGACGCTTCGACGAACTCGATGAAGGCACCGGGTAATCCCGCCTCCTCGAATACCCAGTACCGGCAATTGGCGTGCTGATAGTACGTGCGCCGCATGCGCGCACGCTCGAGGTGCTTCTTGCGTTCCGGCGCGGGTACGATCGTTCGCTGCATGGCGAGCGTACGCGACATGCTATAACCCCTGTTCGGGAAAGGTCTCGATTTCGCGCTTGACGTGCGCGAGGAACTGGTCGGCCACGGCCCCATCGATGATGCGGTGATCGAACGAAATCGAGAAGAACGAGCACGTGCGGATGGCAATCGTGTCCTCACCGTCGGGGCCGGTAATCACCTTCGGCCGCTTCTCGATCGTGCCCACGCCGAGGATTGCCACCTGGGGCTGGCTGATGATCGGAGTTCCCATGAGGGAGCCGAAGATACCGGGGTTGGTGATGGTGAACGTGCCGTCCTGCACTTCACGCGGATCGAGCTTCTTCGCGCGGGCACGCGTCGCCAGATCGTTGAGCGCTTTCGTGAGCCCGACGAGCGACAGCTCATCGGCCCCCTTGATCACCGGGACGATCAGCCCCCAATCGAGCGCGACGGCGACGCCAATGTTGTACTGCTTGCGATAGATGACGCTCTGTCGCGCAACCGAGGAGTTCATCACCGGGTACGCCTGCAGCCCTGCAACCACCGCCTTGATGATGAACGGAGTGTAGGTGAGCTTGAGCCCGTTTTCCTTCTCGAAGCGTGCGCGATGGATCGCGCGGAGACGCGCGATGCGGGTGAAGTCGATCTCCATGAACGAGGTGACGTGCGCGGAGGTGCGCCGCGACATCACCATGTGCTCGCTGATGCGCTGCCGCATGACCGACATCGGCTCGACGACGTCGCCGGGCCACGGCTCGGGAACCGGGCCATGCTGCTCGACGCCGCCTGGAGCATGCATCGACGGCGCGCCCGCGGCAGGCGCGCGCCCGCCGGGCGCGGCGCCCGTCTCGAGATAGCCCAACAGGTCGCGCTTGGTCACGCGCCCGGCGATGCCGGTGCCTTGAAGCGCGGTGATCTCGACACCGTGCTCGGCCGCCATGCGTCGAACGAGCGGCGAGCTCCGGGTGCGCAGCCGCTCCTCGAGCGAGTTGGCGGCGGGCGCTGCTTTGGCGGCGGGCGCGGCGGGAGGATGCGCGACCGCCGGCGACTTGCGCGTAGATTCTGTTTTCGGGGGGGGCCCCCCAGCGGGTGCGGCAGTCGCTTTCGTTCCGGAATTTCCATCCGCGGCGGCGGCCGTCGGCTCCGGCGCCTTACCGCCCACCGCGGCGCCCTTCTCCGTCTCGAGACGAGCGACGACCGTCTGCACCGGCACCGTCTGCCCCTCGGTCACGAGAATCTCGGCCAGCACCCCGGCCGAAGGCGCGGGGATCTCCGCATCGACCTTGTCGGTCGAGATCTCGAAGATCGGCTCGTCCCGCTTCACCTCGTCTCCGACCTTCTTCAACCACCGGGAGACGGTGCCTTCGGCAATGGACTCGCCCATCTGCGGCATGATCACGTCGACTCGTGCCACGACTATCTCCTCTTCGTTGGATCCGCCGATTCACGATCGGGCCGCAGCCGCAGCACGATCGCCGTCGCCAGCGACAGCGCACCAATCACTCCAGCCGGGACCACGAACGACCAAATGTCGCACGCCGGAAACCCCGACGGAGGCTCGCACCCCCGAACCGAACCCACAATTTTCGCCGCGGCCGCTCCGATCATTCCTCCGGCAAAGAATCCCGGAATCGAAAAGAGACATCCGACGGCATAACGCGAAGGACCGCCCTCGCCGGCCACGTCAGTACGCCGCGAGCTTCCGCGCCACCGTGACGATGTCTGCCGTCTGCGGCAGAACGTAGTCCTCGAGCGGCGGCGAATACGGTAGCGGGACGTCCGCCGCCGTCACGCGAAGTACCGGCGCATCGAGCCACTCGAATGCCTGCTCGTTGATGCGTGCTGTGACTTCGCCCGCGACACCGCCGGTGCGTGTGTCCTCGTGCACCACCATCACCCGGTTCGTCTTCTTCACCGTATCGATGATGGCCGCGTCATCCATCGGCAACAGCGATCGCAAATCCAGGATCTCGACCGACAGGCCATCTTCCTTCTCGAGCTGTTCCGCCGCTTCGAGCGCCTTCCAGACCGTCGCCGCATAGGTGATGATCGACAAGTCCGTGCCCTCGCGCGCCCGGCGAGCCTTGCCGATCGGCACCACGTGATCCCCGGCGGGAAGCTCTTCCTTGATGCGCCGGTAAAGATACTTGTGCTCGAAGAAGAGCACCGGATCGTCATCGCGAATCGCCGCCTTGAGCAGACCCTTCGCATCGCTCGGCGTCGCCGGATAGACGATCTTCAACCCTGGAGTGTGCAGGAATGCGGCTTCGGGATTCTGCGAATGAAACGGCCCGCCGCGCACGTACCCGCCACTCGGCCCGCGCACGACCATTGGACACGGCAACATCGCCCGATACCGTGACGTCGCGACGTAGTTGGTCAACATGTCGTACGCGCACGAGATGAAGTCGATGAACTGCATCTCGACGACGGGGCGCATTCCCATGTGCGCCGCGCCCGCCGCGGCACCGACGAACCCTGCCTCGGAGATCGGCGTATCGATCACCCGATCTTCTCCGAACCGGGCGAGAAGGCCGTCGGTGACCTTGAACGCTCCGCCATAAACGCCGATATCCTCGCCGAGCAGAAAGACGCGCTCGTCGCGCTCCATCTCCTCGAGGAGTGCCTCTCGAATCGCTTCGAGATAGGTGGCTTCAGCCATTGAACGTCCCCCACCCTGCCGGCCGCTCGTGCTCGCCCACCGCGCTTCGCACTCCGCTCCGATACCACAGCGGTTCGACACCGGGTGGATCGGCGTACACGCCGACGAGCGCGTCGGTCGGCTCGGGCATCGGCGATGCCTCGGCGATGTCGGTGGCGGTATCGATCTCTTCGGTCACGCGTGCATCCACCGCCTTTATCTCCGACTCGGGAACGTCGAGCTCCCCGTGAAGCACGCGCAGGTATCGATCGAGCGGATCGTTCTCTCGCTCCCAGCGCTCGATCTCTCCGGCGGGAACGTACGACTGATTGTCGTGCTCCGCGTGCCCCTTCCGCCGATACGTCACCACCTCGATGAGCGCGGCACCCTCGCCGCGGCGCGCGCGCTCGACCGCTTCCTTCGTCACGTCGTAGACCGCCAGCACATCGTTCCCGTCCACACGTACGCCCGGAATGCCGTACGCCATCGCCTTTTCCTTCAGCTCATCGACCGCGGTCTGCTTCGACAACGGCGTCGAGTACGCGTAACCGTTGTTCTCGACGATGACGACCAGCGGGCAGCGCTGCACCGCGGCGAAGTTGAGCCCCTCGTGAAATGCGCCCGTCGACGTGGCGCCGTCACCCGCGTACACGAGGCCCACCCGCGCTTCGCGCCGAAGCTTGAAGGAGAGCGTGACACCGGCCATCACCGGCACCATGTCCCCGAGGTGGGAGATCTGGCCAATGAACCCACGCTCGAGATCGCCGTAATGGATGTTGAGCTCCCGTCCGCGCGTTGGCGAATCGCCCTTGGCCATGTACTGGCGGATGATTTCGACCGGCTGCGCCCCCTTGACGAGCATCGAGCCGAGATTGCGGATGAGCGGCGACAGGAAATCCCGCCGCTCGAGCGCGAATGCGCTTCCGACCGCGTCGGCCTCCTGCCCTAACGAGCGGAAGAGGCCACCGATGACCTTCGTCTGTCGATAAAGATTGACGAGGCGCTCCTCGAGCGATCGAGTGAGGCGCATCCAGTAGTACAGCTCGAGCTGCTGTGCCCTCGTCAGGCGGGCCGAGGGACGGGCCGACGTGCGGGACGGAGATTTCCTGGCGGCCCTTGGCCCCTGGCCCTTGGCCCTCGGCCCAGCCCTCCTTGCCATCAGTACGCGGCCGCCAGCTTGTGCGACGGATCCGCTTCGCGATGCACGCGCACGAAGAACCGCTTCACGTTGCGATCGAGGCGGCTCTCCCCCACCTGATCCGTCTCCACCTCGACGAACGTATAGTGCCCGCCCTCGGGCTTCGCCGACAACTTCAACGTTCCGAGGTCACCGGCATAGACGCGCGCACGCTCGGCGGACGATTCTCGATCGAGACCGAGCGTCGGGAAGTACGCATCCGCGGCGGCCAGGACATCGGCCGGCGATATGTGGGTGCGGTGGAAGTGCCTCATGATCCGGTATCACCCGGATACGCCGGACCTTCGCGCCGAATGTCCTGCCGCCAGTCCACGCGCTCGAGCTTGCTGGTCGAGTCGCGGCGGAACTCCAGCGCCATCGCCCAGTTGCCCGCGGTGACGAAGTTCA
>DASTYE010000267.1:0-12029 GCA_035765135.1 Gemmatimonadaceae bacterium | reverse complement strand
CTTCGCCTGGACCGCCCGGCAAACCGGCAACGCCGCCTACCGCGACCAGGCCGAAGCGATCTTCGCCGGCGGCGTCACCCAGGCCTGGCTCAACGGCTCCAAACAGTTCAACGAGAACTACACCACCTCGTTCCGGTTTCTTGCCTATCGGCAGGAAGGCGCGGTCGCGGCGCGGTGACGCTCGTTATGCCTGGAGTGCGCCGGCCGCGACAAGCGTGGCGGATTGCTCGCTGAGCAGCGTCCGGGTGCCACACATCCACTCCCAGGTGTGGCGCAGCCCGTCATGCAGCCCGACCTTCGGCTGGTATCCGATGACACGGGCCGCGCGTCGCAACGCCGCCTGCGAATCGCGCACATCGCCAGGTCGAGGCGGCTTCGGGATCCGCTCGATTTCGCGCCCGGTGACTTGAGTGATCAGCGCCAGAAGGTCGTTCAGCGACGTCCGCTCACCAGCCCCGACGTTCATTACCGATCCGGATATCATTCGACCGGTCCGGCTCGCCGCGCGCACGTTCGCGTCCACGACGTTAGCCACGTAGGTGAAATCGCGCGTCTGGCTCCCGTCGCCGTAGATAGTCACCGGCGTTCCGCGAAAAGCGCTGTCGAGAAACAGCGGAATGGCCGCGGAGTAGGGGGAGTGCGGGTCTTGTCGTGGTCCGAACACGTTGAAGTACCGAAGCGCCATCCCTTCGATGATTCCCGCGCGCGCGAATGCGAGCGTGTACTGCTCCCCGGCGAGCTTCGATGTGGCGTACGGCGACCGCGGAAGGGGCTCCATCGACTCGGTCTTGGGAAGCCGCGCGGTGTCTCCGTAGACGGAGCTCGAGCTGGAGTACACGAAGCGGCGGACCTTGGCACGCTGAGATGCGAGCAGGAGCCGAAGCGTCGCGTTGACGTTCGCCTCGTGTGTAGTCCAGGGATCGGCGAGGGACCGCGGGACGCTCGGCAGCGCGGCGACGTGGAAGACGACCTGCACATCCTCCACCGCCCGCTCGCCGACCTCTGGATCGCCGACGTCCCCGACGATGAGCTCGATCCGGTCCTTGAGATGCTCGAGGTTTTCGCGCTTTCCCGTCGAGAGGTTGTCGACGACCCGGACGGTGCATCCGAGACGGACCAGCTCCTCGGTCAGGTGGGAACCGATGAACCCGGCACCCCCGGTCACCAGACACGTACATCCCGCGCCTAACATAGGCCTCCGCTTTCGAGTTCGAGCCGGTGCGGTATCGCACGGACGGTGCCAGTGAACGCGCAGTCAGTCAGCGGGTCGCGACGCATTCACACGTTTCCGTGAGCTCGTCATCGAAGCGAAGCTCATCGTCGCATGGCTTGAACTTTGCGCCCGCGTTCGGCCGATGCTGACACGGAACGCGGGCGAGCCGAAGCCGCGCCCGGCACGAAGCTGGAGATCAGGGGGCGACGGAGCAGTCGAGATCGTGGTGGCTCACCTTTTCGCGGCGAGCGAAGCGGTGAGTGCCGCCGTAGCGGTGCTGTCCGAGGATGAGCGGGCCCGGGCGGATCGCTTCGCGTTCGACCGAGACCGCCGGCGCTTCATTGTCGCGCGTGCCCGCCTCCGTCATCTGCTCGCGGCACGGCTGGACACCACCCCCGAAACAATCCGGTTCAGCTACGGCGCACGGGGGAAGCCGTCCCTGCGCGGGTCGGAGTGGCGCTTTAACGTCTCGCACTGCGGGGACCTCGCGGTCTTCGCGTTCTGCCGCCACCGCGAAGTGGGCATTGATGTGGAATCGGTGCGCCCCCTGGAGGATGCCGACGCAATCGCCGCGCGGTTCTTTTCCCCGAGAGAGAACACCGAGTATCGGTCTCTCCAACCGGCTCACCGGCCTCGGGGATTCTTCAACTGCTGGACGAGGAAAGAAGCGTTCATCAAGGCGACGGGAGACGGCCTGGCACATCCCCTCGATGCCTTCGACGTCACGCTCACCCCGGATGCCCCCGCCCGGATCCTCCGAGTCGGTGACCGGCCGGGCACGGCCTGCGGCTGGTCGCTCGAGTGCTTCGTTCCCGCTCCTGGATACGTAGCGGCCGTGGTCACCAACAGCGGCGGCGTCTCATGACGGCCACGTCCCTCGCCCCGGGCTTCGTTAGGCCCCCGACGGAAACCGAGCAGGCGCTGGCGGGGATCTGGTGCGAGGTGCTCAACCTCGAGTGCGTCGGCATCGACGACGATTTCTTCGCGCTCGGCGGGCATTCCCTCCTCGCGGTGCGCGTCATCGCCCGGATCCGTGATGTGTTCGACGTAGACCTGGAGTCGCCGCTGCTGCTCTTCGATCATCCCACCATTGCCTCGCTGGCGACGGTGCTGGCGGAGGCGAAGGTCGCGAAAGGTGCTGCCAGTCGGATCGAGCCGCGCGTGCAGGCGGGTCCGGCCCCGGCATCGTTCATTCAGGAGCAGCTCTGGTTTCTCGATAGGCTCGCTCCCGGCAGTCCGGTCTACAACATCGTCGATGCGATTCCCATCGAGGGAGATTTCGACGCCGGGGCGATGACCCACGCGCTGCAGGAGTTGGTGCGTCGTCACGCGATGCTGCGCACCGCCTTCAGCGAAGAAAAAGGGCAGCCGGTGCAGCTCGTATCCCCGGCGATCGACGTGACGTTACCGGAAGTCGATCTCACGGGGCTCCCGGAGACTGAGCGCGAGAGCGAGTGGGTGAGGCTGGCGCATGACGAGGGGCGCAAGCCGTTCGACCTGACCCGGGCGCCGCTCTTTCGAGTGATCGCGGTGCATCTCTCCCCTCGCAGCCATCGTCTCCTCGTTACGCTCCATCACATCATCGTCGATGAATGGTCGATGGAGCTGCTTCATCAGGAGGTGACCCGGCTCTACGACGCGTTCACGCGCGGAGAGGCTTCGCCGCTTCCGGAGCTGCCCATCCAGTACGCGGACTATGCACGATGGCAGCGCGAGTGGATGCGCGGTGATGTGCTCGATTCGCAGTTGGCCTTCTGGAACAACGAGCTGGCGGGGGCGCCGACCGTTCTCGAGCTGCCCACCGACAAGCCCCGCCCGGCGGTGCAGAGCTTCCGCGGCGCAACAGAGTCTTTCGCGCTACCCGGTACGCTCGTCGATCGACTGCAGACGGTGGCGCGCACGGAGAGCGCGACACTTTTCATGGTGCTGGAGGCGGCATTCGCCACCCTCCTTCATCGCTACACGGGGCAGGACGATCTCGTCATCGGAAGCCCGATCTCGGGCAGGACGCACAGCGAGACGTATGGCCTCATCGGGTGCTTCCTCAACACGATCGTCCTGCGGTCCCGCTTCACCGAAGGGATGACATTCCGTTCCCTGCTGCGAGAGACGAGAGAGCGCGCGCTGGGCGGATATGCCCATGCGGATCTCCCCTTCGAGCAGCTCGTCGCCACCACGCATCCCACGCGCGACTCGAGCCGAACACCGCTCTTTCAGGTCCTCTTCATCCTGCACAATCCCGACGCGCAGTCGCAGGTCTCGAAGGTGGTCGGCAGCCAGCAGCTTCAGACGGGGACCTCGAAGTTCGACCTGACGCTCTTCCTGGCCGCCAGCGAGAGGGGCCTCGAGGGCCTCATCGAGTACAGCACCGACCTCTTCGAAGCCGATTCGATCCGCCGGCTGTGCCGCCACTATGCGACTCTCCTCGAGGCAATCGTCGCGAACCCGGACGATCGCATCGGGAGCCTTCCGATCCTCGGCGACGCGGAGCGGCGTCAGCTGCTCGTCGATTGGAACGAGACCGTGTTCGACCACCCCGCGCGGGGACTCTGTGCCTACCAGCTGATCGAAGCGCAAGCCGGCCGCAGCCCTGATCGAGTGGCGGCGCGCTTCGATCGCGACACGCTCACGTACGGCGAGCTGAACACGAGAGCCAACGCACTCGCGCATCGCCTCCGCGCACTCGGCGTCGGACCTGACGTGCTCACCGGCGTGATGGTCGACCGATCGCTCGAGATGCTCGTGGCGCTGCTGGGAATCATGAAGGCAGGCGGTGCCTATGTACCGCTCGACCCCTCCTTCCCGCGAGACCGCCTGGGGTACATGGTCGCCGACAGCGGGATGCGGGTGCTGGTAACGCATCGCGATCTCGACGCTGAGCTGCCCGTTAGGCCCGACTCGGTGGTGCGCCTCGAGGACATCGCCGAGCCATTCGAGCCTTCCGGCGAAAGCCCTCCTTCGGCGACGCCCGCCAACCTCGCGTACGTGCTGTACACCTCGGGGTCGACAGGAAAGCCAAAGGGGGTGGAGATCCCGCACTCCGCACTCGTCAACTTCCTCCTGTCGATGCAGCGAACACCCGGCTTCACCGAACAGGACTCGCTGCTCGCGGTAACGACGCTGTCCTTCGACATTGCCGGACTCGAGCTCTATCTGCCATTGATCACCGGCGGGACGGTCGTGATCGCCAGCCGCGACGATGTCGTGGATCCGGACCGGCTCATCCGTCGAACAAACGAATCCGGGTGTACGGTGATGCAGGCGACGCCATCCACCTGGCGCATGCTCGTGAATGCCGGCTGGGCTGGCTCGCCGACGCTCCGGATTCTCTGCGGCGGGGAGGCACTCCCACCCGACCTCGCGCGAGAGCTGCTCCCCAGATGCGCCGCCCTGTGGAACATGTACGGCCCGACGGAGACGACGATCTGGTCCACGGTCCAGCGCGTCACCTCGGCCGATCGTCAGGCGCCCATTGGGCGACCTATCGCGAATACGCGAGCGTACGTGCTCGACGCGAACCTGAGTCCCACGCCTGTCGGCGTACCGGGTGAGCTCTACCTGGGCGGCGATGGTCTGGCGCGAGGCTACCTGCAGCGTGAGGACCTTACGCGTGAGCGCTTCATCCCCAGTCCCTTTGCGACAGGTGAGCGGCTCTATCGCACCGGCGACCTGGCACGCTGGCTCCCCGACGGGACGCTCGACTGGATTGGCCGTGTCGATCACCAGGTGAAGGTCCGGGGCTTCCGCATCGAGCCCGGAGAGATCGAGGCTGCCATCGCTCGCCACTCATCGGTGCGCGACGTGGTTGTCGTCGCGCGCGAGGACGTTCCCGGTGATCGCCGGCTCGTGGCGTACTACGTCTCTCCGGACGCATCGCCCGCTCTCGTCGAGCAGCTCAGAGCGCTCATCCGCTCCGATCTTCCCGAGTACATGATGCCGTCACGCTTCGTCGGCCTCGACGCGCTGCCGCTCACTGCCAACGGAAAGGTCGATCGCAAAGCGCTGCCGGCGCCGGATTCCGATGGTGAGGCACTCCACACCACCGCGACGGCACCGCGCACCGACACCGAGCGGATGGTGATGGAGGTATTCCGCGAGGTGATCGGACGGAGTGACTTTGGCGTGTTCGACAGCTTCTTCGACCTTGGCGGTCATTCGCTCATGGCGGCGCGGTTGATGACTCGCCTTCGCGCCAGCTCTGGCGTGGACCTCCCGCTCCGGAATCTTTTCGAGCGTCCCACCGTCGCCGCGCTCGCCGAAGCGGTCGATGCCGCCACATGGGGCGGATGGACCGCTCCCGCCGTGCTCGGCGTCGAGCGCGAGGAAATCGTGCTGTGACCGTTCCGGCGCTACTCGAGGAGCTGCGACGCCGAAACGTCGAGGTCCGGGCCGACGGCGGCCAGCTTCGATGCGCCGCTCCGGTCGGCGTGCTGACGCCGGATCTCCGCGATCAACTACGAGCGCGAAAGGCGGAGATCCTCAGGTTCCTTCAGGCCGCCGGCGAGATCGTGCATCAGCAACGTGCGATCGTGCCGCTGCAGCCGCACGGATCGCGCACCCCACTGTTCGCGATTCCGGGACATAACGGCGACGTCTTCTGTTACCGCGCCCTCGCCCAGCACCTCGGCAGCGATCAGCCGCTGTTCGGACTCCAGCCTCCAGGGGTCGATGGACAGGCCGAACCGTTGAGGAGCGTCGAAGCGCTGGCCGCGTACTTTGCGTCGCAGGTGCGTGGGTTCATGCCTAACGGTCCATACGGCATTGCCGGCTACTGCGCCGGCGGCGCCATCGCGTTCGAGCTGGCGCTTCAGCTGCAGCGCGCGGGGGCCACCGTCGATTTCGTGGCGCTCTTCGCCAGCCCGCACCCGTCATGGTACGGGCCGGTGCCGCAGCTGCGCTATCGCCTCGAGCAGCAGGTGGATCGCGTTCGAACGCACGCGCGCGCGCTGAGGTCGGAGTCGGGTTCGGGGCGAATCGAATACATCGCTGCGAAGCTGCGCGCCCGCGCGGCGCGACGCGCGGCACCGCGGGAGATCGTCTCCGACCCCGTCATGGCCGCGCGCGCCCGAATCGAAGCGGCGACGATCGCGGCGGTGCGCCGCTACAAGCCCGGGTTTCTCCGCGGCCGTCTGGCTCTGCTGCTGCCGACGCGCGAGTGGCTCCGCGCCGGCAACGCGCTCCTGCAATGGAGGAGTGCAGCCACAGACACCGTGACGTACTGCGGTCCCGATGGCTGTCCGGTCGATCAGATGCTGCGCGAGCCTTACGTGGGCGCGAGCGCCGAGCTGGTGCGGCGATGCGTGGATGAAGCGGTGCCGACCGGCCGCGCTCACCCCGTGGGGGCGCTTCTCGGCTCGGCCGCTCCGTGAAGGTCCCCGGTCAGCTCGGTTACGACGCTTTCGAAGTCTGACGCGAGCCGCTCCATGCGCTCGCGCGTGAAGCGCGCCGTCCGAAACTCGAGATATCCGTTGATCCCGCGTGCCCCATCGGTGAGGTCGAGCACCATGTCGAGCGTCGCGATTCGGGGAGAGGCGCCGATCGCGGACACTGCGTCGCCGATCGTGAGGCGCTCTTCGAAGTTCCCGTCGCGGACCAGGAACATGACGTGAAACGCGGGAATCGACGCGGACTGCGCCACGAGCTCGAGTGATACGTCCGAGTTCGCCAGCGCCTCACGGACCGTCGATGCGGTGCGCCGGAGGATGTCCCGTGCCGATGGATCTCCATCCAGTCTCGTACGCAACAACAGGTTGTTGCCGAAGTTTCCGATGAGCGGCTCCGTCTCGCTACGGGTGCGCCTGGACATGATCGTGCCGATCACGATGTCGTCCTGTCCGCTCTGCCTTTGCAGGAGAACCCCGAACGCCGCGAGTAACGTGATGTACGGCGTCACTCCCTCGGCGCGCGACGCCTTTCTCACCCGGTCGGAGAGCGCGGGCGAGAGCGAAATCGCGATCGATTCCGTCTCGAGTGAGCGTGACGGGGCGCCATCGAATGGGAGTCGAAGCTGCGCGGGCGCTCCCGCCAGGCGCGCGAGCCAGTATGCGCGTTGCGACTCGAGTTCTCCGCTGTCGAGGCGTTCCACTTCCCAGGCGGCGTAGTCGCCATACTGAATCGGCAGTGGCGGAAGCTCCGGCTGTCGACCCTGGCCGAGCGCCTGATACGCGAGCGAGAGCTCATCCAGCAGAAGGCGCGCTCCCCATCCGTCGGTCGCCAGATGGTTAGACACGATGACGAGCCCCCAGTCATCGGAATCGAGCCTGAACAACGTCGCGCGGAGCAGCGTCTCCGACGCCGGGTCGAACGGCCGTCGTGCTTCAGCGACGATGCGCGCCTTCAATGCGTCCTCGCGTTCCGAGACGGGCACCGACCGCAGGTCCTCTTCAGGCACCGCAATCTCGGTGGCGGGATGAATGCGCTGGGTCGCGCGCCGGTTCTCAACCGGGAAGGTCGTGCGGAGGATCTCGTGCCGCGCGACGACGAGCGACAAGGCCTGTTCGAGGGCGTCCGGGTCGAGCCCGCCATGGATTCTGAATCCCATCGGCACGTTGCCGTAGGGAAGCCCTTTCGCCACCTGCCCGCTCATCCAGAGCCGCTGCTGTGTTACCGACAACGGCGCAACCGATGGGTCGGGGCGACGCGGAATCGGAAGTTGCGTCGGATCCACGCCTCGCTGGCGCAGCAACACTCGCGCGAGCTGACGCTGCTCGCGCGTCAGCTCGAGCAGCCCGTTAGGCATCCGCGATCCGGTGTGCCTCGAGAAGTGCCTGCACCTCGTCCGGCATCAGCTCGGCAATGCGCTCGAAGAGATGCGCGGACGAGCCGCCCGCCTCGCCCACGTCTACGCCAGTCGCCGGGAGTCCACCGACGAGCGAGTGCACCAGCACGTCGCTCGGATCCAGCCGAAACCGTCCGCGAATCTCGTCGAACGACACCGTCCCGATGTGGCACAGTCCAATGCCCGCCTCGGATGCCGCGAGCTCGAGCGCATGCGACATGATCCCCGCCTCGAGAACGGCGAAATGCCAGGAGCGATCGCCGTACGCGGCGGCGATGGCCGACAGCCGGGCGACGATGAACAGCGAGAACCCCGCTTCGTCGTATACCGGCTGGTTGATGTAGGGGATGTGGATCGACCGGTCGATCTCGGCGTGCGGTTCCAGCAGCATCAGGCGATGCGCGTCGGGATGATAGTAGTACGTGCCGGCGGTCAGCCCCTGGATCCTGCCTGGCTTCGCGTGAAGGTACAGTTGATTGGGATACATGGCGCCCGCGGATGCGTAGCCATGCTTCGTCTTGCCGTCCATGTGGACGCGACGGAGGCATTCCAGCATCCGTGAAAGCGCCGCCAGCGGAACGGGCTTGAGCGAGAACTGGCGAACGGCGCGCCGCCTGGCGTAGCGCGATGCGAGCTCGCTCTCATCGGTGCCGGGCAGAGCCAGCGCGGGGCTCGCGTCGAGATCGTGCCGGATTCCCGGATCTGTCTTCTTGAACTCATCGCGCTCGGCCGGATCGAGAAAGACGCGGTACGACGCGATGATACGCTCGATCTCGGTGCGCGGTTCTCCGGCCGCCGGGGTTGGCTCGGCACCCAGGTCTGGGTCTCGCTCCCGGTACCAGTGCGTGAGATCACGAACGGTCTGAACGCGGAATAGCTCGTCGATGCGAGGGCGGCGCCCCAACTCCTGTTCGAGACGGTTCCCCAGTCTCACCAGATCGATGGAGTTCGCTCCGTAGCTCAGCAGACTCTCGTCGGGATCCACCGCGTCCAGCTTGAGCACAGCTGCCACGATGCCGATGAGTCGTGCTTCGAGGTCCGATCCGCCGTTAGGCGGCTCGGCGGCCGGCGTACGAGCCTCGGGGCGCCTCCGTTCCTCGGGGTTCGGGAGCGCTCGCCGGTCGACCTTGCCGTTCGCGCTGAGCGGCAGACGCTCGAGGTGCACCCACGCGGTCGGGATCATGTGCGGCGGCAGCTGCTGCGCCATGAAGCGCCTCAGGTCCTCGTCGGCCACGGCACCGTTCGACTCCACGACGTATCCAACCAGCCGGCGCTTCGCGCCGGTCTCGCCTAACGCCGCGACCACCGCATTCTTCACTGCGGGATGCCGCGTGAGCACGCTTTCGATTTCCCCCAGCTCGATGCGCTGCCCCTGGATCTTCACCTGGAAATCGGTGCGGCCCATGATCTCGATCGTTCCCTGGGGAAGCCACCGGCCTCGGTCGCCACTCCGGTACAACCGCTCACCCGTCGTCGGATGGTGTACGAACTTCTCCGCCGTGCGCTCGGCGTCGCGCCAGAAACCGCGCGCCAGCCCCGCGCCGCCGATGTACAGCTCCCCAGGAACCCAGTTCGGTCGTTCCTCGCCACTGTCGTCGAATACGTGATACGTCGCGTTCGTCATCGGCGCTCCGTAGGGAATGCTCTTCCACGAAGGATCGACATCCCCAATGGGATAGCAGATGTCCCAGACCGTCGTCTCCGTGGGTCCCCCTGCGCCGATCACCGTGGCGTCCGGAGCGAGGCGACGGATACGATCCGGAAGCGACACCGGGATCCAGTCACCCGACATGATCACGCGCCGCAGCGATCCCAGACGCGTGCGCTCCACGACCGGCCGCTCCTCCACGTACTCCACCAGCATCTCGACGAACGCCGGCACCGAGTTCCACGTGGTGACGCCCTCGCGCGCGACCAGATCCGTCCAATGACCCGGGTCGCGACGTTGCGCGTGGTCCGGTACGACCAGCGTCGCCCCCGCGCCGAGCCCGCCGAAGATGTCGAACACCGAGAGATCGTGGTGGAGCGCCGTGATCGCGATGACCCGGTCATCAGGGCCGAGGCCGAACCGCGCGATCACATCGGTCATTCGATTGACCACGCTCCGATGCTCGATCATCGCGCCTTTGGGCGCGCCCGTTGAGCCCGAGGTGTAGAGCACATAGGCGAGCGAGTCGGCGCCCTGCACGGCCGGGATGGGCGTCTCATCCGTGTCCCAGTCGGCATCGCGATCGACGCAGCGGCGCGTGCGGTCAGACGGCCACTCGATCGATTGCTCGAGGTGCTTCTGCGTCAGGATGACTCGCGCGTCGCCATGCTCGAGGAAATACCGCAAACGCTCGGATGGCGATTCCACGTCTACGGGCAGGTATGCGGCGCCCGCCTTGAGGATTCCGACAACGGCCGCGATCTGCTCCCAACCCTTGTCCATCACCACCGCGACCAGCTCATCGGGACGAACGCCATTGCCGCGCAGCGTACGTGCAATGCGATTCCCGAGCCGGTCGAGCTCCCCGAAGGTCATCCGCCTAACGCCGCTCACGACCGCCGGGTGGTTCGGCCGGTCCTTCGCCTGGCGCTCGATCAGCTGGTGCGCCAGAAGGTCCGGGATGGCCGCGGCCGTCGCGTTCACCGACTGCCGTCGCTCGGCCTGGGACGGCGGTAGCATCGAGACCCCTGCATGAGTTCGTTCCGCCCCGCCCGACGCTGCCCCTTCCAGCACGCGAGCGAGCGCGTCGAGCATGTCACTCACCATGCCGTCCGGGAACAGACCTTCGACCGCATCCCACTTCAGCACGAACCGGCCGGCAACCTGATCGACGTGCAGGTCCATCCAGACCTGCGCGGTCTGGTTGATGCTTCGCGTGATTCGCCCGAGCACCCCGATCGCTTCACTGAAGCGGTGATCGAGCAGGCTCGTGAACACCACCGGCATGCTCCCACCCTCGGCGCCGCGTAAACGGACCAGCTCGCGCGCCACTCGCACGCCGTCGAATCGCCGGTGATCGAGGTCCGACAGCAGCTGCCGCTGGACACGCCGCGCCCGCTCGGCAAAGCCATCAGCGGAGGTGTTGTCGATGACCAGCAGCTCGACGCTCGTGAACGGCCCCACGACGCTGTTGATTCCCGGGTGCTCGGGCGGCCGATTGAAGAGCGGGACGTTCAGCGTGAACCGCGCGCTGGCGCTCCACGCCGTGAGGACTTCCGCGTACGCGGCGATGAACAACGCTGTCTGCGAGACACCGAGATCGAGCGCGAGCTTGCGCAGACGCTCCGACACCCCAACGCTCAACGTCGTCGAAAGACGTCGGAACTCCGGCGCACCGAGCGCCGCTGGGGAAGTGGCCAGCGGAAGATCGGGCGCCGCCGGAAAGTCGGCGACGCGCTCCATCCAGTACCGCTTCGCGCGCTCGAAATCGGGATGCGTCTCCCGCTCTCGCTGATGCAGCACGTAATCGCGGAACGTCAGGTCGAGCGGCGGAAGCTCCTCATCAGGTCGCCGATACAGGTGCGCGAGCTCCTGGAACAGCGTGGCCATGCTCCCGCCATCGACGTTGAGCACATCCTGCACGACATGCAGACGTACCAGCCCGCCGGATAACAGCGACGCCTGGATGTCGAACAGCGGCCATTCGCTCGCTGGCCGCAAATCGCGCAGCATGCGCTCGTACCGCTCGTTGAGCCGCTCAACCTGTTCGGCCGCGGAGTGATCGCGGAGGTCATGGATGGCGATGCGATACTCTGGTGTCTCCGGCAGCACGCGCTGTGAGCCATCGTCGCCAACGACCACGCGGAGCATGTCGTGGCGCCTGATCAACGCATTCCACGCGCGCTCCAGGCGATTCAGATCCAGATTCGATGCCTCGAGCTCGAGATACGCGCGCGATGCGATTCCGCCGAGCGCGAACGCGTCGGTGCGCCCGAGCCAGTAGGCCTGCTGCAGATCGGTGAGCGGAAATGGCTCGAACCGCGTTTCGGAATGCACCGGAATGGCGGGCACGGCTGCCTCGGTGATCGCGCCAGCACTGCGCCCCAGGC